>NZ_CP039383.2:1216120-1520151 GCF_004803715.2 Luteimonas yindakuii
GGGTGCCCGCATAGTCGAAACAGGCGTCGCCGTCGCGCGCTTTGCTGGCGAGCATCTGTTCGATGCACGCCACACCATTGGCCGGCAACGGCGGCAGCCCGAGTGTCGCGATCCAGTGCCGCAGCGCGCGCGCGCGCCGGGCTGCCGGCAGCGTGCCCAGCACATCCACGCGCACGACTGCAGGGTCATCGCAGCGTGCCGCGGCGAACGCTTCCGCATCGTCCGCGGCCAGCAGATCGCTGGCCTGCGCCGCGAAGCCGGCGCTGCGGGCGAGGCCCTCCGCGGCGTGCGGCCAGCGCTCGCGCAATCGCGGCAACACCGCATGGCGGAGGAAGTTGCGGTCCGGATCGAGCCCGGCGTTGCTGGGATCCTCGATCCACAGCAGCGCCTGGTCGCGCGCTTGGTGGAACAGGTGCGCGCGCGGCGTCGCCAGCAGCGGGCGCCACAGCCAGCCCGTGCCATGCGCGCGCCACGGGCGCATGGCCGACAGCCCCTCAACGCCGGAGGCCCGCAGCGCACGCAACAGGAAGGTCTCGGCCTGGTCGTCGAGATGGTGGGCAAGCGCCAGGATCCCGCCGGGTTGCAGGCGCGCATCGAAGGCGGCATAGCGCGCGTGGCGTGCGGCTGCCTCCATGCCGTGTCCGGCATCGCGCTGCACCCGTGCGTGGTGGATCTCCAGCGGCACGTCGAGCGCCGCGCACGTCTGCACGGCATG
Organism: Luteimonas yindakuii; assembly: GCF_004803715.2. Lineage (NCBI taxonomy): Bacteria > Pseudomonadati > Pseudomonadota > Gammaproteobacteria > Lysobacterales > Lysobacteraceae > Luteimonas > Luteimonas yindakuii. Next base: position 1,216,836 of record NZ_CP039383.2, read on the forward strand.
CGCGGCCCAGTCGTCCGCGGCCGGCTGCAAACCGTGATGCACATGCACCGCACGCAGCCCCTGCGCGCGCACGTCGCGGTCGACGGCAAGACGATGCAGCAGCACGGTGGAATCGAGGCCGCCGCTGAAACCGACCAGTACCGGACCGGCGACGCCGGACGGGATCCACTGCGGCAGGTCGACGGATGCAGGCATCCGCGCATGGTGCCACGCCCGCGGCGCTGCGATCCGCCAACCGCATCCCCCATGCCGGCGGCTTCGCTAGAGTGCCGTGTCCCCATGCGGAAGATCCTGATGAGCCGGCTGTTCGCACCGTTCGCCCAACGTTCCCTCGTCCTGCGCAATCGCATCGCGGTATCGCCGATGTGCCAGTACAGCGCCACGGACGGTTTGCCCGGCGCGTGGCATCTGGTGCACCTGGGCAGTCGCGCGGTGGGGGGGGCCGGCGTGGTGATGGCCGAGGCCACCGCGGTATCGCCGGAAGGGCGGATCTCGCCGTCCGATACCGGAATGTGGAACGTCGCGCAGGCGGAGGCGTGGGCACCGATCACCGCGTTCCTGGGTGCGCACGGGGCCGTGCCTGCGGTGCAGCTCGCGCATGCCGGCCGCAAGGCCAGCACCCGGGCGCCCTGGGAAGGCCGGGATGCGGTCCCGGTGGATGCCGGCGGCTGGCAGGTGGTGGCGCCTTCCGTGGGCACCTACGACGCCGGCTATCCCGAGCCTGCAATGCTGGATGCGGCCGGCATCGACAGGGTCATCGGCGATTTCCGCGCCGCCGCGCAACGCGCGCTGGAAGCGGGGTTCGAACTCGTCGAAATCCACGCCGCACACGGCTACCTGCTGCACCAGTTCCTGTCGCCACTCACCAACCGGCGCGACGATGCCTGGGGCGGCGGTTTCGAGCAGCGCATCCGGCTGACGCTGGAAGTAATCACGGCGGTGCGCGAGGTCTGGCCGGAACGCCTGCCGCTGTGGCTGCGGATCTCGGCTACAGACTGGGCAGAGGGCGGCTGGGATCCCGAGCAGAGCATCGCGCTGTGCAGGCGCGTGCGCGACGCAGGCGTCGACCTCGTCGACGTCTCCAGCGGCGGGCTGGTGCCGTGGCAGCGGATCGAGCTCGGCCCGGGCTACCAGGTGCCGTTCGCCGGTGCGATCCGCCGCGCCGCCGGCATCGCCACCGGCGCGGTCGGCCTGATCACCAGCGCCGCGCAGGCCGAGGACGTGCTGGCCCGCGAAGAGGCCGACATGGTGCTGCTGGGCCGCGAACTGCTGCGCGATCCGTACTTCCCGCAGCATGCCGCACGCGAGCTGGGTGTCGAGGCGCCGGTGCCCGTGCAGTACGCGCGGGCGTGGTGAGGCTCAGGCTGCCTCGTACGCCCCGTAGCCGCGCAGGCGCTCGTAGCGGCGCTGCAGGAGTTCCGGCATCGGCAGCGCTTCCAGCGCGTCGAGTTCGTTGAGCAGCACGGACTTCAGCCGGATCGCGGTCTGGCGCGGATTGCGGTGTGCGCCACCGATCGGTTCGCGGATCACCTTGTCGACCAGCCCGAGCCCGTGCAGGCGCCTGGCGGTGAGCCCGAGCTGCTCGGCGGCGTCGCGCGCCTTGCCGGCATCCTTCCACAGGATCGACGCGCAACCTTCCGGCGAGATCACCGAATAGGTGCTGTATTCGAACATCAGCGTGCGGTCGCCGACGCCGATCGCCAGCGCGCCGCCGGAGCCGCCTTCGCCGATCACGGTGCAGATGATCGGGGTCTTCAGCTCGGCCATCTCCATCAGGTTGCGCGCGATCGCTTCCGACTGGCCGCGCTCCTCGGCACCGATGCCCGGATAGGCGCCGGGGGTGTCGATGAAGGTCATCAGCGGCAGGCCGAAGCGTTCCGCCATCTTCATCAGGCGCAGCGCCTTGCGGTAGCCCTCGGGGCGCGGCATGCCGAAGTTGCGGCGCACCTTGGACTTGGTGTCGCGACCCTTCTGGTGGCCGATGATCATCACGCTGCGGCCGTTGATGCGGCCGAGGCCACCGACGATGGCGAGATCGTCCGAGTAGGCGCGGTCGCCGGCGAGTTCCTGGAACTCGTCGCAGATATGGTGGATGTAGTCGTGCGTGTACGGACGCGCCGGATGGCGGGCCAGCTGCGACACCTGCCACGGCGACAGGTCACGGAAGATCTGCGCGGTGCGGCGGCGCATCTTGTCCTGCAGCGCGTGCACTTCGTTGTCGACGTTGACCGCGGAACCGGTGCTGGCCTGGCGCAGCTCCTGGAGCTTCGCTTCCAGATCGGCGATGGGCTGCTCGAAGTCGAGGTAGTTGGGATTCATCGGCGGGACTCGGCCGGAAAAGTCGGACAGTCTAGCGTGTAGGTGCGATGTGGCCCGTACCGCGGGGTAGGGACCGGTCAGCCATTCGCCCACGGGCGCGACATCGCCACCCGCACGTGCACGCCGTCGCGGGCGCGCAGCGCGCCGATCAGGTCGGCGTCCACGCGCACCGAATGCGCGCCGTTGACTTCCAGCGTGCCGGCAGCGCCGGCGGGCACGGTGAGGTCGTAGCGCAACGGGGTTTCGCCGGGACGGTGGGCGTCGAGCAGGCGTTCGACGTCCTGCAGCAGGCCGGGCTTGCGCAGGTCCAGCCGCAGCGCGACACGCTTCGCGATCTGCGGGCACAGCTGCAGGTAGTCCCAGGCGCGGCGCGCGCGCAGCGCGAAGCCGCCGCTGAATTCGTCCTCGCGCAGGCCGCCCTCGACGATCAGGATGCGGTCGCGGGTGAGCAGTGGCGCGAACTCCTGCCAGGCCTCGGCGAAGAACGCGCACTCCAGCCGCCCATGCCCGTCCTCCAGCTGCACGAAGGCCTGGGTGTCGCCGCGCTTGCGCATGCCCACCACCAGCCCGGCGATGATCGTGGTCACCTCGGGACGCCAGCCGCCGCGGCCGGAATCGGGACGCGCCGCCCACACCGCATCCAGTTCGCCGAGGTGGTGGCCGAGCAGTTCGCGCAGCTCGGTGCGGTAGGGATCCATCGGGTGGCCGCTGAGGAACAGGCCCAGCGTCTCGCGCTCACCCGCGAGCAGCTGCGCCAGCGGCCATTCGCTGGTCCGGGGCAGGTCGATGTGGATCGGCGCCGATTCCGACGGCCCACCGAACAACGACACCTGGCCCGCGGCGCGCTCGCGCGCGAGCTGGTCGCAGGCCTTGAGCACCTCGGGCAGTTGCAGCATCAGCGAGGCGCGGTTGCTGCCCAGCGCATCCAGGGCGCCGGCCTGGATCAGCGCCTCCAGCGTGCGCCGATTGAGCCGCGCGCCTTCGCAGCGGCGGCAGAAATCGAGCAGGTCGGCAAATAGCCCGCCGGTCGCGCGCTGCGCGGCGATCGCCTCGCAGGCACCGCGGCCAACGCCCTTCACCGCGCCCAGGCCGTAGCGGATGGTGGCCGGGTCGGTGGCCTCGAACATGTACGCCGAGGCGTTGACGTCCGGTGGCAGCACCTCGAGCTTCAGCGCGCGCGCCTCGTCGAGGAAGCCGACCACCTTGTCGGTGTTGTCCATGTCCGACGACAGCACCGCGGCCATGAACTCGGCCGGGTAATGCACCTTCAGCCAGGCGGTCTGGTAGGCCACCAGCGCATACGCCGCCGAGTGCGACTTGTTGAAGCCGTACTCGGCGAACTTCTCCATCAGGTCGAAGATGCCGGTGGCGACCTTCGGGTCGACGCCGTTCTCCGCCGCGCCGGCTTCGAACTTGGCGCGCTCCTTGGCCATCTCCTCGGGCTTCTTCTTGCCCATCGCGCGGCGCAGCAGGTCGGCGCCGCCCAGCGAATAGCCGGCCAGGACCTGGGCGATCTGCATCACCTGTTCCTGGTAGACGATGACGCCGTAGGTGGGCTTGAGCACCGGCTCCAGCAGCGGGTGCGGATAGGTGACCTCGGCATTTCCGTGCTTGCGGTCGACCCAGTCGCGGTCCATCCCCGAGCCCAGCGGGCCGGGGCGGAACAGCGCCGCGAGCGCGATGATGTCCTCGAACGTATCCGGCTTCGCGCGCTTCAGCAGTTCGCGCATGCCGCGCGATTCGAACTGGAACACCGCCACCGTGTCGCCACGCGCGAACAGTTCGTAGGCGGCCCTGTCGTCGAGCGGCAGCGCGGCGATGTCGAGCGGTGCCTCTCCGCTGGCAGCACGGCGCACGTTGATCGCCTTCACCGCCCAGTCGATGATCGTGAGCGTGCGCAGGCCGAGGAAGTCGAACTTGACCAGGCCCACGGCTTCGACGTCGTCCTTGTCGAACTGGGTGACCGGGTTGCGGCCGCGGCCACCCTCGTCGTGTTCGGCGAACAGCGGGCAGAAGTCCGACAGCGGCGAGGGCGCGATCACCACGCCGCCGGCGTGCTTGCCGGCGTTGCGGGTGAGGTCTTCCAGCTGCAGCGCGAGGTCGATGAGGTCGCGCACCTCGTCCTCGTCCTGGTAGCGCTGGATGAGTTCCGGCGAACGCCAGGCCTCGTCGCTGCGCGACTTGTCGGTGCGGCCCATCGCGTCCGACAGCGAGATGCCGAGCACGTTGGGCACCAGCTTGGCGATGCCGTCGACCATGCCGTACGGATAGCCGAGCACGCGGCCGACGTCGCGCACCACCGCCTTCGCGGCCATGGTGCCGTAGGTGATGATCTGGCTGACGCGGTCGCGGCCGTATTTCGCGGCGACGTAGTCGATCACCTCGTCGCGGCGGTCCATGCAGAAGTCGATGTCGAAGTCCGGCATCGACACGCGTTCGGGGTTGAGGAAGCGCTCGAACAGCAGGTCGTAGGGCAGCGGGTCGATGTCGGTGATCTTGAGCGCCCACGCCACCAGCGAGCCGGCGCCCGAGCCGCGCCCCGGACCCACCGGGATGTCGTGCTCCTTGGCCCACCTGATGAAGTCGGAGACGATCAGGAAGTAGCCTGGGAACCCCATCTTGGTGATGACGTCGAGCTCGATCTCCAGCCGCTCGGCATAGCTTTCGCGGGTATGGCCGGCGGCCACCGGATACTTCGCCAGCCGCTCCTCCAGCCCGTCACGCGCTTCCTTGCGGATCCAGCTGTCGAGGGTGTGTTCGTCGGGCACCGGGAACTGCGGCAGGTAGTACGTGCCCAGGCCCAGTTCGACATTGCAGCGCTGCGCCAGCGCGACGGTGTTGTCGATCGCGTCGGGAATGTCCGCGAACAGCTCCGCCATTTCCTCGCTGGACTTCAGGTACTGCTCGCGGCTGTAGTCGCGCGGGCGGCGCGGATCGTCGAGCACGCGCCCGGACGCGATGCACACCCGTGCCTCGTGCGCCTCGAAGCCGTCGGCATCGAGGAAGCGCACGTCGTTGCTGGCCACCACGGGAATCCCGCGCACCGACGAGGCATGCAGGGCGAAGTCGTTGAACTGCGCCTCGCCATCGCGGCCGGTGCGGGTCAGTTCCAGGTGGAGGCGATCGTCGAACGCCGTCTGCAGGTCGGCCAGCCAGCCCAGCGCGAGCTCGTGCTTGCCGGTCGCCGCGAGCCGCCCGGCCTCGGTATGGCGGCCGACCAGTGCGAACAGGTCGCCGGCATGCGCCTTCAGCCAGTCCGGGCGCACCACCACGCCGTCGTTGCGATGGCCTTCCAGCCAGCCGCGCGTGAGCAGGCGCGAGAGGTTGAGGTAGCCGGCGCGGTTGCGGCACAGGAGCGTGACCGGATACGCGGGCTCGTCACCTGCGGCGACCATCACGTCGGCGCCGGCGATCGGCTTGACGCCGGCGGCCTCGCACTTGCCGTAGAAGCCGACCAGCGCGAACAGGTTGTTGCGGTCGGTCACCGCCAGCGCCGGCTGGTTCAACGCAGCGCAACGCGCGACCAGCTGCGGGATGCGGATCGTCGAGTCGGCGAGCGAGAACTCGCTGTGCAGGTGGAGATGGACGAAGCGGCTGGACATCGGACGGTGGTTGCGTCGACCCGCCAGCGTAGGCGCGTGGCCCGGGGGGGACAAGACTTGACAGTCCCCGGGCCGCGCGACGGACACCGGGCGCAGCCCGCATCATCCCGACGCCGGCCTGTCGCTGGCGGAACGCACGACACCGGTTCAGTGGACCTGGAAGCGCGCCCCGCCGGCGGGCACATAGCTCGACAGCCACACCCGGTCCCGATGCGCGTTCAGCGTCGCCTCGGCCAGGCGCGCGGCCTTCCAGTCGTTGCGATCGAAACGGAACGCGGTCTCCGGGCTGCCGAGCCACTGTGCCTCCAGCCGTCGCAGGCGGCAGAAGTCCACGAAGCCGGCGACCTCCGCCGCCAGCCGGGGCCAGGCGGCATCGATCACCAGCGCATCGTCGAGGCGACCGACGCAGGCGAGGTCGTCCGGAATCAGGTCGGCACTGTCGCCGAGGTAGGCAAGCACGCTGAGCGCAGGGGGCAGCATCGCCTCGTCCACGGCCCAGGCGCGGTCACCGACCATCGGTGCCAGCTGGCCGGCGAGATCGAGCCGGTGACGGATGCACGGTGGCGCGTCGTTGGCGCCGGCCGTGGCGTGGGCGAGGATCCGCGCGGCGGTGGCGATCTGGTCGGCCTGCAGCGGGTGGGAGCGTCCGAGCTGACCGAGCAGTGCGTTGAAGCTGTCGAGCCTGCCGGGGTCGAGCACGGCGCCGGCGACATGGCTGCGGCGGCATCGGCCGGCATAGGGTTGGGTGAGGACCTGCGGGAATGGCAGGGTCTGCGCGATTTCGTCGTTGGCATACATGAGGTGTGCTCCGGGAGAGGTAGCGCCGTGGACTCCGGCGCAATGCCAGCGTCCCGCACACGGCCGGCCCGGTCGCGATGGCGCCATGCGGGTTCCACACGGATTGATGACGGATCGATGAGGAGGCCATGAGGGTAGGACGATGCCGGACGAACACGCCGCAGGCGGGGCCGGCCACGGGCCGGAGCGCTACCGGTTCGGCGATTGCGTGGTCGACGTGCCGGCGCATGTCCTGGAGCGCGGCGGCGAGCCCCTCACGCTCGAGCCGAAGGCGTTCGCGGTGCTGGTCCATCTGTTGCGGCACGCGGGCGAGCTGGTGCTGCGCGATGCCCTGCTGGATGCGGTATGGGGCCACCGGCACGTCACCCCGGGCGTGCTGGCGCGGGCCATCGCCCAGTTGCGCCATGTCCTTGGCGACGATTTCCACCACCCGCACTGCATCCAGACCCAGCACGGCCTCGGCTACCGCTTCATCGCCGTGGTCGAGGTGGACGACGCCGCATCCGGGCCCGAGGGCGATCGCCCGGAGGAACACCCGCCGCAGCCGCCCCGCACCGCGCCGGCACCGAGGAGTCGTTGGGCCGGCTGGTGGCCGTGGCTTGCGGCCGTGGGATTGCTGGTCGCACTCGGCTGGTGGAGCCAGCGCGCGCCGGCACCGCGAGCGGCGTCGGTCGCCGTGCTGCCGTTCGCCAACCTCGGCAGCAACCGCGAGGACGACTACTTCGCCGAAGGCCTGGCTGTGGAGATGCACGACGCGCTTGCCGGCGTGCCCGGGCTGACGGTGGCCGCGCTGATGAGCCCCGGCGCGCTGGATGGCGAACGCGACCCCCGTGCGCTCGGCGAACGGCTGGGCGTGGCCGCCGTGCTGGATGCGAGCGTGCGCCGCGACGGCCGACGGGTGCGCATCAGCGCGCGCCTGGCCGACACCGCCACCGGCTACACGCTGTGGAGCCGCCATTACGACCGGGTGCTCGACGACATCTTCGCGACGCAGGGGGAGATCGCCCAGGACGTGGCCTCGGCGCTGGTCACGGTGATGCCCGATACCGGCCGCCGGCTCGAACAGCGGCTGGCACCGACCCGCAACGTGGCGGCGTTCGACATCTACCTGCGCGGCCTGCAGCACCTGCGCCGCAGCGGCGGCGAGGAGGATGCACAGGCGGCGATCTCGCTGTTCCGGCAGGCGCTGGGCGAGGACGCCGGGCTGGCCGCGGCGGAACTCGGCATCTGCCGGTCCGAGCTGTGGCGGTTCTCCAGTGCGCGCGATGCCTCGGCCCTGGGGCGGGCGCAGGCGGCCTGCGTCGCCGCGCAGCGGCTGGCGCCGGAGTGGCGCCGGGTCGACCTGCTGCTGGGCGACATCCACCGCCAGCGCGGCGAACCGGATGCGGCACGTGCGCGCTATGCACGCGCGGCGCAGGACCCGGGCCTGCTGGCCGAGGTGCACCTGCGCCAGGGCCTGCTGCACGACGCCGACGGGAACACCGACGCGGCCATGGCCGAGTACCGGCGCGCCCGCGCGATGCGGCCGGGCGACGCCTCGATCATCGCCAGGATCGGCTATCGCGAGTTCCTCGCCGGTCGCACCGGTCCCGCGATCCAGGCCTATCGCGAGGCGGTCGCACTGCGTCCGGAGGACGAGAACCTCTGGAGCAGCCTTGCCGGGATGTATCTCAATGCCGGCCGCCACCGCGAGGCGGCCGACGCGTTCAACCGTTCACTCGCGATCCGTCCGGGCAAGGAGGCCTACCTCAACTACGGCATCCTGATGTTCCAGTCCGGTGACTACCCCAGGGCCGCTGAACTGATGCAACGCGCGCTGGAGTTCGACCACGAGGACTTCTGGGTCTGGGGCGCACTGGCCGACGCCCTGCGGGCGGACCCGGTGACCGCGGCGCAGTCGGCGGCGCGGTACGAACAGGCACGCAGCCTCGCCATCGCCTATCTGGCGCTCAAGCCCGACGACGCCAAGGCGCAGGCGGCGCTGGGCTGGTACGAGGCCGCCCTCGGCCATCACCAGGCTGCGCGCCAGCGCGCGCTCGAGGCCGAGCGCCTCGGCGGCGAGCCGGGCGAAGTGGCCGCGATCAATGCGCAGACGTTCTCGCTCGCGGGCAGCACGGCCGAGGTGGCCACGCGCGTTGCCGCCGCCACCGCGGCCGGGGTACCCGCGCAACGGTTCGCCAGCAACCCGTTCGTCGATGCCGGCGTTGGCGCCGGCGTCGACTCCACCACGCCCGGAGCTTCCGGGCGCAACAAGGGAGAGCCGCATGCACAGGTTCATTGAGGTTCTGGTCGACCCGCAGGGCCGGGGCGCCGTCGACTCGCCGCTGCTGGACGTGGGAGACGACGTCGAACTGGTGTGGATCTGCCGGCAGGCCGGCGTCGGCCCGCTGCGGCTCCACGCCGTCGACGGCCGCGGCGATGACGACATCGAGTTCCTGCCGTTCGTCCCCACGGCACCGGAAGCGCTGCCTGCACCGGTAGACCGGCAGGACGGGTTCACGCTGGAGGCGAGCGCGCAGACTGTCGTGGTCATCAGCTGGCAGGCGCCGCGGGCGCAGAGGGCGCGATCGTGGGTCTATCGCATCGTCGCCGAGGACGCGCCGGTGGATTCACGTGACTTCGCCACCGGCGTGATCCATCTGTCGGCGTCCGCGTCCACCGCCGGCTCCGGCGGCGTCAGCGAGCCGCGCTAGCCACGCGCGGCGTGGAATGGCGGGGCAGCGCCAGCGGCGAGCCCGCGCACGGAGCGGGGCGACCTCGGGCCCGTCAGGCCGGGATCAGCGCGCTGTCGAACAGGTCGGCGCAGACCGGCGCCGGCGTCGCCGCCTGGCGCACCGGGGCGAAGCTGCGGCGGTGGATCACGCAGGGTCCGTGGGTGCGCAGCGCGGCGAGATGCTCGGGCGTGGAATAGCCCTTGTGGCGGTCGAAGCCGTACACCGGGTGGTCGGCATGCAAGGCCACCATCGCGCGGTCGCGCGCCACCTTGGCGAGGATCGACGCGGCCATGATCGCGCGGTCGCGTGCATCCCCGTCGACCCAGGCTTCCGCACGGCAGGGCAGGGCCTTGGGCAGGTGGTTGCCATCGATACGCGCCACGCAGCGCTCGCGTTCGAGCCCGCTGATGGCGTTTTCCAGCGCACGGCGCATGCCCTGCATGGTGGCGTGGAAGATGTTGATGCGGTCGATCTCGTCGACGTCGACCGACACGATGCTCCATGCCAGTGCGCGCTCGACGATGCGCGCATACAGCGCCTCGCGCCGTTCCGCGGTCAGCTGCTTGGAGTCGTTGAGGCCGTTGATGCGCGGCCGCGCGGGATCGAATACCACCGCGGCGACCACCACCGGCCCGGCGAGGGGGCCACGCCCGGCCTCGTCGACGCCGAGGATCCAGTCATCCGCCGTCGTCATGGGGCCACGCCCCGGGACAGGCGGCGCCGGCCACGGGCGCTGGCATGGACCGGAACGGAAATCGGGAGCGGGCGACGGTGCACGCGGGCAGGGTATCGGCGACGGTGCGGCGCGACAAGGACGGCGAACTGACTGCGTCAGCCGTTTCGCGTACGCATGGCTCAGCGGCGGTCGATCAGCGTTTCGATGACATCCGCCGCGCGCGCCGAGGCATCGCGGCGCAGGGTGCGGTGGATCCCCGCGAAGCACGGCTCCAGTGCGGCCGCCGCGGCCGGATCGTGCAGGAACCCCAGCACCGCGGCCGACAGCCGTTCCGCGGTGCAGTCTTCCTGGATCAGTTCGGGTACCACCGGCTTTCCCGCCAGCACGTTTGGCAGCGAGTAGGTGTCGACCTTGAGCAGCCCCAGCGCGCGCACGATCGCCGCCGTGGTCCGCGACACCCGGTAGCCCACCACCATCGGTCGCTTCGCCAGCAGGCCTTCCAGCGTGGCGGTGCCCGAAGCCAGCAGCACCACGTCCGCGGCCACCATCGCTTCGCGCGCCTGGCCGTCGATGATGCGCAGCGCGTCACCGCGTAGCGGGGAGGCGGCGGCGAGTGCGTCGAGCATCTGCCGGCAGGCGGGGTTGGCCGCGGGTACCACGACCTGCAGGCCGGGCATGGCGGTGGCGACGAGCGCGGCGGCGTCGAGGAACACCTGCCCCAGTCGCGCGACCTCGCCCTGGCGCGAACCCGGCAACACCGCCAGCACCGGACCCTGCTTCTGCAGGCCGAGCCGCTGGCGCGCGGTGCGTCGATCCGGTTCCAGCGGCATTTCGTCGGCCATCGGGTGGCCGACGAAGCGCGCATCGACCCCGTATTTCGCGTAGATCGGCGGCTCCATCGGGAACAGGCACAGCACCCGGTCCGCGCTGCGCCCGAGCTTCGCCGCGCGGCCGCGCCGCCACGCCCATACCGATGGACTCACGTAATGCACGGTGCGCAGCCCGCGCTGTTTCAGGCGCCGCTCGAGGCCGAGGTTGAAGTCCGGTGCATCGATGCCGATGAACACGTCCGGCTTCCAAGCGAGGATGCGTTGCTGCAGGCCGGCACGCAGGCGCAAAAGCCTGGGCAGGTGGGCGAGGACTTCCGTCAGTCCCATCACCGCGAGTTCGGAGGCGTCATGCCACGCATCGAAACCGGCACGACGCATCGCATCGCCACCGACCCCGGCGAACGTGGCCCCCGGGAAGCGCGCGCGCAGCGCGTCGACCAGGCCGGCGCCGAGCAGGTCCCCGGAGGCTTCGCCGGCAACCAGCGCGAAACGCGGTGCCCGCGGCAACGTGGCCGGGAGCGGGGAGTGAAGCGTTGCGGTGGCCGGAGAGGCTGCGGTCGTGGGCGTGGTGTTCACGGGCGCGCGTGGTTCCGGGCCGGGCCGGTCATCTTAGCAACGGCCGCTGTCCGGCTTCGACGAACGCGAGGAAGGCGCGCACGTCGTCACTTTCCGCAGCGAGTTCGGCGAGCCTTGCGCGCGCCTCCTCCAGCGAGCCGCCACCCATGTAGAGCGCACGGTAGGCGCGCTTGATCGCCGCGGTGCGGGCGGGATCGAAGCCGCGCCGCTTCAGCCCCTCGCTGTTGATGCCGCGCGGGCGGCCGTAGCCGTCCTGCGCCACCATCACGAAGGGCGGGACGTCGCCGTTGACGAAGGCACCCATGCCGATGAAGGCATGCATGCCGATCCGGCAGAACTGGTGCACGCCGACGAAACCGCTGAGGATCACGTGGTCACCGACCTCGACATGGCCGGCCAGCGTCGCGTTGTTGGAGAACACGCAGTGGCTGCCGACGATGCAATCGTGCGCCACGTGGGTGTAGGCCAGCAGCCAGTTGTCGTCGCCGATGCGGGTGATCCCGCCGCCGTCGCCGGTGCCGCGGTTGATGGTGACGAACTCGCGGATCGTGTTGCCATCGCCGATCACCAGCTCCACGCGCTCGCCGTGGAACTTCTTGTCCTGCGGTTCGCCGCCGATGGCCGCGTGGCCGTGGATGTGGTTGTCGCGGCCGATGCGGGTGGGGCCGTGGATGCTGCAGTGCGGCCCGATGCGGGTGCGGTCACCGATCTCGACGTCGGCGCCGACCAGCGTGAACGCGCCGATCTCGACGCCTTCACCCAGGCGCGCCCGCGGGTCGACGAACGCGCTCGGATGGATCGTCGCGCCCGCCGCCATGTCAGCTACGCGCCTCGGCGCAGAGGATCTCCGCGCAGGCGACTTCCTTGCCGTCGACGCGGGCGGTGCCGCAGTAGAGCGTCATGTTGCGGATCGCGCGCTTCAGTTGCACCTCGAGCTCCAGGCGGTCACCGGGCATCACCATGCGCGAGAACTTGGCCTTGTCCACCTTCACCAGGTATGACAGCCCCCCGCGCTGGGTGGCATCGAGGTCCAGATGGCTGAGCACGCCACCGGCCTGTGCGAGCGCTTCGATCACCAGCACGCCGGGCATCACCGGACGCCCGGGGAAGTGGCCCTGGAAGAACTGCTCGTTGCCGCTCACGCTCTTGTGGCAGAGCACGCGCTTGCCGCGCTCGTACTCGACCACGCGGTCGATCATCAGGAACGGGTACCGGTGGGGCAGCAGCTTCTGTACGCCGTCGTGCTCGATCGGCAGCTTGAATTCGTCGCTCATTCCTTTCCCTTCTCCAGCGCGCCGACGCGGCGCGCGAGCGCATCGAGTTGGCGGAAACGCGCGGCATTGCGGCGCCAGTCGCGCGTCGCCATGGCCGGCATCCCCGACGAGTATTCGCCCGGCTCGCTGATCGAGCTGGACACCATCGACATCGCGTGGACCAGCACGCGATCGCAGATCTCCAGGTGCCCGGCGATGCCGGCCGCGCCGGCAATCAGGCAATGGCGGCCGATGCGGGTGCTGCCGGCGATGCCGACGCAACCGGCCATCGCGGTATGCGCGCCGACGTGGACGTTGTGGGCGATCTGGATCAGGTTGTCCAGGCGCACGCCTTCCTCCAGCACGGTGTCGTCGAGCGCGCCGCGGTCGACCGTGGTGTTGGCGCCGATCTCGACGTCATCGCCGCAGACCACGCCGCCGAGCTGCGGCACCTTGATCCAGCGGCCATCCTCCATCGCCATGCCGAAGCCTTCCGCGCCGAGCACGGCACCGGGCTGGATCTGCACGCGCTTGCCGAGTCGCACACGCCGGTCGAGGGTGACGCGGGCGACCAGCACGCAGTCGATGTCGAGATGGCAGTCCTCGCCGACCACGCAGCCCGGGCCGACCACGCAACCGGCGGCAATGGTGGTGCGGGCGCCGATGCTGGCCAACGGGCCGACTTCGGCGCCCGGATGGACCTGTGCGGTCGGATCGACCACTGCGCTCGGGTGGATGCCGGGGCGCAACGGGCGTTTCGGCTCGAACAGTGCCGCGATCTTCGCGTAGGCCACGTAGGGATCGCGCGCGACCAGCGCGGTACCGGTGAACGCGGCCGCGTCGTCCTCGCGCAGCACCACGATGCCGGCACCGGTGCCGGCGAGCTGGTCGCGCAGGCGCGGGTTGGACAGGAAGCTGAGTTCGGACGCGGTGGCGCGCGACAGCGGCGCGACGCCTGTTACGTGGGTATCCCCGTTGCCGCGCAGTTCCAGCCCGAAGCGCCGCGCAAGATCGGCGGCGGTGTGGTGTTGCATGTCCATCGTCGAGTTGCGGCGCGTCAGAACGCGCCGCCGAAGCTGAACTGCAGGCGTTCGGTTTCGTCGCCGCGACGGATCAGGTCGCCCGCACCGCCGAACACGTCCTTCTGCGATTCCAGCGGAATCGCGTAGCTGATCGAGATCGGGCCCACCGGCGCACGCCACATCAGAGCGACGCCGGCGGAAATGCGCAGGTCCTTGGCGTCGAACGCGTCGAGGTCGCGGAACACGTTGCCGAAGTCGACGAACGCGGAGATGCGCGCGGCCGGCGAATCGAGCAGGGTGGGGAAGTACATTTCCAGCGAGCCCACGGTCTTCAACGCGCCGCCGATCGGCTGCAGGTAGCCGCTGCCTTCCGCGGACTCGCGCGGACCCAGGGTGTTGTCACGGAAACCGCGCACCGAGCGCGTGCCACCGGCGTAGAAGTTCTCGAAGAACGGCAGTCCGCTGGCAGTGATGGTGCGCAGGTAATCCGGCGAGCCCGGGCCGCACGGGTCGGAGGGGTCAGCGCCCGGCTGGACGATTGGCGGCGTGGCCGGATCATTGTCGTGATCGACCAGCACCGGCGGATTGAAGCAGACATTGCGGGTGACATCGTCGCCGTAGCTGTCGCCGTAGCCGACCTCGGCGCGGGTGTTGAGCACCAGGGCGCGGGTGATCGGCCAGTACTTCGAGAACTCGTAGTTGAGCTTGAAGAATTCGGCGGTCGAGCCCGGCAACGTGACCTCCAGGCCGACGCGCTGGTAGGTGCCGCGCGTGGGCTGCAGGAAGTCGTTGCGGCTGTCGCGCGCCCAGCCGAGCTCGGTGCGCCAGGAATTGAAGGTGCGCGAGCCGAACGCGTCGATGTAGTCGACGATGGAATCCGGGGTGGCGCCTCGCCAGGCGTAGATCTCGTTGCGGTCGATGCCGAACATCAGCGAGATGCTGTCGTTCTCGGTGATCGGGACGCCGAAGAACATCTGCGCCGCGGCGTTGGTCGAGGAGTACTGCGCGGTGTTGAACTCGGAGTTGTCGAACTCGCGCCACCACAGGTTGTAGCCCAGCGACATGCCGTCGTCGGTGAAGTACGGATTGAGGTAGGAGAACGCGTAGCGCTGCAGGTAGACGTTGCGGCTGGCCTCGATCGACACGCGGTTGCCGCTGCCGAGGAAGTTGTTCTGCGACAGCTGCACCGACGTGGTGACGCCGGCGAGCTGCGAATAGCCGAGGCCGAACACGAAGCTGCCCGACGCGGTTTCCTTGACGTTGAACACCACGTCGACCTGGTCGTCGCTGCCCGGGACCGGCTGGGTCTCGACGTTGACGCTGCCCGATTCGAAGAAGCCCAGGCGCTGCAGGCGCACCTTGGAACGGTCGACCGCGGCCTGCGAGTACCAGCTGCCTTCGAACTGGCGCATCTCGCGGCGCAGCACCTCGTCGGACGTACGGGTGTTGCCCTTGAACACCACGCGGCGCACGTTGACGCGCGGTCCCGGCACCACCTGCATGTTGATGGCCACCGTGCGGTCGTCGCGGTTCACGTCCGGAATCGGGTTCACCTGCGCGAACGCGTAGCCGATGTTGGACAGCGTGGCGACGATCGCGTCGGAACTCAGCTCCAGCAGCGCGCGCGAGAAGGTCTGGCCTTCGCGCACGAACACGCGCTCCTCGATCTGTTCCTTCGGCAGGATCGTGTCGCCGGTGACCTCGACGCCGGAGATCGTGTAGATCTCGCCCTCGGTCAGGCCGGCGGTGAGGTACATGTCGCGGCGATCGGGGCTGATCGCGACCTGGGTGCTGTCGATGGAGAAATCGACATAGCCGCGGTCGAGGTAGAAGTTGTTGAGCTTCTCGAGGTCGCCGGAAAGCTTCTCGCGCGAATACTGGTCGTCGCGGCGGTACCAGCTCAGCCAGTTGCTCTCGGACGACTCCCAGCTGTCGGTGACCGTCTCCTGGTCGTAGGTCTCGTTGCCGACCAGGTTGATGTGGCGGATCTTCGCCGCCTTGCCTTCGTCCACCGCGATGGTCACGTCGACGCGGTTGCGGTCGAGCTGCGAGACGGTCGGGGTGATGGTGACGTTGTACTTGCCGCGGTTGTTGTACTGGCGGGTCAGTTCCTGGGTCACGCGGTCGAGCGCGAGGCGGTCGAAGGTGTCGCCTTCGGACAGGCCGATGTCGGCCAGGCCACGCTGCAGGTCTTCGGTCTTGATGTCCTTGTTGCCGGTCAGCGTGAGGCGGTTGATCGCGGGGCGCTCGGTGACCGCGACGACCAGGATGTCGCCCTGGCGGCCGACCCGGACGTCCTCGAAGAAGCCGGTGCGATACAGCGCGCGGACCGCCTCGCCGACCTGGGCCTGGTCGATGGTGTCGCCACGCTCGATCGGCAGGTAGGTGAACACCGTGCCCGCGCCGATGCGCTGCAGGCCGTCGATGCGGATGTCCGAGACGGTGAACGCGCCGCTGGCCGCCGGCTGCGCGGAGGGCGCCTGCGGCATGGTCTGGGCCCAGGCGGGGGCGGTAAGGGCCGCGGACAGGGCAAGTGCAAGCAGGCGGCGGCTGGGAATTCGCGTCATCTAAAACGTCCGTTGGGGAAGCGCCCGCGGGGGCCGCGGGGCGGGGTTCGTGCGGTCAGCGTTGCACCAGTTGCAGGATGTCGTTGTAGAACGCCAGCCCCATGAGGCCGGCCAGCAGCACCAGGCCGACCGTCTGGCCGGCCGCCATCGCACGTTCGCTGACCGGGCTGCCTTTGACCAACTCGATAAGGTAATACAACAGGTGTCCGCCATCCAGCAGCGGGATCGGCAGCAGGTTGAGGATCGCCAGGCTCAGCGAGAGCAGCGCGAGGATCGTCAGGTACCAGGCAACGCCCTGCTGCGCATAGGCATTGGTCGCGCGGGCAATGGTGATCGGGCCCGCCACGGTGTTCTCGACAGCAATCCGGCCGGTGAACGCGCGCCCGATCATTCCGACCAGTTGCCCGGTGAGGTGCGCGGTTTCGCGCAGCGCCGCCGGTACCGCCTCGAGCGGCCCGTAGCGCTGCAACGCGTCCTTCGCTGGCACTTCGGCGCGTGCCGATTCGATGCCGAGCGCCCAGAAGTCCCCGCGGGCGGCGTCCTGTACCAGCCGCGGCGTCACCTCGAGCGCCAGCCGATCGCCGTTGCGCTCCACCTCGATCATGGCCGCGCCACCGCGCTCTCCCAGCGCCTGCACCAGCGGGCCGATCTGGTCGAAGGTGGCGACCGGGCTGCCGTCGACCGCGGTCACGCGGTCGTCTTCTGCCAGCACACCCCAGGCGGCGGAGTCGGGATGGACCCGGCCGATCACCGGCGGCGCCAGCAGGTGTCGCGGCAGCACTCCGACGGCCGGCAGCAATGCGCGGTCGTCGAGGTCGGGCGCCAGCTTCGACAGCGCCAGCACGCGTTCACCGGCATTGCCGTTGGCATCGACCACCTGCAGACGGACGTCGGCGCGGTCGAGGGCGGCCGGCAACAGCGCCATCTGCACTTCGTTCCAGGTCGGCGTGGCGCGCTCGCCGACCGCTTCGATGCGGTCGCCCCGCGCCAGCCCGGCCTCGGCGGCGACGCCCTGCGCATGACCGACCACCGGCGCATAGTCCGGCCGGCCGACGACGAACATCGCCCACAGCAGCGCCACGCACAGCAACAGGTTGGCGGCGGGACCGGCGGCGACGATCGCCATGCGCTGGCCGACCGACTTGCGGTTGAACGCCTGCGAAGCCTCGTCCGCGGCGACCGGGGCTTCGCGCTCGTCCAGCATCTTCACGTAACCGCCGAGCGGAATCGCGGCAATCGCGTACTCGGTGCCGTCGCGTCCGCGGCGCATCCACAGCGGGCGACCGAAGCCGATCGAGAAGCGCAGCACCTTGACCCCGTTGCGCCGTGCCACCCAGTAGTGGCCGAACTCGTGGAAGGTGACCAGCAGGCCCAGGCTCACGATGAGCCACCAGACCGAACCGAAGAAATCGCTCATTGAAGCGGGCTCATTGACGCTGGCTCATGGTGGCGGGGCGCATCGCCGGCTCATGCGCGGGCATGGCGCGGCAGGGCCTGGGTGGCATGGTGGCGTGCCTGCGCGTCCGCCTCGCGTGCGGCCTCCAGCGAAGCGATCTCGGCCGGGGGCAGCGCTGCGAGCGCGGACTCGACGATGGCGGGAATGCTCAGGAAAGCGATCCGGCCCTGAAGGAAGGCTGAAACCGCGACCTCGTTGGCGGCATTGAGCACCGCCGGCGCCGAACCGCCGGCGTCCAGCGCCTGCCGGGCGAGGCGCAGGCAGGCGAAGGTGTCCATGTCCGGCTCCTCGAAGTCGAGCCGCCCATGGGCGATGAGGTCCAGCGGTGGCACGCCCGACGGAATGCGGGCCGGCCAGGCGAAACCGACGGCGAGCGCGGTGCGCATGTCGGGCAGGCCGAGCTGGGCCAGCGTGGAACCGTCGGTGTATTCCACCAGCGCGTGGACCAGGCTCTGCGGATGCACGACCACGCCGATGCGGTCGTTGCCGAGGCCGAACAGGTGATGGGCCTCGATCACCTCGAGCCCCTTGTTCATCAGCGTCGCGGAATCGACCGAGATCTTCGGGCCCATCGACCATTTCGGATGCGCCACCGCCTGTGCCGGGGTGATCGATGCAAGCGAAGCGCGGTCGCGGCCACGGAATGGCCCACCGGAGGCAGTCAGCACCAGGCGCTCGACACCAGCGCTGACGCGACCATCGGGCAGGCACTGGAACAGCGCGTTGTGTTCGCTGTCGATCGGCAGGATGCAGGCGCCGGCCTGGCGTGCGGCCGCCATCACCAGGTCGCCGGCCATCACCAGCGATTCCTTGTTGGCCAGCAGCAGCCGCTTGCCGGCGCGTGCAGCGGCCAGGGTGGAGTCGAGGCCGGCGGCGCCGACGATCGCCGCGACCACGCTGTCGCAGGCGTCGCCGGCCACCAGCTCACAGAGGGCGTCGTCGCCCGCATGCGCATGCGTCGAAAGACCGGCCGCGCGCAGGGACTCGCACAGAGCGCCGTACAGGGCTGGGTCGGCGATCACCGCATGGGCCGGACGATGCTGCACGCACAACGCGACGAGTGCATCGACGTTGCGGCCGGCCGCCAGCACGCTGGCCGACAACTGTTGCGGATGGCGGGCGATGACGTCGAGCGCGGAGCTGCCGATCGAGCCGGTCGCGCCCAGGACCGCGACGCGTTGCCGCTTCATCGCGTGCCCGGCTGCGCGGACGGTGCGCGTTGCATGGTCAGAATCCCAGCCAGATCTGGCCGATGGCGAACACCGGCAGTGCGGCGATGACACCGTCGACGCGGTCGAGCAGGCCACCGTGCCCCGGGATCAGGTTGCCGGAATCCTTCATCCCGACCTGGCGCTTGAGCAGGCTCTCGAACAGGTCGCCAACCACCGAGAACAGCACCGCGATCAGCGCCACCAGCACCACGCCCCACAGCTGCGTGGCGGGGGTGCCGAGCAGCAACGCGCCGGCCAGTGCCACCACGAGGCCGGCGAGCAGTCCGCCCAGCAGGCCTTCGACTGTCTTGTTGGGGCTGATCCGCGGCGCCAGCTTGCGACGCCCGAATTTCCGGCCGGCGAAATAGGCGCCGGAATCGGCGGCCCAGACGATCATCAGCGCCACCAGCAGCCAGCCGGCCCCGGCCGGCTCGCCGGCGTGGACCAGGCCGAGCGCGGCCCAGGCCGGAATGATCGCCGCGGTGCCCGCGGCCAGCTTGAAGATCCGTGCGCTGCCGGAGCCGGTGCTGCCGAATTCGAACTGGCGCAGCCAGATCATCGCCAGCAGCCACCAGACGATGCCGGCCACGCACAGCAGCTTCAGCAGCACCAGCGATCTGCCGGGGTCGTTGGCCGATGCCCAGACCACCGCGACCATCAGCAGCAGGTTGGCCAGCAGCAGCACGCCGCGTGCGGTGGTGTCCTCCACTTCGGCCAGCCGGTACCACTCCCACAGCGCCCCGAGGAACAGCACCGCGGCCATCGCGGCCATCCAGGGAGTGGGCAGCAGCAGGACCGCGGCGATCGCCAGGGGCGCCATCACCAGTGCGGCGAGCACGCGGGTTCGGGTCATGCGTCGAGGGTGTCCGTGTCGGGTGGGGCGGGTGCGGCGACCTGGGCGCTGGTGAGCCCGAAGCGCCGCTCGCGGGCGGCGTAGTCGGCCAATGCACGGTCGAGCACGGCCGCATCGAGGTCGGGCCACAGGGTATCGGTGAACCACAGTTCGGTATAGGCCAGCTGCCACAGCAGGAAGTTGCTGATGCGCACGTCGCCACCGGTGCGGATGAAGAGATCCGGCGGCGGCAGCTCGGCCAGGGCAACGCGCGTGCCCAGCAGCTGTTCGTCGATGTCTTCGGGGCGCAGCCGGCCCGCGGCCACGTCTTCGGCGAGCGATCGCGCCGCCGCGGCGATGTCCTGGCGACCGCCGTAACTCACCGCGATGTTGAGCGCGAGGCGTGCGTGGCGTGCGGTGCGCGATTCGGCCGTGGCCATGCGCGCCTGCAGCGCCGGCGCAAAGCGCGTGCGTTCGCCGATGAAGCGGATGCGGATGCCGCGACGGTCGAGTTCGTCGATCTCGCGGTCCAGTGCACCCATGAACAGCTTCATCAGCGCGCCGACCTCGTCCTCGGGGCGACCCCAGTTCTCGCTGGAGAACGCGAACAGCGTCAGCGCACCGATGCCACGTGCGACGCACCAGTCGATGCAGAGGTTGACCGCGCGCGCACCGGCACGATGGCCGATCGCGCGCGGCCGACGGCGTCGTGCCGCCCAGCGGCCGTTGCCGTCCATGATGATCGCGAGGTGCCGTGGCACCCCGTCGAGGCGTTCGTCGCCGGTGACGGCCGGATCCTGCGGGTCCGGGCGCATGGGCGGGGCCCGGGTATCGCCCGGCGCTGGTGTCTGTCCGATCACGACCCGCGACTGACCGGTCCTCAGACCGCCATCAGCTCCTGTTCCTTGGCCTTGACCACGTCGTCGACGTCCTTGATCGCCTTGTCGGTGAGCTTCTGGATGTCGTCCTCGCTGCGGCGCTCGTCGTCTTCCGAGATCAGCTTCTCCTTGAGGAGTTCCTTGACCTGCTGGTTGGCATCGCGGCGAATGTTGCGGATGGCGACCTTGGCGTCCTCACCCTCGCCGTGCACGACCTTGGACAGCTCGCGACGACGCTCCTCGGTGAGCGCCGGCAGGTTCAGGCGGATGGTGGTGCCAGCGGTGTTCGGCGTCAGGCCGAGATCGGAGGCGAGGATCGCCTTCTCGACGGCCGCGACCATGGGCTTTTCCCACGGCGTGATCGTGAGCGAGCGCGCGTCGCTGACGGACACGCTCGCGACCTGCGACAGCGGCATGTCGGAACCGTAGTAGTTCACCTTCAGGTGTTCGACCAGGGCGGTCGAAGCGCGGCCCGTGCGGACCTTGACCAGCGTGTGGCGAAGCGCGTCGACGCTCTTGGCCATGCGGGTCTGGGTGTCTTTCTTGATATCGTCGAGCATCGCCGGCTCCAGCTGCGGTCGGGAACCGCGGGATTATACGTGCACCGCGCAGCGCGCCGGGACCCGTGCACGGTCCGGCCGCATCCGGTGCACGGATCAGCGGCCGGTGACGAGGGTGCCGATCGCCTCGCCGCGCAGGATGCGCAGCAGCACGCCGGGCTGGCTCATGTCGAACACGCGCATCGGCAGGCTGCTGTCGCGGGCCAGCGCGAACGCCGCGGTGTCCATCACCTCGAGCCCGCGCGAGATCACTTCGTCGTAGGTGAGCTGCTCGAAGCGCACGGCATCGGCATGCTTCTTCGGATCCTTGTCGTAGACGCCATCGACCTTGGTCGCCTTCAGCAGCAGGTCGGCGCCGATCTCGATCGCGCGCAGCGCAGCGCCCGAATCGGTGGTGAAGAACGGGCTGCCGACGCCGGCGGCGAAGATCACCAGCCGGCCCTTCTCGAGGTGGCGGATGGCGCGACGACGGATGTAGTCCTCGCAGACGTCGTTGATCTTGATCGCGCTCATCACCCGCGCCTTGGCGCCGAGCTTTTCGAGCGCGTCCTGCATGGCCAGCGCGTTGATGACGGTGGCCAGCATGCCCATCTGGTCGCCGGTGACGCGGTCCATGCCACTGGCGGCGAGCCCCGCACCGCGGAAGATGTTGCCACCGCCGATGACCAGCGCGACTTCCGCGCCGGCGTGCTGGGCTTCGATCACCTCGCGCGCGAGACGGCCGATGACCTTGGGATCGATGCCGTAGTCCTCGTCGCCCATCAGGGCCTCGCCGGACAGTTTGAGCAGGACGCGGCGATAGGCGAGTGTGGACATGCGGGTCTCGGGGTGGGTAAACCGGCAGGATTCTAGCCGATCGCCCGGTGACCGCGACGACGACGCGCTATGCCGGATCTGGCGAGTACTCCGCGCGCGCCTGCATCGCCACCTGGTTGCGACCCTCGCGCTTTGCGCCATAGAGCGCTTCGTCGGCGGCGGCCAGCATGGCGTGCGCATCGACGAAGCGGGCATCCTCGCCATGGGTGGCGAGGCCCGCGGAGAAAGTGATGTGGATGCCCGCCCCATCCACCGTGGCCAGCGGGCAGGCGGCGATGTCGGCGAGGATGCGCTCGAGGATCTGCTTGCCGCGCTCGGCACCGCAACGGCGCAGCACTACCAGGAATTCCTCGCCGCCATAGCGGGCGAGCAGGTCGCTGGCGCGGAGCATCCGCATCAGCGCCTGGCTGAACTCGCGCAGCACGGTGTCGCCGACGAGGTGGCCGTAGCGGTCGTTGACCAGCTTGAAGTCGTCGAGGTCGATGAAGGCGATCGACAGCGGCTCGCGACGGCGTTCGGCTTCCTCGAACGCCTGCTGCAGGACATCCTCGAGCTGCCGGCGGTTGTAGGCGCCGGTCAGCGGGTCGCGCCGCACCAGGTCGTCGAGCTCGCGCGTGCGTGCCTTCAGGCGCGTCGCTTCCCGCACCGCCAGCTGCAGGTCCTCGCGCTCGAGCAGGTGGCGGATCATCGCCAGCTCGCGTCCCTGCTGCTCGATCTCGCGCGCGTGTTCCTCGCGATGGATGCGCACGTCGAACAAGGCCGACATCTCCGGCGCCAGCGCGGACAGGCGTTCCAGCAGCGTCTCGATATCGAGTGGTTCCACGTCGAGTGCCACGGCCACCTGGTCGAGCTGTTGGCGGGCGTGGTCGTCGTCAGGGCGGATCCAGACATCGGCCAGCAGGCCGGCCGCCACCACGCAGCCGAGGGTGCGATCGCCGGTCTCGATGGTCTCGCTGCCACGGATCATCCGCTGCAGGTAGCCCGACAGTCCCCAGCGGCCGGCGAGCCAGGCGCCGACCTCGGTATGGTCGCCGCCAAGGTGGTCGCGCTCGACTTCCAGCCGCTCCGGGCCCTGCAACGGCACCTGCGGCAGTTCCGCGTACCGTTCGGGCATGGCGTGGAGCAGGGCGAGGATGCCGATGTCCTGCAGCAGGGCGCCGAGCATCAGTTCCTCGGGGCGTTCGAGCTGCAGCCGCTCCGCCAGCAGGCGGGCCGCCATCGCCGCGAGCGCGCTGCGCTGCCATACGCGTTCGTGCATGCCGGCCAGCGCGTGGTCGGGCTGCAGCGTGCGGGCGACGACGAATCCCAGCGCCAGGCTCAGCGCGGCGTTGAGCCCGAGCAGCGCGAGCGCCTGCGAGAGCGTGTCCACGCGCCTGCGGTGTGCACTCGCATACAGCGGCGAATTGGCGATGCGCAGCAGGCGCGCGCTCAGTGCAGGATCAAGCGCGATGGCATCGGCGGCCATGGCCAGGTCGGTCGCGGGATCCTCCGCCAGCTCGATCATCCGCAGCGCCACGCCCGGAAGCGTCGGCAGCGTCCGGCAGTGCGAGAGCAGGGAAACCAGTTCGGGGTGCATGGCTGTGGTCGGTATGCGTCGACAGACATATCGGCGCGTTCCGACGAACCTTTAGCGCGCGGGTGATGCGCGTCACGCCAGTGGAGGGCGGTTGTTCATGCAGGCGAGTGAGCCAGAGCCAACAGGCGTGGGACATTCCGCGCACGCCCGTCAGAAGACGCGTCTGCAGGTGTTTGCTGCGCACGGCTGCGGCATCACCGGCTCGAGAACGGTAAGCAAATGTGAAGTTTTCCGATCGCGGCAGCTTTCATAGCAGTCCGGGCGGCCCGCCGCGGCCCCAGGGGGATGTCCAGCCGGATATCTCCGCGTCCTGCTACCACATCCGGCCGCCGGCCATCCATGGCCGGCTCTGGACATCCCCCTGCGTCCGCGGCGGGCCCCGGGCTGTCATCCCGTCTGGGAGAAAGGGCGAAGACCGAAGGGGGCGTCCTGGCAGGCGACGCCGGCTGCGGCCGCGGTTGCTGTCCGTGCCGGAGCCGGCGGACGTCTGAGTCCGTCGCGTGCACCGGGGGGTGTGCGGACAGCCGGCCATGGATGGCCGGCGGCCGGCCGTGGTAGCTGGACGCGGACTTCGGCCGGGGAAGCACATCCCCCGGTGCGGGCGACGGGCAGCGCGAAGCCCACCGGAGCCGCTCTGCTCGTCGCCTCCAATGCCGGGATCCAGGGAGCCCGGACGCAGCGGAGAGCTCTCCACCGCCGGTTTCGGCAAGGGCAAGGTTCGAACAAAGAAAAAGCCGCGGAGGTCCGCGGCTTTTTCCGGTACGGCGCGAAGCGTGACGCGTCAGGCCAGGCCGGCCTGCTTCATCACTTCGGCGGCGTAGTCTTCCACCACCTTCTCGATGCCTTCGCCCACGGCCAGGCGCTGGAAGCCGACGACTTCGGCGCCGGCGGCCTTGAGCACCTGCTCGACGGTCCTGTCGGTGTCCAGCACGTACGGCTGGCCGGCCAGCGTGACCTCGTTGACGATCTTGGCGATCTTGCCGCTGATGATCTTCTCGAGGATCTCGGCAGGCTTGGCCTTGTCCTTGTCGGACATCTTCGCCAGTTCGATTTCCTTTTCCTTGGCGACGAAGTCGGCCGGGACGTCGGCGGCGGTGTTGTACGGCGGGTTCATCGCAGCAACGTGCATTGCCAGGCCGCGGGCCAGCTCGGCATCACCGCCCTTGAGCTCGACCAGCACGCCGATGCGGCCGCCGTGCACGTAGGCGGCGGTGTTGTTGCCGCTGTCGACGCGCGCCATGCGACGCACCTGCACGTTCTCGCCGACCTTGGCGATCAGTGCGGCGCGGGCTTCCTCGACGCTCTCGCCGGACGCGAGCTTCGCGGCCTTGAGGGCTTCGACGTCGGTACCGTCCACGGCCAGCGCGGCAGCGGCCACGGCTTCGGTGAAGGCAAGGAAGTTCTCGTCCTTGGCCACGAAGTCGGTCTCGGAGTTGACCTCGACCAGCACGGCACGACCGTCCGCCTGCGCGGTGGCCACGCGGCCTTCCGCGGCGACGCGGCTGGCCTTCTTGTCGGCCTTGGCCAGGCCGGACTTGCGCAGCGCTTCGGCGGCTGCGTCGACGTCGCCATTGGCTTCGGTGAGTGCCTTCTTGCACTCCATCATGCCGGCGCCGGTGCGCTCGCGCAGTTCCTTGACCAGGCTTGCGGTGATTTCCATCGGATACCTCGGAGATAGCGGAATGGGGTCGCGGGACGGAGCAACCGTCCCGGTGCGGCGCGGCCCGGAGGCCGCGTCGCGGGCCGCCGCAGGTGGCGGCGGCCTGCCGGCGCTGCCTTACTCGGCGGCCGGTGCCGGCGCGGCGGCTTCGTCGGCTTCGTCGGCCTTCTTGCCCTTGCGTGCGGCCGGCTTGCGGCCACGGCCTTCACCACCCTCGGTGAACTCTTCCTCGCGCACGGTGGCGGCGGACGGAGCGGCGGCCTTGCCCTCGAGCACGGCGTCGGCGGCGGCGCTGGCGTACAGCTGCACGGCGCGGATGGCGTCGTCGTTGCCCGGGATGGCGTAATCCACCAACTCCGGGTTGTAGTTGGTGTCGACCACCGCGATCACCGGGATGCCGAGCTTCTTGGCTTCCTTGATCGCGATGTCCTCGTGGCCGATGTCGATCACGAACAGCGCGTCAGGCAGGCGGGTCATGTCCTTGATGCCGCCCAGCGACGCCAGCAGCTTCTCGCGCTCGCGACGCAGGCCGAGCACTTCGTGCTTGACCAGCTTGTCGAAGGTGCCGTCGGTTTCGGCGGCTTCCAGCTCCTTCAGGCGCGACACCGACTTCTTCACCGTGGCGAAGTTGGTCAGCGTGCCGCCCAGCCAGCGCTGGGTCATGTACGGCATGTTGCAACGCTCGGCTTCTTCCCTGATCGCGTCGCGCGCGCTGCGCTTGGTGCCGACGAACAGGATGATGCCGCGCTTCTGCGCGATACCCGAGATGAAGTTCATCGCGTCGTTGAACAGCGGAACCGTCTTCTCGAGGTTGATGATGTGGATCTTGCCGCGGGCACCGAAGATGTACTGCGACATCTTGGGGTTCCAGTAGCGGGTCTGGTGGCCGAAGTGGACGCCGGCCTCCAGCATCTGGCGCATGGTGATCTGGGGCATTGCTGTGACTCCAGTGATGGAACCGCCGCCCGGCATTGGTGGGCGGGCGCAGGGCCTAGGCCATGCGCGATGGTTCCGGGGTTGGTCCTCCCCGCCGCCTCCGTGACCGACGACATGCGGACCGGGGCCTGGGCTCCGGCGGCACGCGCACCCCGGCACGGGGGATTGCAGCGGGTGTGTATTTGCCGGTGACGTCCGGCATCGACGGACCGGCCCATGCGGGCGCGGTCAGCCGGCGATGATACGCCCGCGACCGGACCCGGGCAAGTTGGGCCGTGGCTGCGCGCCGCGGGGGCGGTGGGCGGGGGATACCGCCGGGAGGCCCGTCGCGGTTAGCGGCAGTCGGCGGCGTGATCGGGGATAATGGCGCGATGGCCATCAACCTGAAGACTCCCCAAGACATCGAGAAGATGCGCGAGGCCGGCCGCCTGGCCGCCGAAGTGCTGCACGTGGTCGCGCCGTACGTGAAACCCGGGGTGACCACCGAGGAACTGGACCGCATCTGCCACGACCACATCGTGCAGGTGCAGGGCGCCACGCCGGCGAACGTCGGCTACCGCGGCTACCCGCGCGCCACCTGCATCTCCGCCAACAACGTCATCTGCCACGGCATCCCGGGCGACAAGGTGCTCAAGGGCGGCGACATCATCAATATCGATGTCACCGTGATCAAGGACGGCTGGCACGGCGACACCAGCCGCATGTACTACGTCGGCACGCCCTCGGTGATGGCCCGCCGGCTGGTCGAGGTGACCCGGCAGGCGCTGTTCGAGGGCATCCGCGTGGTGCGTCCGGGTGCCACGCTCGGTGACGTCGGCCACGCCATCCAGCAGTACGCCGAGTCTGAGCGCTTCAGTGTGGTGCGCGAGTACTGCGGGCACGGCATCGGCAAGGTCTACCACGACGAGCCGCAGGTGCTGCATTACGGCCGTCCGGGCGAGGGCCTGGTGCTGGAGGAGGGCATGACCTTCACCATCGAGCCGATGATCAACGAAGGTGCGCGGCATACCCGCGTGCTGCCCGACGGCTGGACCGTGGTGACCAAGGACCGCAAGCTCTCGGCGCAGTGGGAGCACACCGTGGCGGTGACCCGCGACGGCGTCGACATCCTGACCCGCGTGCCCGGCGACGACAACGACGCCTGGCTGTAAGGGCGATGCGCACCAGCGCCGGCAGCTGCACGCACCCGTCGCCAACGACGACATGGTGGTCGATGGATGGCCGGTGCGGATGATGGCCTCCATGCCGCCGCCTGCGCAGGCCACGCCAGGCCACGATTCCGCCGCCGACACCGCCTGGGCCGCCGAGGCCCGCGCGGCGCTCGCCGACCATGATGCCCAGCTCGCCGCGCGTTTCGACCACGGCGAGGATGTCGACCGCCTGCTCGCCGCGCGAGCGACCGCCGTCGACGGCTGGGTGCGCCAGGCGTGGGCGCGCTGCGTGCCGGCCGACGCGCCGTTGGCCCTGTTCGCGGTCGGCGGTTACGGCCGCGGCGAACTGTTCCCGCATTCGGACATCGACGTGCTGGCGCTGGCGGGCGAGGGTGCCGGCGCGCCGCATGCCGACGCACTGGGCCGCCTGTTCGCGCTGCTGTGGGATGCCGGCCTGAAGGTGGGCCATGCGGTGCGCACGCCCGACGAGTGCACCCGCGAGGCCGATGCCGACCTGACCGTGCAGACCAACCTGCAGGACGCGCGCCCGCTGCTGGCCAGCCAGCAGGACGTGCGGGCGCTGGCGGAGGCGATGGCCGCGGAGCGGACCGGCTGGACCGCGCAGCGCTACTTCGATGGCAAGCGCGAGGAGCAGATGCGGCGCCACGCACGCTTCGGCGACACCGCCGACAACCTCGAGCCCAACCTCAAGGATGGCCCCGGCGGGCTGCGCGACATCCATACGCTGCGCTGGATGGCCCGTGCGGTGTTCGGCGTGCACGGCTTCGAGCAGCTGATCGCGCTCGGCCAGCTCGGCGTCGACGAACTGGCGACCCTCGAGCGCGAGCGGCAGGCGCTGTCGCGGCTGCGCTTCGGCCTGCACCTGGTGGCAGGCAAGGCCGAGGAGCGCCTGCGCTTCGACCACCAGAAGGCGCTGGCAGCGCGGCTCGACCACGTCGAGGAAGCCGACAACGCGCTGGTCGAGCAGATGATGCAGGGCTTCTACCGCAGTGCGGCGGTGGTGCTGCGCATCAACGACCGCCTGCTGCAGCGCTTCGAGGAACATATCGAGGGCGAAGGCGAACTGGTGGACCTCGATGCCGGTTTCGTATCG
Organism: Luteimonas yindakuii; assembly: GCF_004803715.2. NCBI lineage: Bacteria > Pseudomonadati > Pseudomonadota > Gammaproteobacteria > Lysobacterales > Lysobacteraceae > Luteimonas > Luteimonas yindakuii. Next base: position 1,245,383 of record NZ_CP039383.2, read on the forward strand.
CGTCGTGGCTACCTGTCCACGCGCGACGAGGTATGGCCGCGCGCCGATATCGGCCAGGTGTTCGACCTGTTCGCGGCGTGGGCCGCGCAGCCGGGAATGCGCGGGCTGCACTCGCAGACCGCGCGCGCCCTGGCCGAATCGCTGCATGCACTGCCGTCATGGCGCGATGCCGCGGCGCACGAGCGCCAGCGCTTCCTCGACCTGCTGCGCGGGCCGATGCCGGTGCGCACGCTCGAGCGCATGGCGCGCCTGGGCGTGCTCGGCACCTGGATCCCGGAGTTCGCCCGCGTCACCGGACGCATGCAGTTCGACCTGTTCCACGTCTACACGGTGGACCAGCACACGCTGGCGGTGCTGCGCAACATCGCGAGCTTTGCCGACGAGGCCGCGGATCCGCGTTTCTCCAGCGCGCACGAGGTCTGGCCGGTACTGCGCAAGCCCGAACTGCTGCTGCTGGCCGGTCTGTTCCACGACATCGCCAAGGGCCGCGGCGGCGACCACTCCGAACTCGGCGCGGTGGACGCGCGCGGGTTCTGCGAAGGCCACGGCCTGCCGGAAGCCGATACCGCCCTCGTCGAATGGCTGGTGCGCCAGCATCTGCTGATGTCGACGGTGGCGCAGAAGCACGACATCTCCGATCCGGCGGTGATCCACCGCTTCGCCACCGAAGTCGCCGACCGTGAGCGGCTGGATTACCTGTACCTGCTGACCTGTGCCGATATCGCCGGCACGTCGCCACGCCTGTGGAATGCGTGGAAGGACCGCCTGCTGACCGACCTGCGCACCGCCACCCGGCTCGCGCTGCGGCGCGGGCTCGAGCACCCGGTGGCGGCTGCCCAGCGCATTGCCGAAACCCGCGAGCAGGCGCGTGGCCTGCTGGCCGCCCGCGGCGTCGACGCCGCCGACGCCGATGCCCTGTTTGCGCGGATGCCGGAAGAGGCCTTCCTGCGCGGCCGGCCGGACCAGGTCGCGTGGCAGGCGCTGTCGCTGCGCGATGTCGCCACGGGCGAGACCGTGGTGCGCGTGCGCCGGCTTGCCGACGGCGTGCAGGCATTGGAGGTATTCGTGCATTCGCCCGATCGCGATGGCCTGTTCACCGCGATTGCGATCACCCTGGACCGCAGCGGGCTGGCGATCCAGCAGGCGCGTGCGCTGGATGGGCCTGCGGCCACCATCTTCGACGTCTTCCAGGTGCTGCCGTCCGATCCACGCCATATGCCCGATCCGCTGGTGATCGAACGCAAGCTCGCCAGCGTGCTCGCGGGTTCGCTGGACGTGCATCCGGCGCGCCGCACCCAGCCGCGGCATCTGCGGCATTTCCGCGTGGTGCCGCAGATCGGTTTCGACGACAGCGCCGACGGCCGCCACACCGTCTTCAGCCTGGTCGCCACCGATCGCCCCGGCCTGCTGGCCGACGTCGCCCATGTGCTGCGCAGCCAGCGCATGCGCGTGCACGATGCACGCATCGCCACCTTCGGCGAACGGGTCGAGGACGTGTTCCGGCTGAGCGACCACCATAACAACCCGCTTGGGGAGCCGGCGCGCGACGCACTGCGCGAGGCCCTGCTGGCGACCCTGGATGCCGGCTGAGCGAACCCCGGCGCCTCCCACCACACCCGTATGGATTCCACATGACCCTGCCCACGTTCAACACCGACCCCACCGCCGTGGCGGTCCTGCACACCACCATCGACAGCGCGTTCGAGCGCCGCGGCACGCTGACCCCGGAAGAAGTGGACGGCGCCGTGCGCCCCGCCGTCGAACAGACCCTGGTCGGGCTGGAAACCGGTGAGCTGCGCGTGGCCGAGCCCGACGGACGTGGCGGCTGGACGGTCAACGAGTGGGTGAAGAAAGCGGTGCTGCTGTACTTCCGCATCAACGAGATGGCGATGGTGGAAGCGGATCCGGCGCCGTACTGGGACAAGGTCGAGGCGCGTTTCGCCGACTACGACGAGAGCATGTTCCGCGAGGCCGGCGTGCGCGTGGTGCCGGGCGCGTACGTGCGCCGCGGCAGCCATGTCGGCCGCGACGTGGTGCTGATGCCGAGCTTCGTCAACATCGGCGCGCACGTGGGCGAGGGCACGATGGTCGATACCTGGGCCACCGTCGGTTCCTGTGCGCAGGTCGGAAGGCACTGCCATATCTCCGGCGGCGCCGGCATCGGCGGCGTGCTGGAGCCGCTGCAGGCCTCGCCGACGATCGTCGAGGACCACTGCTTCATCGGCGCGCGCTCGGAAGTGGTCGAGGGCGTGGTCGTCGGCCATCACAGCGTGATCGGCATGGGCGTGTTCCTCGGCCAGTCCACGCGCATCTACAACCGCGCCACCCGTGAGATCAGCTATGGCTACGTGCCGCCGGGCAGCGTCGTCGTTGCCGGCTCGCTGCCGGCCGAGGACGGCAGCCATTCGCTGTATTGCGCGGTGATCGTCAAGCAGGTCGACGAGCGCACCCGTGCCAAGACCAGCGTCAACGAGCTGCTGCGCGGACTGGCGGGCTGAGCATGACCACGCTGTACGGCCTGAAGAACTGCGATACCTGCAAGAAGGCCCGCAAGTGGCTGGACCGCTTCGGCATCGCCCATACGTTCGTCGACTACCGCGATACACCGCAGCCGCCCGACGTGCTGGCCGGCTGGGCGCAGCAGGCTGGCGGCTGGGACGCGCTGATCAACCGGTCCTCGACCACCTGGCGCACGCTGCCCGCCAACCGCAAGGGGCCGGGCAGCGATGCCGAATGGAAGCTGCTGCTGCGCGAATACCCGCAACTGATCCGCCGCCCGGTGGTGGTCACCGACGACGGCGTGGTGACGCAGGGCTTCACCGACAACGGCTTCAAGAAGCGCTTCGGCATCGCCTGAGCCACGGGAACGCGCAATGTCCGATGTCGTCGAACTCACCTGCGAACTGATTGCCCGTCCCTCGGTCACGCCGGATGACGCCGGCTGCCAGGCCATGCTGGCCGAACACCTGTCGCGTGCCGGTTTCGCCTGCGAGCACCTGCGCTTCGGCGCGGTCGACAACCTGTGGGCGACGCATGGCCGCGGTGGGCCGGTGCTGGTGCTGCTGGGCCATACCGACGTGGTGCCGCCGGGCCCGCGCGAGGCATGGGCGAGCGATCCGTTCGTGCCGGAGATCCGCGATGGCCTGCTGTACGGGCGTGGCGCCGCCGACATGAAAAGCGGCGTCGCCGGCTTCGTGGTCGCGGCCGAGCGCTTCGTTGCCGCGCATCCCGATCATCCGGGCACGCTCGCGCTGCTGCTGACCTCCGACGAGGAGGGCGATGCCATCGATGGGGTGCGCCGTGTCGCCGAGCACTTCCGCCAGGACGGGCAGCGCATCGACTGGTGCATCACCGGCGAGCCGTCGTCAACCGCGGTGCTGGGCGACCTGTTGCGGGTGGGTCGGCGCGGCTCGCTGTCGGCCACGCTCGCGGTGCGTGGCGTGCAGGGGCATGTGGCGTATCCGCAACTCGCGCGCAATCCCGTGCATGAAGCGCTGCCGCTGCTCGCCGAACTCACGGCACGGTTGTGGGATGACGGCTACGAGAGCTTTCCGCCGACCAGCCTGCAGGTCAGCAATATCCATGCGGGCACAGGCGCGACCAACGTGGTGCCGGGCACGCTCGAGGTGCAGTTCAACCTGCGCTTCAACCCGCACTGGACCGCCGACCGGCTGATCAGCGAGATCGAATCGATGTGCGTGCGCCATGGGCTGGACCATCAGCTCTCCTGGCACCGCAGCGGCGAGCCGTTCCATACCCCCGAAGGCCCGCTGCGCGCAGCGGCCCGCGAGGTGCTTGCCGCGTTCGCTGGCGCCGCGCCGGAGGAAAGCACCGGCGGCGGCACCTCGGATGCGCGCTTCATCGCGCCGCTGGGTGCGCAGTGCATCGAGATCGGCCCGGTCAACGCCAGCATCCACAAGGTCGACGAGCACGTGCGGGTGGCGGACCTCGAAGCGCTGCCGGGGCTGTACCTGGCGATCATCGAGCGTCTGCTGCGGGCGGGCATTGCCGCCTGAAGGCGCAACGGGGACGGTACCGGGCGGGTCGCGGTGGAGGCGCCCGATGGCACCCAGGTGGCCCGCCGCGGCCACAGGGGGATGCCCAGCCGGATATCTCCGCGTCCTGCTCCCACATCCGGCCGCCGGCCATCCATGGCCGGCTCTGGACATCCCCCTGCGTCCGCGGCGGGCCCCGACCTGTCGTCGCGTCGGCACGAAGATCAAAACCGAAGTCAGGAACGAGCTTGGTCGGTTGCGGGCGACGCTGGCAGCAAAGCGCTGCCACCCGAGGACCCAGATGTTGATCTTCGTGCCGAAGCTGACGACTGCCTGAGCCCGTCGCGTGCACCGGGGGGTGTGCGGACAGCCGGCCATGGATGGCCGGCGGCCGGCCGTGGTAGCTGGACGCGGACTTCGGCCGGGGAAGCACACCCCCCGGTGCGCGCGACGGGCAGCGCGGAACACGACGGAGCGCCTCGCGGGCGCACATAGGCATCGGGTTGCGAGCGTCCGGGAGAACGAAACCGTCCATCGGCCGCAACACCAATGGCCTGCATCCCCGCCCGATTGCGTTGCTTCCAACCTGAGGCGGGGGACTTCCATATGTGCTCGATCTTCGGCGTGTTCGACCTGCAACCCGGCGACGACCTCGCCAGCCTGCGCCGGGAGGCGCTGGAATGCTCCCAGCGACAGCGCCATCGCGGCCCGGACTGGAGCGGCGTGCACGTCGATCCGGGTGCGATCCTCGTCCATGAACGACTGGCCATCGTCGACCCCGCCGGTGGTGCGCAGCCGCTGCGCTCGGAGGACGGCGCGTTGGTCCTTGCCGTCAATGGCGAGATCTACAACCACCAGGCACTGCGCGCCGCCCTAAGCGAGCCCTATGCGTTCCAGACCGGTTCCGATTGCGAGGTCATCAACGCCCTCTACCGCGAAGAGGCGCCGGAGGTCTTCCTCGAGCGCCTCAACGGCATCTTCGCCTTCGCGCTCTGGGACCGCGCCGCCGGCCGGGTGCTGATCGCGCGCGATCCCATTGGCGTGGTGCCGCTGTACTGGGGCCACGACCGCGAAGGCCGGCTGCGCGTGGCCTCCGAGATGAAGGCGCTTGCGGAAAGCTGCGCCGATGTCGCCCAGTTCCCACCCGGGCACTGGTACGACAGCGCCACCGGTGCGCTGACCCGCTACTACCGCACTGGCTGGCGTGACTACGACGCCGTCGAAGGCAACGCGGTCTCGCCCACCGAACTGCGCGAGGCCTTCGAGGCCGCAGTGCACCGGCAGCTGATGACCGACGTGCCCTATGGAGTGCTGCTGTCGGGTGGCCTGGACTCATCGCTGGTGGCTGCAGTGGCCGCGCGCTACGCCCGCCACCGCGTCGAGGACGGCGACCGCAGCGAGGCGTGGTGGCCGCGGCTGCACTCGTTCGCGATCGGCCTGAAGGGTTCGCCCGACCTTGCAGCAGCGGAGATCGCCGCGCGCGCGCTCGGCACCGTCCACCACGGCTTCGAGTACAGCTTCGAGGAAGGCCTGGATGCACTGCCGGAAGTGATCCGCCATATCGAGACCTACGACGTCACCACCATCCGCGCGTCCACGCCGATGTTCCTGCTCGCGCGGCGGATCAAGGCGATGGGGGTGAAGATGGTGCTGTCGGGCGAGGGCAGCGACGAGGTCTTCGGCGGATATCTCTATTTCCACAAGGCGCCGAACGCGCGCGAGTTCCACGAGGAACTGGTGCGCAAGCTGGATGCGCTCAACAACTACGACTGCCTGCGGGCCAACAAGTCGATGATGGCCTGGGGCGTGGAGCCACGGGTGCCGTTCCTGGACCGCGAGTTCCTCGACGTCGCGATGCGGATGGATGCGCGGCACAAGATGATCGACAAGGGCTCGGCGGGGCCGCAGCGGATGGAAAAGGGCGTGCTGCGGCAGGCATTCGAAGGCTGGCTGCCCGCAGAGATCCTGTGGCGGCAGAAGGAGCAGTTCAGCGATGGCGTCGGCTATGGCTGGATCGACGGGCTCAAGGCCTACGCGGGCACCCAGGTCAGCGACCGCGAGCTCGCCGCGGCCGCACGGCGCTTCCCGCACAACCCGCCGCAGACGAAGGAGGCCTACTGGTATCGCTGCCTGTTCGAACGGCATTTCCCGGGCGCCGCGGCAGCTGAGACCGTGCCCGGCGGCAAGTCGATCGCGTGTTCGTCGCCGGCTGCGATCGCATGGGATGCCTCGTTCGCCAACGCCGCCGATCCCTCCGGCCGCGCGGTCGCGGGCGTGCACAACGATGCGGTGATCGCGGAGCCGGCACCTGCAGCGGTGGCCTGAGCACGCCCTCGCGGAGCCGCGTCCGGCGCATCCGTCGCACCGGCAACGCGTGGTTTTCCTCGGCGCCACGTATCGCACCATCGACCCGCGTACGGACGGTCGCCAACGGCGGCGCAGTAAACTTGCCCGTCCGTCCGACTGGCAACGAGTAACCCGTGATCATCCATCCCAAGGTCCGCGGCTTCATCTGCACCACCACCCATCCGACCGGCTGCGCGCTCAACGTGCGCGACCAGATCGCGGCGACGAAGGCGCAGGGGGTGCGCAACGACGGCCCGAAGAAGGTGCTGGTGATCGGCGCGTCGAGTGGCTACGGCCTGGCCGCACGGATCAGCGCTGCGTTCGGCTTCGGTGCGGACACTCTCGGCGTGTTCTTCGAAAAGCCGGGCACCGAGAAGAAGCCCGGCACCGCCGGCTGGTACAACGCCGCCGCGTTCGACCGCGAGGCCAAGGCCGCCGGCCTGTACAGCCGCTCGATCAACGGCGATGCGTTCTCCGATGCCGCACGCGACAAGGTGATCGAGCTGATCCGCGACGAGATGGGCGGGCAGGTCGACCTCGTCGTCTATTCGCTGGCGTCACCGGTGCGCAAGCTGCCCGATACCGGCGAGGTCAAGCGTTCCGCGCTCAAGCCCATCGGTGAGGCCTACACCTCGACCGCCATCGACACCAACAGGGATCAGGTGATCGAAGCCACGATCGAGCCTGCCAGCGAGCAGGAGATCGAGGACACCGTCGCGGTGATGGGCGGGCAGGACTGGCAGCTGTGGATCGACGCGCTGGATGCCGCCGGCGTGCTCGCCAATGGCGCGAAGACGGTGGCCTTCAGCTATATCGGCACCGAGATCACCTGGCCGATCTACTGGCACGGTGCGCTCGGCCGCGCCAAGGTCGACCTCGATGCGACTGCCCGCCGCCTGGATGCGAAGCTCGCCGCGAAGGGCGGCGGCGCGGCGAACGTCGCGGTGCTGAAGTCGGTGGTCACCCAGGCCAGCGCGGCGATCCCGGTGCTGCCGCTGTACATCGCCATCGTCTTCAAGGTGATGAAGGAGAAGGGCCTGCACGAGGGCACCATCGAGCAGCTCGACCGCCTGTTCCGCGAGCGCATGTACCGCGCCGACGGCCAGCCGGGCGCGGTCGACGACGAGCACCGCTTCCGCCTCGACGACTGGGAACTGCGCGACGACGTGCAGGCGCAGTGCCAGGCCGTGTGGCCACAGGTGCGCACCGAGAACCTGTTCGAGCTGACCGATTACGCCAGCTACAAGCACGAGTTCCTCAAGCTGTTCGGCTTCGAGCGCGACGATGTCGACTACGACGCCGAGGTGGATCCGGTTGCCGATTTCGACGTGATCGAACTCTGACAGCCCGACGTCGCCGATCGGAAAGGTCGGTGCGCGTGCTGGAGCAGGCGCGCCCGCCGTGAACGGCGCGACATGCGCCCTGATGCCCGATCGCGGCGTGCAGCGGTCACGGCCTTCGCCCGCAAGGCCATGGTTTTCCGACGTCAGCGCCTGTTAGCCGCCGCGACCCTTCTCCCGCCTGCGGAGACAGATGGACTGGATTGCGATCCGAACGGCGTAGCCGCCCGAGGGTCAGCGCCATGGATGGCGCGAATCCAGGTGTCCGAAGGTCGGACAAGGACGTATGCGACGGCCGCCCACCTCGGTCATTCCACTCTTCGCGCCATCTCCCCGGCGCCGATGAAACGATTCATCCCGGAGATCGTTCTGTTTTTGGCGTGAAACGCCAATAGGCTTCTCTTATCCATCCACTGATGAGCAGTTGCCCATGTCCCAGACCTTTCTCGATGCCATCCGTCGCCGCCGCAGCCAGTACGCGCTGGGGCCGGAGCTTCCCCTGTCGCGTGACGAAACCACCGCGCTGATCCAGGAAGCGATCCGCCAGGCGCCGTCCTCGTTCAACTCGCAGAGCTCGCGTGCGGTGATCCTGTATGGCGACGAGAGCCAGCGGTTCTGGGAGATCGTCCGCGAGGCGCTGCGCAGGATCGTGCCGGCTGATGCCTTCGCCGCCACGGGGCAGAAGATCGACAGCTTCGCCGCCGGCGCCGGCACCGCTCTGTTCTACGAGGACCAGGAGGTGGTGAAGGGGCTGCAGGAACAGTTCCCGCTGTACGCCGACAACTTCCCGGTGTGGTCCGAGCATGGCAGCGGCATCGCCCAGTTCGCGGTGTGGACCGCGCTGGCCAACGCGGGCATCGGCGCCAGCCTGCAGCACTACAACCCGCTGCCCGACGAGGCCGCCGCCGAGGCCTGGAGCCTGCCGGCCAGCTGGAAGCTGCGCGCGCAGATGCCGTTCGGCGCCAATGCGGGCGAGATCGGCGAGAAGACCTTCATCGACGACAGCACCCGATTCCGCGTCTTCGGCTGAATGGTGCCGGCGCCGGCCTGTCCCGGCCCGGGCACGACCGGCGCGGCCCGGGCGCGTGGCAGGACATCGCGGCAAGCGTGCTCCACGGCGCCGCGCCTTGGTGGTGCCCCTCACGACGATGTGCCAGGCCACGCCCGCCACGCACGCTGACCTTGCTGCCACGTCTGGGAATGCGCACTGGCCGACAGGCGACGCCTGTTGTGCCAAGTGGCGCGTGCCGGCGTCAGTCGCCCCTGATTCCCTCCGGCAACAACTGCAACCGGTGACGCGTCTCGCCAGGCAGGAACGGCGAGGCGCGGCCGTGCACCCAGTCGTCGTGGCCGGCGCCCCAGAACGGCGATAGCGGATGCCCGCTCTGGCCGCCCGGCATATGGGCAATGCCATCGGCTTCGTGGCCCGGCGCCACCACCATGCGCTGCGAGGCGCCGAATCCCGGCCCTTGCACGCGCGGCATCATGCTGTCGCCGGGCAGCGGCTCGCCCGGCATGCACAGCAGGCGGCGACCAAGCAACGGGATCGCACCGGCCAGCGGATGACAGATCGCGGCGGTGTTGCGTTCGCCCCAGGTGCGTTCGCGCAACGGCCCGGCCGCAGCGAGCTCGTCGCGCACTTCGATCGCAGCGTCCTCGAACAACGCCGCCCAGCCGTCGCGTGCATCGTCACAGTCGCTGTCCTCCGGTGCTCGCGTTGCACAGCTGTAACGGCGTGGGAGCAGATGTGCCGGCCGGCGGGTGACCAGTGGCCAGGCGACGCCTTCCAGATGCGGTAGCGACGGCAAGGCGAAATCGTCGCCGAGCGCTGCCAGTGCGGGTGCGCCCAGGCCGTCGGCCACGCGCGCGTGCACCGCCAGCCGCCAGGCACGCACGATGCGATAGGCGGCCGACTCGACATCGGCATGGCCACTCCAGCGATCCGCGGCCTCCGCCAGCGCGAGCAGGGCCGGTGTCGTGGTGGCCGTGTCGCGTGGCGCCGCGGATGCGCCTGCGCCGCCCCCTGCGTGGCCGGCGAGCGTGCGCAGCAGTTCCCACCAGCGTGTCATCAGCAGCGCGCGGTCGTCGAGCTGGATCGCCAGCAGGTCGTGCTCGTCGAAGCGTTCGCGCGCGGCGAGTGCGTCGCGGATCTGCTTCGCGCGTGCGCCGAGGGTGGCGCCGCCATCGCCGATCCGGCGGAAATCCTCGCCATCGACGATGCGGTTGTTGGCGGTCCACAACCGGTCGGCGGTGGGCGAACGCAGCAGGGGCGAGGTGTCGGTGGCGATCGCCCAGGGCGCGCAGGCCGTGTCGCCGGTTTCCGGACCGGACGCAATGGAGATCCGGGCGCCATCGCAGCCGGCCGCGCGCTGCGGCAGCGGGCCGAGCAGGCGCCAGGCGATCGCGCCATGGCGATCGCCGGCAACGAGATTCTGCGTGGGCGTGGCGGCGCGGTTGGCGAGCTGCAGCAGATGGTCGAGATTGCGTGCACGCACGAAGTCGGCGAGCCCGAAGTCCAGCGAGCCGGGCAGGTGGGCCACCCAGCGCAGCGCCAGTGCGCGGCCGTCGTCTTCGCGGTGGAGGATCGGGCCCCATGTTGTCTCGTCGACCGCCACCGTGACGGTTTCGCCGCCGGCGACGGCGATACGTTCCTCATGGCGGATGTACGCAGTGCAGTCCGCGGTCGTCGCCGGGCCGGGCGTGGCGCAGGGCCGCACCCGCTGCCAGTCCAGGAAGTCGCCATAGCTGTTGGTGAAACCCCAGGCCACATGGCCGGTGCTGCCGACGATCACCGCAGGCAGGCCGGGCAGGGTGAAGCCGGTGACGTCGACCTGCCCACCGGGTGCAGCCGCGTCGGGATAACGCAGGCGCACGCGGAACCAGATGTTCGGTGCGCGCAGGCCCAGGTGCATGTCGTCGGCCACCAGGGCGCGACCGTCCGCGGTCAGCCGCCCGGACACCGCGAAGCTGTTGCTGCCCGGCATGAGATCGGTCGCCGCAGGCGACCCACCAACGGCTCTCTCCCGCATCTCCCTCAACGATCCGATCAACCGCTGCGGTGGCGCCACCGGGGTATCCAGCGGAGGCGCCGGCAGCGTACGCAGGTCGACGGTTCCAGCATCGGGCAGCGGCGCATCGCCCCGCACACTGCCGGACAGCGGCGCATCCCAGCTGCTGCCGGCATGGGTGAGCAGCGCATACAGGGGTGGCGGCAACTCTTCGCGCAGCCGCGCCAGCGCCAGCTCGCGCGCGTTGCCCGCGTCCTGCAGGTCGAAATACATCGCATAGCCGGTCAGCACCGAATCGGCCGCAGTCCATGGCTGCGGACTCTGGCGCAGCAGCAGGTAAGGCCATGGACGCACGCGCAGCGCATCACGGCCGGCGTTGACGCCAGCGACATAGGCCTGCAGTGGTGCCTCGCGACCGGTAGCGATCGTGGGCAGCCGCGCCTCGACGCGCGCTCGCACGCGGTGCATCCGGTTGGCGCGGTCGACGTCCAGGGCCCGCGCGCCGAACAGCGCCGAGAGCTCGCCCGCCGGCACCCGACGCATCAGGTCCATCTCGAAATAGCGCTCCTGTGCGTGCACCCAGCCGAGTGCGCGCATCGCATCGGCCTCGCTGCGGGCGTCGATGGTCACCATTCCGAGCGCGTCGCGGCTGACCGACACCGGAGCAGCCAGGCCCGCGAGGCCGGATTCGCCATCCAGCCGCGGCACGCTGCCACGCAGCAGCAGCCACGTGGCCGGGCCGACCAGCAACAGGATGGCGATCAGCAACAGCACGCCCGCACGAAGCGTTCGCCGGATTCCAGGCCGCATGGAACTTCCCCTTGTCGAAGGTTCGATTCTAGGAGTAGCCCCGCGACGAAGCAGCCAGCCGACCCTGCGCGACACGCGAATGCGACTCGGACGGATTCTCATCCGATCGCGTTCGCGCACAAGCCGGCATACTCCGGCCGTCCAGCTGTCCGTCGAGAGGTCGTGTCATGAAGGGTCACCCCGAAGTCATCGAATACCTGAAGGAACTGCTGCGTGGCGAACTGGCCGCGCGCGACCAGTACTTCCTGCATTCGCGCCGCTACGAGGACCTTGGCCTCCACGACCTCTACCAGCGGATCAACCACGAGATGGAAGAGGAGACCCAGCATGCCGATGCGCTGCTGCGGCGGATCCTGTTCCTCGAGGGCAATCCCGACATGCGCCCGCATGCGTTCGAGCCGGGGCGCACGGTGGAGGAGATGCTGCGGCGCGACCTCGACCTCGAATACAAGGTGCGCGGCGACCTCGCCCGCGGCATCGCGTTGTGCGAACAGCACCAGGATTACGTGAGCCGGGAAGTGCTGGTGACCCAGCTTGCCGACACCGAGGAAGACCACACCTACTGGCTGGAACAGCAGCTGCGTCTGATCGGGATGATCGGCCTGGAGAACTACCTGCAGAGCAGGATGGGCGAGGCCAGCGGGACCGACGCTGGCGCGCACTAGGGAGAAGCTGGACTTCCGTAATCCCCGCGAAGGCGGGGATCCATGGACGTCAATCAGCTCGATTCCAGTGGCCATGGACCCCCGCCTTCGCGGGGGTGACGATCCGGGTCGCCCTGCCCTGCATGTTCCTGGAGCGTCGATCCGGTATTCGACCGTTGCATCACTCGACGCCGAGCGCGTCCACCTTCTGCCGCGCCGGGACGAAGCGGACGTGCGACGCAACCGACCGCGTCGCCACGCGTTGTGTTACTCGACGCTGAGCCCGTCCACCTTCTGCCGCGCCGGGACGAAGCGGACGTGCGACGCAACCGGCCGCGTCGCCACGCGTTGCGTTATTCGACGCTGAGCCCGTCCACCTTCTGCCACCCGCGCGGCAGCAACCCGCCGCGGCTCGCGCGCACGCCGAGATAGCTCTCCAGGTCCCTCCACGACAGCGACATCGTGCGTGCTCCGGATTTCACCTGCAGCGTCTGTCCGCTACCGACCACGACCACTGCAACCACGCGCTCGGTGCCGCGCTTGGCCTTGGGGATCTCGATGATCTTGTTGCCCTTGCCGCGTTCGAGCTCGGGCAGTTCGCTGACCGGGAACGCCAGCAGGTGGCCGGCGCTGGTCACCGCGACGATGCGGTCGTCGGTGCCACCGGGAAGCTGGGCGGGCTGCAGCACCTGCGCGCCTTCCGCCAGCGACAGCATCGCCTTGCCCGCCTTCTGGCGGCCGACCAGGTTCTCGAAGCGGGTCACGAAGCCGTGGCCCTGCGACGAGGCCAGCACGAAGCGTGCGTCCGGCTCGCCGCTGGCCAGCGCCGCGAACGACGCCCCCGGTGCCGGCGAGAAGCGGCCGGTCAGCGGTTCGCCATTGCCACGTGCCGACGGCAGGCTGTGGGCGATCGTCGAGTAGCTGCGGCCATTGGAATCCAGGAACACCACGGCCTGCGTGCTGCGGCCGCGTACAGCCGCCAGCAACTGGTCGCCATCGCGATAGGACAGGCCAGCCGGATCGACGTCATGGCCCTTGGCCGCACGCACCCAGCCCTTGGCGCTGAGCGCGATGGTCACCGGCTCGCTCGGCACCAGGTCGGTCTCGGCCAGTGCCTGCGCCGCGCCGCGCGCCACCAGCGGCGAACGCCGTGCATCGCCGTACTTCTTCGCGTCCGCCAGCAGTTCGTCCTTGACCAGCTTCTTCAGCTTCGCATTCGAGCCGAGCGTCGCGGTGATCCGGTCGCGCTCGGTGGCGAGCTCGTCCTGCTCCCCACGGATCTTCATTTCCTCCAGTCGCGCCAGCTGGCGCAGGCGGGTCTCGAGGATGTAGTCGGCCTGGTCCTCCGACAGGCCGAAGCGCGCGATCAGCGCCGGCTTCGGCTCGTCCTCGCTGCGGATGATCCGGATCACCTCGTCGAGGTTGAGGAACGCCACCAGCAGGCCTTCCAGCAGGTGCAGGCGGCGCTCGACCTTCTCCAGCCGGTGCTGCAGGCGGCGGGTCACGGTGGCGAAGCGGAACTCCAGCCATTCCGACAGCAGCATCTTCAGGTTCTTCACTTGCGGACGGCCGTCGAGCCCGATGACGTTGAAGTTGCCGCGGTAGCTGCGCTCGAGGTCGGTGGTGGCGAACAGATGGCCCATCAGCTGTTCGGCGTCGACGCGGTTGGAGCGCGGCACCATCACGATGCGGGTCGGGTTGGCGTGGTCGGACTCGTCGCGGATGTCCTCCAGCCACGGCAGCTTCTTCGCGCGCATCTGCGCGGCGATCTGCTCGATCACCTTGCTCGGCGACACCTGGTGCGGCAGCGCCGTCACCACGATGTTGTGCGCCTCGCGGGTCCACGTCGCGCGCGCGCGGATTGCGCCGCTGCCGGTCTCGTACAGCGTGAGCAGGTCGGCGGCCGGGGTGATGATCTCGGCGGTGGTCGGGTAGTCCGGGCCGCGCACGTGCTCGCAGAGGTCGCGCACGCTGGCGTCCGGGTCCTCCAGCAGGCGCACGCAGGCGCTGACCACCTCGTTGAGGTTGTGCGGCGGCACGTCGGTGGCCATGCCGACCGCGATGCCGGTCGTGCCGTTGAGCAGCAGGTGCGGCAGGCGTGCCGGCAGCCACGAGGGCTCCTCCAGGGTGCCGTCGAAGTTCGGCGTCCAGTCGACCGTGCCGTGGCCCAGTTCGCCCAGCAGCATCTCGGCGATCGGGGTCATCTTGGATTCGGTGTAGCGCATCGCGGCGAACGACTTCGGGTCGTCGCTGGAGCCGAAGTTGCCCTGGCCGTCGATCAGCGGATAGCGGTACGAGAACGGCTGTGCCATCAGCACCATCGCCTCGTAGCAGGCGCTGTCGCCGTGCGGGTGGTACTTGCCGATCACGTCGCCGACGGTGCGCGCGGACTTCTTCGGCTTGGCCGCGGCGCCGAGGCCGAGTTCGCTCATCGCGTAGATGATCCGGCGCTGCACCGGCTTCAGGCCGTCGCCGATGAAGGGCAGGGCGCGGTCCAGCACCACGTACATCGAGTAGTCGAGATAGGCGCGTTCGGCGTACTCGCGCAGCGGGATCTGCTCGAAGCCATGGAAGACGGGACGGACGGTGTCGTTCATCGGGACCGGTACTGCGGGGAAACCGTCGATTCTACCGGCGCGGCCCGTCGCTGCGCCCGGTGCATCGGGGTCGAGTCACCCGGTTCACGCCCGCCCGCTAGAATGGCCGCCCGCGACGGAGTCCACGATGAGCAACCGCGCCAGCCCGCAGGCGCCTCCGCAGGGAGTCCGCGGGCACACCGAAGCGCCGAAGCGCGAGCCTCACGTGGGCTGCGATGGCTGCCTTGCGCGGCACCTGTCGGTATGTGCGTCGCTGCCGCAGGAGGAAACCCGCGACCTGGAAGCGGCCGCCGGCAAGTTGCGGCTCCCCGCGGGTGCCACGCTGGCACGCGAGGGCGCGCCGCGTCGCGAGGTCTACACGGTGACCAGCGGAATGCTGCGCCAGGTGCGCGTGCTCGCCGACGGCCGCCGGCTGGTGGCCGGGTTCCTGCAGGCCGGCGACTTCATCGGGCTGACCGGCTCAACGCTGCACCGGCACACGATCGAGGCGATCAGCGACACCGCGCTGTGCGCGTTTCCGTTGCAGGGCATGCGCGCGCTGTGCGAGCGCCATCCGGAACTCGGCGCCGGCGTGCTCGACCATGCCTTCCATGCGCTGGATGCCAGCGAGACCAACCAGATGGCACTGGCACGGATGACGCCGCTCGAACGCCTGGCAGGCTTCCTGCTCGACATGGCCAGGCGCCAGCACCAGCGTGGTGGCGAGGAAGATCGTGTCGAGTTGCCGATGACGCGCGCCGACATCGGCGACCATCTCGGGCTGACGGTGGAAACCGTCAGCCGCAGCTTCACCCGGCTGCGCCGCGAGGAATTCGTGCACTTCGACGATCCGCACCATATCGAACTGCGCGCGCCCGACAGGCTGCGTGCGCTGGTCCAGTCGACGGGTTGAGATAACGGCGTCGACGCGAAGGCCTGCAGGGTCAGGCGTCGCGCGTGTCTTCCTGCAACCGGCCGTCCCGCAAGCGGTAGCGCCTGTGCACGACCCCGTCGGGCAGCGAGTCATGGCTGATCATCAGCACGCTGCGGCCTTCGGCGAGGCGGGCCACGTCGTGCAGCAGCGCGTGCGCGGTGTCCACGTCCAGGCCCTCGGTCGGTTCGTCGAGCAGCAGCACCGGTGCATCGCGCAACAGCGCACGCGCCAGCGCCAGCCGCCGTGCCTGGCCGCCGGAGAGGCTGCTGCCGCTCTCACCGATCCAGCCGTCGAGGCCGCCGCGCAACCCGCGCACCGCCTCGCCGAGGCGCACGGCCTCCAGCGCCTGCCACATCCGCGCATCGTCGGCCGCGGCATCGCCCATCGCGAGGTTGTCGCGCACGCTGCCGGCGAACACCGGTGCGTCCTGCGGCAGCCATGCCAGCCGCTGGTGCCAGTCGGCGGGGTCGGCATCGCGCAGGTCCACGCCACCGAAGGAGATGCTGCCGCCATCGGGATCGCGCAGGCGCAGCAGCAGCGCCATCAGCGAGGACTTGCCCGCGCCGCTGTCACCGGCAACGGCCACGCGTTCGCCAGCGCGCAGCTCGAAGTCGATGCCGTCGAGCACCGCGCGCGGCGCCGCGCCGCCCCAGTCGAAGCGCACGCCCGACAGTTGCAGCGTGCCCTGCGCCGGCAGCGCGACCGGTCGTGCCGGCGCAACGACCGGCGTCGTGCGCATGGCGATGTCGTCCAGGCGCCGCAACGAAGCACGTGCCGCGCGCAGCGCCTGCCAGGCCTGGCCGACCCCGGCCGCCACCTCGAACAGGGCGACGCCGGCGAACAGCACGGCCGCGGCGGCCGCCGTGCCGATCTCGCCGGCGTGGTGTGCGACCAGCAGCAGCCACAGCAATGCCGGCAGCGTGAGCGCCACCGCCAGCGCATGCACCAGCCCCGACCACGACAGCCGGCGTTGCAGGCGTGATTCACGTGCGGCCAGCCCGTCGGCGGCGGTATCGACCCGCGCGAGCTGCCCAGCCGCTGCATCCAGCGCGATCAGGTCGGCAGCCCCTTCGATGCCTTCCTGCATCGCCTGCCGCAGCGTGGCGCGGGCAGCTGCGCGATCGTGCTCGGCGTTGCGCGCACCCCAGGCGGTGGTCGCCGGCACGCCCACGCCGATCGCCAGTGCCGCGGCCAGGAGGCACAGCGCGGCCGATGGCAGCACCAGCGCCGTCGCCATGATCACTACCGCCGCGGTGGTGGCCAGCGCCAGCAGCGGGCCGAGCGCGCGGATCAGCAGGCCATCGGCGGTCTCGATGTCGCCGACCAGGCGCGCCAGCAGGTCGCCGAGCCGCTCGCGGCCGAGCCCCAGCGGTGCCTGCGGCAAGGCGCGGGCGAAGAACCACACCCGCAGGTCGCGCGCCAGCCGCAGGGTGACGTCATGGCCGTAGAGCTTTTCCGCATAGCGCGAGACGATGCGCGCGAACGTCAGCGCGCGGATCCCCGCCGACGGCCCGAAGAAGTTGAAGCCCGATGCCAGCCCACCGGCCAGCGCGGCGGCGGTAAGGAAATGCCCGGACAGCGCTAGCAGGCCGGTCCCGGCGGCAACCGTTGCCGCCAGCAGCAGGATCGCCAGCACGATCGGCAACGCGTGGCGGCGGAACACCGCGCGGGCGTTGGCATGAGGTCCGTTCATCGCAGCCCACCCGATGCATCCAGCGTCACCACCCGGCCGGCCGTTGCCAGTGCGGCATCGCTGTGGGTGGCGACGATCAGCGTGCGCCCACGCGCGAACATGGCCAACGCGTCCAGCACCGCGCGCTCGGTGTCGGGGTCGAGGAACGCGGTCGGCTCGTCGAGCAGGGCGAGGGCGGGATTGCGCAGGAACAGCCGCGCCAGTGCGATGCGCCGCGCCTCGCCGCCCGACAGGCCGAAGCCGCGCTCGCCGATCACCGTGTCGAGGCCGTCGGGCAGGCGTGCGGTGAAGCGCATGACCTGCGCGGCTTCGGCGGCGGCATGCAGCGCGGCGTCGTCGGCGTCGGGCCGGGCAATGCGCAGGTTGTCGGCGATGCTGCCGTGGAACAGGTACGGGCGTTGCGGCGCATAGCCGATGCGCGCGTCGTGCGGCGCGATGTCGATCCGGCCTTCGCGCAGCGGCAGCCAGCCGGCGACGGCCTCCAGCAACGTGCTCTTGCCGCTGCCGCTGCCACCCGCCAGGGCCACGAACTCGCCGGGGGCGACGTCCAGGCTGACCGCCGACAACGCATCGCGCGCGGCACCGGCATGGCGCACGCTGATGTGTTGCAGCGAGACCGCGGGTGCTGCGGTGGATGTGTCCGTCACCGCAGGCGTGGATCGAACCGGGCTCTCGGGGTGTCCGGCCAGCGACGGTGCCGGTTCGACGTCGTCCGCCAGCGCGTGCTCGATTTCCTCGAGCGCGGCCAGCGCGCTCGCGCGATCGTGGTAGTGCGCGGCCAGCCGGCGCATCGGTGCGTAGAACTCCGGTGCAAGCAGCAACAGGAACAGACCGGTGCCCAGCGTCAGCGCCGCACCGCCACGCAGGTCCACCATCCCGAGGTAGCTCATGCCCAGGTACAGCGCGATCAGCGCGACACTGACCGAAGCGAAGAACTCGAGCACCGCCGATGAGAGAAAGGCGATCCGCAGCACCTTGAGGCTGCGCTCGCGCAGACCTTCGGCGGCGTCGCCGATGCCCGCGAGTTCCGCCTCGCCGCGGCCATAGACGCGGATCAGGCCGAGCCCGCGCAGGCGATCGGCGAAATGGCCGCCCATGCGCGACAACGCACGCAACTGGCCCTGGCTGGCGGCCTGGGCGCCGCGGCCGACCAGCATCATGAACACCGGCGCGAGCGGCATCGTCACCAGCAGCAGCACGCCGACCACCGGTTCCACCAGGAACGCCACGACCAGATAGGCCAGCGGCACCATCGCGACTTCCAGTCGCGCCAGCAGATAGCCGCCGAAGTAACCGTCGAGCGCATCGACATGGGTGGCGGCGAGTTCGCTCAGGCCACCGCTGCGCTGGCGTCGCAACCATGGTGCACCGCGGCCGAGCAGGCGCCCGGCAAGCGTGCGGCGCAACCCGGCGCGCAGCTCCGTGCTGGCGCGGTCCGCGTTGCGGCGCGCGCCGAGCAGCAGTGCCGCGCGTGCAACGCCCACCGCCACCAGCGCCAGCAGTGCGGGCACCAGCGTGGTCGGTTCCGCGCCTTCGACGAGGCCGCGCTGGACCAGCAGGGCGATCAGCGCCGCCTGTGGCACCAGCAACCAGCCGGCCACCACCGTGCATCCGCCAGCCACGCGCAGCCGTCCGCGCACTGGCGCTGCAAGCGCGTCCAGGCGGCGGATCTGGGCGGTGCGGGATGCGGAGGCTTGCGGCAGCGATTCCGCCGCGTCGGGTGAATCCATGGACTGGGGTTCGACGATGGGAGCGCGGGGCGCGCAGCCATTGTAGCCGCGCGGGCGCAAGCTCCAGCCGCTCGTCGGGTACTGTCCGGCGCCTAGCGGCGCGGCGCCACGGCCGCCGCGGCATCGCAGAAACCGGACAACAAAAAACCCCGCTTTCGGCGGGGTTTCTTCATCACCTCGGTGACCTGTGCAGCGTCCCGACGTTGTTGCTTGGTGCCCAGGAGAGGACTCGAACCTCCACGGTTTTACCCGCTAGTACCTGAAACTAGTGCGTCTACCAATTCCGCCACCTGGGCAGGTGAGGCGCGTATGTTGCGGTGCGGAGCAGGCCTTGTCAACGCTTCGGATGCGTTCGCATCACGCGTCGTGGCGGAAGCCGGCATGTACCATCGCGGCCATGGCAAAGACACCAGGCAAACGCGGCCAGAAGCGCGTCGACAGCACCTCCGCAAAGCGCGGGGGCACACAGAAAACCGGTACGCCGAAGGCCAAGGGCCGCGGCGGCGATGCACTTCCGGGGTGGATGCCGGACACGCTGCGCGACCCGCCGCGCGCCGCGTCGGGCAAGGCGCCGGCCAAAGTCCCCGCGAGCCGCAAGCCCGCCGGCGCACGCAAGCCCTCCGGGTTCCGCGATCCGCAGGCCGAGCGCGAGGCCGGCCGTTACGAGAATCCGATCGTCAGCCGCGAAGCGATCCTGCTGTGGCTGGGCGAAGCCGACGGTCCGCAGACCGCCGATGACCTCGCTGCCCACTTCGCGCTGACCGAGCCGGAGCGCTTCGACGCACTGGGCAAGCGCCTCGGTGCGATGGTGCGCGACGGCCAGCTGCTGCAGAACCGCCGCGGTGGCTTCGTGCCGGTCGCGCGCATGGACCTGATCGCCGGCACGGTGATCGCCAACCCCGACGGCTTCGGTTTCCTGCGCCCCGACGCCGGCGCCGGCGACGACCTGTTCCTGCCGCCGGGGGAGATGCGCAAGGTCATGCATGGCGACCGCGCCATGGCCAGCGTCACCGGCATGGACCGGCGCGGCCGCCGCGAAGGCGCCATCGTCGAGGTGCTGGAGCGCAGGCTCACCCGCCTGATCGGCCGCTACACGGTGGAGTCGGGCATCAGCTACGTCGTGCCGGACGATCGCCGCATCCAGCGCAACGTGCAGGTGCCGCAGGATTCGCGCAATGGCGCCGAACACAGCCAGCTGGTGGTGTGCGAGATCGTCAATGCCGGCGACGCGCGCCGGCCGCCGATCGGCCGCGTGCTGGCGGTGCTGGGCGATGCATTGACGCCATCGCTGGTGGTGGAGGCCGCGATCCACGGCCACGACCTGCCGCACGAGTTCCCGCAGGAGGTCATCGACCAGGCCACCGCGATCCCGCTCGAGGTCGACATCCCCACCGCCAACGCACGCCGCGACCTGCGCCGCCTGCCGCTGGTCACCATCGATGGCGAGGACGCCAAGGATTTCGACGACGCGGTCTGGTGCGAACCCAACCGTGACGGCTTCCGCCTGGTGGTGGCGATCGCCGACGTCTCGCATTACGTGCAGCCGGGCACGCCGCTCGACAACGAGGCGCAGCTGCGCGCCACCAGCGTGTACTTCCCGGGCTTCGTGGTGCCGATGCTGCCGGAGACGCTGTCCAACGGCATCTGCTCGTTGCGCCCGGCGGTGGACCGGTTGTGCTTCGTCTGCGACATGCAGGTGGGTCGCGATGGCACCGTGCACGAATCCGAGTTCTACGAGGCGGTGATGCATTCGCACGCCCGCCTGACCTACACCCAGGTGTGGAACGCGGTCGGCGAGGAGGATGCGGACGCGCAGGCCCAGGTCGGCGCGCAGATGCCGCAGCTGCGCCACCTGCACCAGCTCTACAAGGTGCTGTCGAAGGCGCGCAGCAAGCGCGGCGCGATCGAGTTCGAGACCTCGGAAGTGCGTTTCGTCCTCGACAACCGCGGCGAGGTGGTGCAGGCCGGCATGCTGTTGCGCAACGACGCGCACAAGCTGATCGAGGAATGCATGATCGCGGCCAACGTGGAAGCAGCGAAGGCGCTGCTGGCCTCCGAGGTGCCGGGCATGTACCGCATCCACGACAAGCCGCCAGAGTCCAAGTACGCCGACCTGCTGGAGTTCCTGAAGGAGTTCCAGTTGCGCATGCCGCCGTGGGGCAAGGTGCAGCCGAAGGACTTCACCGCGTTGCTGACCAAGGTGCGCGAGCGCCCGGATGCCGCGCTGCTGGAATCGGTGCTGCTGCGCAGCCAGAGCCTGGCGGTGTATTCGGCCGAGAACATCGGCCATTTCGGCCTGGCGCTGGAGGCCTATTCGCACTTCACCTCGCCGATCCGCCGCTACCCGGACCTGCTGGTCCACCGCGCGATCAAGCATGTGCTGTCGGGCAGGAAGCCGTCGGCGTTCCGCTACGCGACCAGCGACATGGTCGCGCTGGCGCTGCAGTGTTCCGAGCGCGGTCGCCGTGCCGACGAGGCCGAGCGCGAGGTCGACGAGCGTTACCGCGCGGCGTGGATGGAACAGCACGTCGGTGGCGAGTTCTCGGGCGTGATCAGCGGGGTGACCAGCTTCGGCCTGTTCGTTGAACTCGACCAGTCCAAGGTCAACGGGCTGATCCACGTCACCCAGCTGCCGCGCGATTTCTACCATTTCGACCCGCTGCGCAAGACGCTGGCTGGCGAGCGCACCGGGCGCGAGTTCCGCCTGGGTGACCGCCTCGAGGTGCGCGTGCTCAAGGCCAGCCTGGAGGAACGCAAGATCGACTTCGGCCTGGTCGAGGAGGCGCGCGGCCCGAAGCCGCCGCCGCCGCGCGGCAAGCCGGCGAAGCGGGCCAAGAAGCCGTACGAGTGACCCTGGCCGACTGAGCCTGGACGGCATCGACCGCTGCGGCACGGCCGCGGCGGTTGTGGTGAACGCGCCGGCCGCCGTCGCGATTTGCGGCGGCACCGGCCGCGTACGCCGTCCGTCTACAATGGGCGCCCCCTCGAACACCGCGGATCGCGATGAGCAAGCAGACTTCCTGGATCGCCGGCATCAACGCCGTCGCGGCGGCCGTCGAGCACGATGCCGGGAACGTCCGTGAAGTGCTGCTGGAGGCGGGGGCGAAGAATCCGCGCATCGCGGAAATCGAATCCGAGGCGCGGCGGCGCGAGATCGACGTGCGCCGGGTCAACCAGCAGGCGCTCGACGGCGTTGCCGGTGGCCTGCGCCACCAGGGTGCGGCCGCCCGCTATGTCGCGGCGAAGACCTGGGACGAACACGACCTTGCCGCCATGGTCGAAGCCGCCGGCGGCAGCGCGCTGGTGCTGGTGCTCGACGGCGTGCAGGACCCGCACAACCTGGGTGCCTGCCTGCGCAGCGCCGCCGCGGCCGGCGCCACCGCGGTGGTGATCCCGAAGGACAAGGCGGTCCAGGTCAACGCCACCGTGCGCAAGACCTCCGCCGGCGCTGCCGACACCGTGCCGGTGGTGCGCGCGACCAACCTCGCCCGCACCCTGCGCGATCTGCAGAAGCAGGGCGTGTGGATCCATGGACTCGCCGGCGACGTGGATGCGTCGCTGTACAGCCTCGACCTGCGCGGCAACGTGGCACTGGTGCTGGGTGGCGAAGCCGATGGGCTGCGCCGGCTTACCCGCGAACACTGCGACAGCCTGGCCCGGATCCCGATGCCGGGTGGGTTCGAGAGTCTCAACGTGTCGGTGGCCACCGGCGTCGCACTGTTCGAGGCCGTGCGCCAGCGCCTGCCCGGCTGAGACTGGTCACCGGCGGGTCATGCCATGCTGACGCCGCTGGCTAGAATGCGGCGATCGAGGACGCGGGGACGACCCCGCCGCTCCAACCGCATCGGGGACGGCCCCGGCCAACCGGAGTGTCCGCATGCACTGGACCATTCTTTTCCTCGCCGGGCTGTTCGAGATCGTCTGGGCGGTCGGGCTCAAGTACACCGAAGGCTTTACCCGGCTGTGGCCGACGGTCGGCACGCTGGTCGCGATGGGGATCAGCTTCGGCCTGCTCGCGCAGGCGATGAAGGCGCTACCCCTGGGCACCGCCTATGCGGTGTGGGTGGGTATCGGCGCGGTGGGCACCGCGCTGGTGGGCATCGTCCTGCTGGGCGAACCGGCGAATCCCGGCCGGCTGGTCAGCATCGGACTGATCGTGGCCGGCGTGATCGGATTGAAACTGGCGACGGCCTGACCGCATGCGCCGGCAGGCGCCGGCAACCGTGGTGGCCGCGTGCGATCAGACGGGAATGGCGGGCGGTGCCGGCGGGAGCGGTGCTGGCCACGCGTTGACAATGGTGCAGAACAGCCGCGCGGTCTGTTCGGCGTCGTACACGGCCGAATGCGCGTCGGCGGCATTCCACTCGAAGCCCGCCGCCTGCACCGCGCGTGCGAGCACGGTCTGGCCGTAGGCCACGCCGGCCAGCGTCACGGTGTCGAACACGCTGAAAGGATGGAACGGGTTGCGCTTGTGCCCGCTGCGCGCCACCGCGGCATTGAGGAAATTCAGGTCGAAGTGCGCGTTGTGGCCGACGAGGATCGCGCGCTGACAGCCGTGTTTCCTGATCGCATTGCGCACCGGCGCGAACACGTGGCTCAGCGCATCGCGCTCGGGCTTGGCCAGGCGGAAAGGGTGGTCGAGATCGATGCCGGTCACCTCCAGCGACTTCGGATCGATCTCGGTGCCCGGGGCCGGCACCAGGTGCGCGCTGGCGGTCTCGCCCAGCACCAGGCGGCCGTCGGCGTCCACGTCCAAGGGCACCGCGGCGATCTCCAGCAGCGCATGGCGGTTCCAGTCGAAACCGCCGGTCTCCACATCCACCACCACCGGCAGGTAACCGCGGAAGCGCCGCGCCAGCAGGCTCGGCGGTGCGGGGACGTCCGGGGTGGTGGGTGCTTCGTTCATGGCGTCGCCGACGTTCAATCGGCGCGACCGGAGAATTCGCCGGTAGTGGTGTTGACCAGCACGCGCTCGCCGTTGGCGATGTATTCCGGCACCTGGATTTCCAGCCCGGTCGACAGCGTCGCCGGCTTCGGGCGCTTGGTCGCGGTGCCGCCCTTGAGTTCCGGCGGGGTGTCGACGATCTCCAGCGTCACCGTCTGCGGCAGCTGCAGGCCTACCGGCTGGTCGTCGATCACCTGCACGAAGCAGCCGCCCAGGCCGTCGGTGATGTAGCCGGCGTCATCGCCGACGACGTCCGCATCGAGCTGGTACGGGGTGTAGTCCTCGTCGTCGAGGAACACGAAGGCGTCGCCATCCTTGTAGGAGAAGCTGGCCTGGCGGCGCAGCAGCTCGACCTCGGGCAGGCTGTCGTCGGCGTCGAAGCTCGCGTCGAGCTTGTTGCCGCCCGGCACGCTGTACATGGTGAAGCGGAAGCGCACGTTGCCGCCGCGCCCCTGCGGGGAGCTGCGCTCGATGTCGCGGACCTGGTACACGCCACCGCTGTATTCGACGACGTTGCCCTTCTTGATGTCGCTGGCTTTCATGGATGCGTTCGGTCGGGATGTGGAATGGACCGCGGCAGTGCGCCGCGGCGGTGGGGTTACTTCGGTGCCAGCCGCACCGCACCGTCGAGGCGGATGGTCTCGCCGTTGATGTAGCGGTTGCCGAGCAGGTAGGCGACAAGGTCGGCGAATTCCTCCGGCCGGCCCAGGCGCGACGGGAACGGGATCGAGGCCGACAGCGAGGCCTGCACCTCGTCGGGCATGCCGTCGACCATCGGGGTCCAGAAGATCCCCGGCGCGATGGTGTTGACGCGGATGCCGAAGCGCGAGAACTCGCGCGCCATCGGCAGGGTCATGCCGACCACGCCGGCCTTGGATGCCGAGTACGCGGCCTGGCCGATCTGGCCTTCGTACGCTGCGACCGACGCGGTATTGATGATCGCGCCGCGCTCGCCGTCGTCGCCGGCGTCGTTGTGCTGCATCACCGCCGCGGCGGCCTTGGCGACGTTGAAGCTGCCGACCAGGTTGACCATCACCGTCTTCGAGAAATGGTCCAGCGCCATCGTGCCGTCGCGGCCGAGTACGCGGCCGGCGCCGAGGATGCCGGCGCAGTTCACGCAGGCGTTGAGGCCGCCGAGGAACTCGCGCGCCGCGGCGACGTTGCTTGCCACGCCGGCCTCGTCGGTGACGTCGGTGCGGAAGTAACGCACGTTGTCGTCACCCAGCGCGGCCACCGCGTCGGCGCCCTTGCCGTCGTTGACGTCGAACAGCGCCACCTTGCCACCGCGGGCGACGAGGTGTTCGGCGACCGCCAGCCCAAGCCCGGAAACACCACCGGTGACGATGGCGCGGATGTCGGACAGCTGCATGGGAACTCCTGCTGCGAAAGGACGCGATTCTACCCGGCGCGCTGTTGCGGCGTCCGCGCCAGTACGTCGAAGGAGGCGCCTGCGGCCGCGCCGTCCGGCCCGAAACGGCGCTCGGCGAACACCAGCGACTGCGCATCGGCCAGCACCACCGAACTCGAGCGCGTGCCATAGACCGGGTCGCGGATGAAGGCCGGTGACAGCCGGCGTTCCAGCGCAAGGCCGATGCCGGTATCGGGCAGGCGTTCGTCGGGCGCCTGCGCGGTGTCGGCGAGGGCGTCGAACAACGGCGCCAGTGTGTCGGGCGTTGCCGCGGGCCCGTGCTCGCCGGGCAGGTCGTCGAGCCAGGCGGCGAGCGCCCGCGTCGCATGCGCGCTCTTGGGCCAGCTGGCGTCGAACGCACCGTTCGACATCGCGTGCAGGCCGGGCGCCACCGGCATCGCCACCGGTTCGGGCACGTTGCTGGCGAATCCCAGGGTGTCGCCGTCCCACATCAGCAGGTTGAAACGTCCGTACGCGCGCGCCTGCGGCTGCAGGGCTTCGGCATACGCCAACGCGCCGTCATTGCCGCGCACGAAGTCACGCACCAGCCAGCCGCGCGAATGCCGTGCCTGCTCCGGCTCCAGCCCGCGACGGACATTGGTGACCGCGGCCAGCCGGCCACGCGTCGACACCTGCAGCCAGCTGCCACCGGCGACGAGGTCGCGGCCGCCATAGACATCGCCTGCGTCCGGATCGAACCCGGCCGGCGCAGTGGCGCGCGCGTGCGCCTCGTCGCGGTTGGCGATGAGCACCAGCGGCCAGCGCGGGTGCAGGCGATAGGCGAGGGCGACCAGGCACATGGCCCCAGCTTAGCGGGGCGGTGCGGATTCCCGTGTGGTCAGAGCGGGCACAGCGGAAGTCGCCCGGCGTGCGGCGCGCAGACGCGGTCGCGACAGGCGATGCCGGCAGGCGTATTCGCACGCGGACAGGCAGCGAGCGCCTGTTCCACCTGCTGACGGGTGCGCGCCTCGCGCCGCGAAGCGGGTTGCGGCTGCGGCCCGCCAAGGCTTTCCAGCCTGGCCTGTGTCTGGCGGCTGCGCTCGTCATCGGCGCGCAGCTCCGCGACCAGCGCATCCATCGATTCATGTGCCTCGCCGGTCGCGCTGCCGTCCTGGTGGATGATCCTCATCAGCGTCGACAGCAGCCCGCCGTCGTCGGCCGGTGCAGCAGGCGCGGTCGACGCTGCGCGGCGCACCGGCGGACGTGAAGGTGCAGCACGGACGGCACCCGCAGGAGGTGCCGTCGCCGTCGCCGTGGCCGTTGTCGTCGCGACTGCCGACGCAGGTGTCGCATCGGCCTCCGGGGACGTTGCGCCGAGCCGGCGGAACGGATCGTCGGCACGGTCGTCGACGATCACCGCGACATCGTGTGGTGGGTCGCCCGTGTCGACCGGCAGCGGAATGTCTTGCGCGGCGATCGCCGGATCGTCGACAGTCTGCGCCGGATCCGCAGGGGCGTGCTGCCACAGGCGCATCGCGGCGAGGAGCAGGAGCACAAGGACGGTGACGACGATGAACCCCAGCAGCAGCCGCCTGCCGGCGAGCGCGCGCCCGCGATGGCTGCGCGGCGCGCGCTCGGGCTTGCGCTGTTCCATGTCCGCAAGGATGCGGCCGCTGCCTGCGGCCATCGTATGGCCGCTGCCCGCGACAAGGCTGGGCCGGGTCGATTCACCAGTATTCAAGGGCAATCCTGCGCTTGTCCGGCCACGGCCGGAATCAGTCCGTTGCCGCATTCTATGCGGCGCCAATGGCGCGGCGTCAATGGCGTGCCGCGCAGGCCAGGTGGTGGCATGACGTTGTTCGTCGTGTTGCTGGCGTTCTTCGCCGCGGCGTGCGTGCTGAGCTGGCTGCTGCTGTTCGACGGTGCGCGCGATGGCGTGGCGGCCTGGTTCGCGCGCGTGTGGACGCGCACTGCACGTACCGGCGCAAGCACATCGCGACGCCTTGCCCGCGGCCTCAGTGCCGGTCGCCGCGTCGCCGCCGGCGGGGGTTCGACCCTGCTCGACGGCCTGCGCCGGTACCGCTGGCTGTTGCTGGGTTCGCTCCTGCTGCTGGTGCTGCCGCCGTTGCTGGTGCTCGGGCTGCGCCAGCGCGTCGTGCTGCCCGGTTTCGATGGCGACGATCTCGCCGAATCGCAGACCATGGTCGCGGGACTGTTGCGCGGCGAGCGCCTGGTGCCGCCGCCACCGCCGCCGCCGGCGGTGTTCACCACCCGCGAGATCCGCGAGGAACGGCCCGAGATCGTTACCGCTGATCGCCGCTGGGACCATCTCGACGCGGCGCTGCAGCAGCGGGTGCTGGCGATCTACCAGGTCATGCGGTCGCAGTACGGCATCCGGATGGTGCTGGTGGAAGGCTATCGATCGCCCGAGCGGCAGGCGGAGCTCGCGCGCGAGGGGCGCGCCACGCTGGCGGGTGCGTGGTCGAGCTGCCACCAGTACGGCCTGGCACTCGACAGCGCGCCGATGCGTGACGGCAAGCTGCAGTGGGACATGGGTGATGCCTGGACCCGGCGCGCCTATTTCCTCTACGGCGAACTCGCCGAGCAGGCCGGCCTGACCTGGGGCGGGCGCTGGACCCGCCTCAAGGACTACGTGCACGTCGAATCCACGCGCAGCTGCCGCGAGGCGCGCGCGGCGCGAAGGGCGGCGGACGGCTGAGCCGGCACAGGGAAGCTGCCAAGCGGCGACGACTCCTGCTATCTTCGCCGCCGGGCCGGTTGCGGTCCGCAGGAGCGGTACGACAGGGAGAGCACGCGATGTCGCGTCCAATCATCGTCATCGGCGACAGGATCGACCACGGGGGAAGCGTGGTCTCCGGAACCCAGGCCTCGGGTATCACCGGCACGCCGATCGCGCGCATCGGTGATCGCGTCGTGTGCCAGCGCCACGGCCCCACCACCATCGCATCGGGTGACCCCACGCTGATCGTGGACGGCCAGCCCGTCGCCCGGCACGGCGACAGGACGGCGTGCGGGGGCACGCTGCTGTCGTCGCAATCCACCGCGTTCGTGGACTGAGGCAGGCGCATGGGGCAGGACGCCCACAGGGGAACGACGGGAGACGGAGGCGCATCGCCGTGATGCGCGCGTTGCTCGTGGCCATCGTGGTGTTCGCTGTCGTGTGGCTGTGCGCCATCGGCCTCTGGCGCGGCACCGGCGCGACGCCGGGCGGCGTGCAGATGGCCCTGGTGCTGGGGGTGTTGCCGCTGGCGCTGCTGGGCGGCGTGTACCTGGTGCGCAAGGCGCGACGCCGCGAGCCCACGGACGCCGGCGCGTCGCCGGGTGCGATGGCCCCGGACGGCACGCCGCGGGACACGGTGACTGCGCCGGCAATCGCGGTGCGCGCCACGGCCGTGTGCCTGCCGAGCGCGGACAATCCCGCCGATGCCCTGGCCGCTCTGGTGCAGCCGCGGCGACCGGGCCTGCATCCGACCCTGCGCGATCGCGATGGCTTGCCGGTGTTCGCCGCATCTGTCGAGCACGTCGACACGCTGACAGCCGACGGGATGCTGCAGCGGCACGCACCGGGCGTGCGTGCGGGCGAAGAGGCGCTGCGCGCGCTGGCGCTGCTCGAGCAGGTGGCCGAGACAGTGTTCGCCGACACCGCGGCGCTGCTGCCGCGCGCAGTACAGACGGATGGGCAGGTCATTGCCGGCATGCACCATCGCGAAGCAGCGACCGCAGGCGAACGCGTCGACGTGCAGCTGCTCCTGCCGGCAGCGTGGCCCACGGCACTGCGCGAAGCGTCGGCCACGGCCATGCGGCAGTGTGCCGCCGATTGCGGGTTGCCGGCGGCGCAACTGCATGTGCAGGCCGTGCCTGTTGCGGATGCGCGCGAGGCGTGGTCGCGGTTGCGACTGGTGCTGGATGCGGCGGACACGCCCGTGGGTCGCGACCAGCCGCGCAGGTGGCATGTGCTGCTCGCGGCCGATTCGCAGGTCGGCGCACAGGCCGTTCGCAGGCTGGAGTCCGCAGGCCTGTTGCTGGGTGCGCGGCACCAGGACGGCGTGCTGCCCGGCGAGGGTGCGGCCGGCGTGCTGCTGCTGCCCGCCGCCGATTGCGACGGTGCCATGGCGCTGCTGCACCCCCTCGTGGATGGCGAGACCTCGCTGGCATCGCTGCGTGCCGGCGCGCGCGCGACGGCTGACCTCCTCGAGCGCGCCATGCGCCAGGCCGCTATCGGGGCGTCGTCGATCGGCCTGGTGCTCAGCGACGCCGACCAGCGCTCCACCCCTGCGGTGGAGACCGCCGCGGCGGTGTCGCTGGCCTGCCCGGATCTCGATCCTGTCCGCGCATGCGCCGCGCTGTGCGTGCCCAACGGTGCGCTGGGCATCGTCGCGCCGGTCGCACAACTGGCGTTGGCCGCCGCCCGGGTCGTCGGCTCGTCGCAACCCGTGCTGGCGCTGTCGTTGCCTGACGAGCGCAGGCGCCTGGCCCTCGTCGTGGTGCCGCCTGTCGCCGACGACTCCACCACCCATGACGACGCCGACGCGTCGACCACCGCCGCCTGACGGATTTCCCGATGTTCAGCAGACTCCGCTATTACCTCACCGACTACCGCGTGCTCGCCGCGATCGGCATCGTCTCCGCAGCGGCGATCGCCTGGTTCGGTGCCGATGGTCTGCGGCGGATCGGGCTGTGGCTGCTGGCACTGCTCATCGTTTCGCTACTGGTGTCGACGGTGGTCTGGCTGGTGCGGCGGCTGCGTGCGCGGCGCGCCGCAGAGGGCATCGACCGGATGGTCGCCGACGATGCCGACCGCGCGGTCGCGCATGCACGACCGGCGGCGAAAGCGGACACCGAGGCACTGCGCACACGGATGATGGAAGCGGTGTCGGCGATCAAGTCGTCGCGCATCGGCGTGCTCAAGGGCAAGGCCGCGCTGTACGAACTGCCGTGGTACGTGATCATCGGCAACCCGGCTGCCGGCAAGAGCTCGGCGATCCTCAATTCCGGGCTCAAGTTCCCGTTCGGGGACAGCCGCGGCAATGTCATCCAGGGCATCGGCGGCACCCGCAACTGCGACTGGTACTTCACCACCGAAGGCATCGTGCTCGACACCGCCGGCCGTTATTCGGTCAGCGTCGAGGACCGGCTGGAGTGGTTGACCTTCCTCGACCTGCTGAAGAAGAACCGTCCGCGCGCGCCGCTCAACGGCATCCTCATCGCCGCAAGCATCGCCGAGATCTCCGGCAGCAAGCCCGAGTTCGCCATCGAGCTGGCCAAGAACCTGCGCCAGCGCGTGCAGGAGATCACCGAGCGGCTGGAGGTGTTCGCCCCGGTCTACGTGGTGTTCACCAAGGCCGACCTGATCGCCGGCTTCACCGAATTCTTCCGTGGCCTGGACCCGGCCGAGCGCGAGAACGTCTGGGGCGCCACGTTGCCGTTCGAGCCGCATGCCGGGACCGATGCGCTCGCCGCGTTCGACGGCCACTTCGACGAACTCGCCGACGGGCTCAAGGAAATGAGCCTGAGCCAGATGGCGATGCAGCGCGGCGGCCAGGTATCGCCCGGGCTGCTGACGCTGCCGCTGGAATTCGCCGCGATCAAGCCGGCGCTGCGCATCTTCATCGCCACCCTGTTCGAGGACAACCCCTACCAGTTCAAGCCGGTGTTCCGCGGCTTCTATTTCACCAGCGCGCTGCAGGAAGGCCATTCGGTGCACTACGCATCCGAGCGGGTGTCACGCGAGTTCGCGCTGCAGCCGTCGCGTGATGCAGTGGCGGAGCCCTCGACCACCGGCCACACCGCACATTTCCTCAGGGACCTGTTCCGCAAGGTGATCTTTGCCGACCGCGGCCTGGTGCAGCAGTACTCGAGCCCGCGCCGCACCCGCCTGCGCTATGCGGTGTTCTTCGGTTCGGTGGCGGCGCTGGCGCTGGCCCTGGGCGGCTGGGCGTGGTCGTACACGACGCACCGCCAGCTGGTCGAGAACGCGTCGCGCGACCTCGAACAGGCCGTGCGCGTGCAGGACGGTCGGGTCGACCTGCAATCGCGGCTGCAGGCGCTGTCGCTGCTGCAGGACCGTCTCGAACAGCTGGCGCGTCACCGGCAGTCGCGCGGCATCGCCTCGGCGCTCGGCATGGACCAGAGTGATCGCATCGAACAGAAGCTCCGCGACGAATACTTCCACGGCATGCGCCAGGTGATGCTTGCGCCCACCGGCGCACGGCTGGAAACCTTCCTGGCCGATGTCGCCGCCGGTGGTGGCCTGCGCGAATCGGCCACCCCCCGCGACCACGCGCAGCCGCAGGAGGCGACGTTGTACCAGGAGGCGTCGCCCGAGGACGCCAACGACGCCTACAACGCGCTCAAGACCTACCTGATGCTCGGCAATCGCGGGCGTGTGGAGCAGGCCCATCTCGCGCATCAGCTGACCCGCTTCTGGCGTGGCTGGCTGGAGGCCAACCGCGGGCAGATGTCGCGCGAGGAGCTGGCACGCAGCGCGGAGAAACTGCTCGGCTTCTACGTCGCGCAGGCGGACGATCCTGCCTGGCCACAGCTCGAGACCAGGGTCGCGCTGGTCGCCGATACCCGCGAGGCGTTGCGCCAGGTGATGAAGGGCCAGCCGGCCATCGAGCGGGTGTTTGCGCAGATCAAGGCGCGCGCGGCCACGCGCTTCCCGACGGTCACTGTCGCCTCGCTGGTCGGCGAGGACCGCAACGGCGGTGCGATCGCGGGCAGCTATGCGATCTCCGGTGCGTTCTCCCGCAGGGCCTGGGAGGACTACGTGCGCTCCGCGTTCGACGAGGCGGCCGGCAGCGAACTCAGCACCACGGACTGGGTGCTCGACACCACCGAGCAGAGCGACCTGTCGCTGGCGGGCAGTCCGGAGCACATCTCGCGCCAGCTGGCCGCGCTGTACAAGCAGGAATACGCGCAGGAATGGCAGAAGTTCCTGCAGGGCGTGAGCGTCAACCGCTTCGAGGACTTCGAGACCGCGGTCGCACGCATGAACAGCCTCGGCGATCCGCGCAATTCACCGCTGCGTGCGTTGCTCGAGGCGATCAACGAGCAGACCGTCTGGGACAACCCGGCCGCGCTGCGAGCCGCGCAGGGTCCCGGGCGCAGCGGCTTTGTTGCATGGTTCCAGCGCGTGGTGCTGCGGCGCACGCCGTCCTCGCTGGCGATGGAGGTCCATCCGGAAACAGGCAAGCCGGTGCAGGCGCCGATGGGTCCTGTCGGCAAGACCTTCGAGGGTTTCGCGCGGCTGATGGGCACCGGCGACGGCCCGGCGCTGATCGACAGCTATTTCCAGACCCTCGGCAAGCTGCGCAGCCGGCTCAACGCAATCCGCACCGAGGGCGAGCCGGGCCCCGGCGCACGCCGGTTGATGCAGGACACGCTGGGCAACGACGGCTCGGAGCTCAACGCCGCGCTGGCGCTGGTCGACGAGCAGATGCTCAACGGGCTCGACGAGACCCAGCGCGATGCGTTGCGGCCACTGTTGCTGCGCCCGCTCACCGAAACCTTCGCCGCGCTGGTGGCGCCCACCGAGGCCGAGATCAACCGGGTCTGGGCGGCGCAGGTGTACCAGCCGTTCCGCACCGGCATCGGTCGCCAGTTTCCGTTCGACGTGGGCGCCGATGTCGACGCTGCGCCGGGCGAAGTCGCCGCGGTCTTCGGCAGCAGCGGCGCGGTGGCCGGTTTCAACAGGGAGGCGCTGGGCACGCTGGTGATCCAGCGTGGCAACCTGCTCGAGCCGCGGCGCTGGGCCGGCATGGGAATCACCCTGTCGCCGGAACTGGTCAGTGGCTATGGCGACTGGGTCAGCGGCAACGCCGCCGGCGCGGGCGGCCAGGACACCACGATCTTCCAGATCCAGCCGGCGCCTGCGATCGGCGCGGTCGAGTACACGCTGGAGATCGACGGGCAGGCCATGCGCTACCGCAACACGCCGCCGACCTGGACCACGTTCCAGTGGCCCAATCCGGGGCAGGTGCCGGGCGCGCAGCTCTCGGTCGTCACCAGCGACGGACGCACCGTGCGCGTGGTCGATGCGCCGGGCAGCAACGGCTTCGTGCGCCTGATGGAAGCCGCCCGCGTCGAGAGCCGGCCGGACAGCAGTTCGGTGACATGGAGCGCGGACGGGATCTCGATCACCGTGGACATGCGCATCACGCGCCGGGCCGGCACCGGTAGCGGCACTGGCGAATGGCAGCGCGGCCTGCAGTTGCCGTCGACGGTGGCCGGAGAGCCGGGCGACTCCGCGACCGCATCCGCCGATGGCGCGGAAGCATCCATGGAGGAAGGCGCATGAGCCAGACAGCGACCGCCGCGGTCAGTTACTTCGGCAAGATCCCGGCACGCGGCGACTTCGTGCGCACCGCCGACGACCATCAGCTGATGGCGCTGCTCGACCGCTGGGCCGGCGGCAGCATCGAGTTGCTCGCGCGCAACCCGGACTGGAAGCGGCTGTACGACGCCTCCCCGGGCGTTGCCTATGCGTTCCTCGGCTCGCGCAGCCGGCTGGTGGTGTGCGGGCACCTGCGCCCGAGCCGCGATGCCTCGTCACGGCGGTTTCCGTTGCTGTCGGCGATCCGGCTCGAGGTCGGCCAGCCGCTCGCGTTCCTCGCCCGCAGCCCGCTGGCGCTGTCGCGGGTGTGGACGGGGCTGTCGCGGCTGTCGGCGAACGCGGTTGCCACCGACGCACCCGAGGAGCCGCTGCGCACGCTTGGCGAAGCGCGCTACGAACTCGCGGTCGATCCGGTGGCCTACCAGGCGCCGTTCGACGACTTCCTCGACCTGGAAACGATCGGCTCGTTGCAGGCGCGGCTGCGCGATGGGGGCCATGCCGAGGTCTCGTTGCGGCAGATGCTGCCCGCGCTCGGACTGCTGCTGCAGCCCCTGCTCACCGGAGGCGGGGTCAGCATCGACAAGGGGCTCGAACTGCCGCTGCCCACCGACACCCTGCACCGGCCCCTCGTGGCCGCGTTCTGGCTGGACCTGGTCGCCGGCTTCATCGCGCGCGGCGATTTCGAACTCGCCGTGCTGGTCCGCGACGAGACCGCGCCACGGCTGGTGATCGGCTTCAACGGCACGCAGGACCAGGTGCTGGGCGCGGTGCTGGATCCGACGGTGGCGGCCGACTACCTGATCCGCGGCAGCCAGGCCGGCTGGGTCGAGGATTACCTGCCCGGCGACTACGCGCTCAACCGGCTGGCCAGCTATCTCGACCGCGACGAGCTGTCGCTGAAGACCGCACGCAAGCTGTTCTGCGAAACCTTCCTGGGAACCTGAGATGCGAACGATCCTCCACATCCTGCTGCTGGCGTGCGTGTTGCCGGCCGCGGCTGCGTCCGCACAGGACACCGCGAAGCCCGTCATTGCCGAGGGCATCGTCCCGGACCAGGCCAGCAAGTCGCTCATCCTGGCGCGGCTGCACGAGGTCTACGGTGCGGAACGCGTGGTCGACCGCCTGCAGGTGGAATCCATCCCGGCACCCCCGAACTGGGGCGAGTACGTGGCCAACATGGTCGGCCCGGGCCTGCGGCGGGTGTCCGAGGGTGCGCTGGAGGTCAACGGCCAGGCGGTGCGAATCACCGGCCAGGTGGTCAACGAGGCGCAGCGGCAGCAGGTCGCCAGTGAGCTCAGCCTTGCCAGTAGCAGCCGCTATACGGTCACCAACAGCCTGCGCACCGGCGGGTCGGGCCAGGGCCTGCTGGACGCGACACTGGGCGACCGCATCGTCGAGTTCCAGAGCGGCAGCGCGCAGCTCACCGACATCGGGCGCGGCATCCTCGACGAGATGGCCTCGGGCCTGCGCGAGATCGGCGACGCGCGCGTGCAGATCGTCGGCCACACCGACGACGTGGGTGCCCGGCAGGGGAACATCGCGCTGAGCCAGGCACGCGCACTCGCGGTGCGCGACTACCTGGTCGGTCAGGGGATTTCCGTCGACAGCCTCAGCGTGCTCGGCGTCGGCCCGGACGAGCCGATCGCCGACAACGCCAGCGACGAAGGCCGCGCGCGCAACCGCCGCATCCAGTTCAAGGTGCTGTAGCGCTCAGCCGTACGGATCCTGTGGGACATCCTCGACGTCGAGCAGTTCCTGCATCTGCGCAAGCGTCGCGTCGTCCCTGATCACGCGCTTGAGCCACACGTGCAGCGGCATCTCGCCCCAGCGCGCGGCCTTGTCGGCCAGATAGGCGACCGGGCTGTGCGGCTCGGTGCGGCGGAAGAACTCCGCGACCTGGCGTAGCTGCGCGAGTGCCTGCCGACGCGACGCCGGCGCACCCGCCGCGACCGCGGCGTTGCCAGCAGTGGCGATATCCGGCGTCGGCGTCGGCGTTGGGTCCAAAGACATTGGCACGTCGGTCGCGTCGCCGCTGCTGGTCCCGTCGAAAAGCACGCCCGCCTCGCGGGCAAAGCGGCCGACCATCCGGCGCAGGGTGTCGATCTGGTCGTTGACCGCGGAGAAGCTCGGGCCGTCGACGCCCAGCCGTGCATCCACCGCCAGCTGCAGCTCGTGCAGGGCCTCGGCGCAATCGTCCACGGCGTTCAGTAGCCCGCGGTAGAAGCCGTGCGGAGTGTCACGGCGCGCGGCGTCGAGCAGGTCGAGGCCGGGGCGGCCGTCGCCCGGATCCTGTTCGCCGCGCGCGTGCGCGGCTTCGAACGCGCCGAGCCCGAAGCGCCCCTGTGGCGCCTGCACGATCGGCAATGTGCGCAGCCACTGCAGCGAGTTGCCGAGCAGCCAGCCCAGGTTGCCGATGCGCTCTTCGTGGTCGTCGCCATCGGGCAGGGGGTGCAGCTCGTCCCAGTAGCGGTCGCACAGGCCGGCGACGAGCCGGTAGCCCTGCGCAAGCCCGCTGAACCCGTGCAGCTGGCCGTTGGCCTCCACCAGCCAGGCGGCGATGCGCAGGTCCTTGGTGCGGGTGCGCAGCAGCTCGCTGCTCATGCGCGCGGCGATCGCCCAATCGGCGCTCTTGATGTCGGTGACCCAGTCACCCTGTTCGAGGGTGGGGTCGTCAGCGCGACGCGCTTCCTGGATCAGGTCGAGTTCCGAGGAAAACGCCAGGTCTTCGCCGGCAGGGTAGGTGGCGTCGATCGGCGCCAGCAGGTCGTCCAGGTCCAGCATGTCGGGAGTCCGTTTCCGAGATGGCCCGATTCCAGTCGAGCCGTCGCCGTATCCGCACTGGCGACGCGCTGACCGGCCTGTGGGCCGGTGGTGCCGGAGGCGGGACTCGAACCCGCACGCTTTTAAGGGCGGCGGATTTTGAGTCCGCTGCGTCTACCGATTCCGCCACTCCGGCGCGGAGCGCGAGTATAGCGCCAGCTGCCGGCGCTGCGAGGCACTCAGCGGGCCGGATCCACCGCGAGTGGACTGTCGATGCGCCGGTGCCACTCGCCCTCCTCGGGCACGAAGCGCGCGCAGCGTTCCATCGGGCCCTTGTAGATGTGCACCGACACGGCGACGCGGTCGCTGCTGGCGTTGGCGATGGTGTGGTACTCGTGCGGCGGGATCAGGCTGCCGGCGCTGCCCGGGCCCGCCTGCATGCCGCCGGCGGCACGGAAGCGGAAGCGCTCGCCGGCGCGTTCCAGCAGTTCGTACTGGGTGATCTCGAGCACGCCGTGCCACACGCCTTCCACGCACCACAGGCCGCAGTGATCGTGCAGCGGGGTCGCCTGGCCCGGCCCCCAGGTCATCGCGACGACGCTGTAGCCGTGCTCCGGGCTGCGATAGAGCTCGCGGCGCGCGTAGTGGTCGGCGACGGGTTCGTGCACGCACGCCGGCAGTTCGACCTCCGGATCGCAGATCACGTTGCACAGCACGGTGCGCAGCGCGGCGGTCACCGCATGCTCGCCGCCGCTGGCGACCGCGGCGTCGATGGCGCGCACCAGCTTGTCG
Source organism: Luteimonas yindakuii (assembly GCF_004803715.2). Classification (NCBI taxonomy): domain Bacteria; kingdom Pseudomonadati; phylum Pseudomonadota; class Gammaproteobacteria; order Lysobacterales; family Lysobacteraceae; genus Luteimonas; species Luteimonas yindakuii. Next base: position 1,282,660 of record NZ_CP039383.2, read on the forward strand.
CGGCCGGTGAAGCGGATGTCGGGCAGGGCGGTCTCGTTCATGGCGATCATTCTAGGCCAAGCACCGCGACCGGGCCGGCATCGTCGCGGCGGCAGCCTAGAGCGCGTCGAGGAATCCGCGCACGGCGGGACCGAAACGCTCGAAGTCGACCAGGAAGGCGTCGTGCCCCTGCGGCGAAGGCAGCGGCAGGAAGCGCGCATCGCAACCGCCGGCACGCAGGCCGTCGGCAATCTCCTCCTGCTGCTGCAGCGGGAACAGGATGTCGGTATGCACGCCGATCGCCAGCGCGCGTTCGATGCGGATCGCCGCCAGCCCGGCCAGCGTGTCCCCGCCCAGCGACTCACCGATGTCGAACCAGTCCATGCAGCGGCTTAGGTAGAGGTAGCAGTTGGGATCGAAATTGCGCACGAAACGTCGCGCGTGCGCCTCGAGGTAGCTCTCCACCTCGAACTCGAGGCCGAACGGGTCTTCGTCGTCGCGGCGATCGGAATCCAGCCGCACGCGGCCGAAACGGCCATCCCACTCCAGCGCCGAGCGATAGGTGATCACGCCGAGCTTGCGCGCCATGCGCATGCCGCTTTCGGGATAGTGCGCGTCGTCGTAGTGACCGCCGTTCCAGTCCGGATCCAGGCGGATGGCCTCGCGCTGCAGCGAGCGGATGGCGATCGAGAACGGCAACGCCTGCGCGGCACCGGACACGTTGATATGGCTGCGCGCACGGCCGGGATGGCGCAGCAGGAAGGCCAGTGCCGCCATGCCGCCCATCGAGTTGCCGATCACGCAGGCCAGGCGCTCGATGCCGAGCGCGTCCACCACGCGGACCGCGGCATCGGCGACGTCCTCGATCGACATGTCCGGGAAGCGCAGCCGGTAGGGCTGGCCGTCCTCCGGCGAGGGCGAGGCCGGTCCGGTCGAGCCCTTGCAGCTGCCCAGCGTGTTGACGCAGACGACGTGCCAGCGATCGGTGTCGATCGGCTTGCCGGGACCGACCATGGCCTCCCACCAGCCGGGCGACGGGTCGTCTTCGCTGCTGGCCGCATGCGCGTCGGGCGACAGCCCGGTGAGGATCAGGATGCTGTTGTCGCCGGCCGCCGAGCGCGTGCCCCAGGTCTCGTAGGCGATGCGCGCGCCGCGTAGTGCGCCGCCGCGCTTCATCGGCAGTGGCTGCTCGAGCTGGAGGAAGCGCGTGCCGGGGGGGATGAATTCCGTCATCGCGAAAGTGTAAGCGCAGCCCGGCGTCGCGGGCCGGCCTCTGTAGGACAATCCACCGGACCCGGCCGACGCTTTCACCCATGTCCCCATCGCCAGACCTCCGTTACGCGCGTTCACGCATATCCCTGCTGCTGGCGGCGGCGGGGATGGCGCTGTTCGTCGGCATCGCCATCGGCATCCATCCGCTGCGCCCCGACCTCCACTGGCTGGACGCACAGATGAGCCGCTACCTGCTGCAGCCATATGGCGGCTGGCTGCAGCTGGCGTACTGCGCACTGGCGATCGCGATCGTCACGATCGCGTTTGCGGTGCAGGCTGCGCTGGCGCCTTCCGCGCGCAGCGGCGGGCCGACGCTGCTGTTCGTCGCAGGCGCGGCGTCGCTGGTGGTGACCGCATTCGCGCCGATGGATGCCGATGGCGCCGATCCGACATTCGTCGGCTGGGTCCACGGCCTGTCGGCGCAGGCGGCGTTCCTCTGCGTCACCGTGGCGATGCTGGTGCAGTCCGCGTGGCTGCGCCACGACGTGCGCTGGCGCACGCGGATGCCGCTGGCGTTGGCCATCGCGATGGCCGCTTTCGCCGGCCTGTGGACGCTGGTGCTGGTCGACGACCTGCCGCGCGGGGCAGCGCAGAAGGCGGTGATCGCGGTCATCGTGCTCTGGCTCCTCGTCATCTGGTCGGGCCTGCTCGCCGACCGGCGGGGGCACAGGCGGCTGCCCGGAGGAACGCCATGAACGTGGCTTTCGATCCCTATGACGTTCCGGGCATGCCGGAGCTTGCGCCGGCGCAGCGTGCGGCGCTGGAAGCGGCCTACGCGGATCCGCCGCGCGCCTACCATTCCTTCGCCCATGTCGGCGAGGTGATGCGCGAGATGGCCGGGATCCTGGCGGCGCCAGGCTGGCATCGGCCCCGCGAGGTGTGGCTGGCGGTGCTCTACCACGACGCGGTGTACGTGCCCGGCGCGACCGACAACGAGGCACGATCCGCGGTGCTGGCGCGCGAGGCGATCGCGCGCTGGATGCCCGACGCCGGCATCGATGCGGCGCGCGTCGCCGGGCTCATCGAGCTGACCGCGCGGCACGGCCAGCATCAGCCGGAGGACTTCCCCGACGATGCCGATGGCGACGACACCCGTCGCTTCCTCGATTGCGACATGGCGATCCTCGGCGCACCGGCGGCGCGCTTCGACGCCTACGACCGTGCGATCGCCGCCGAATACCGCGACCGCGTGCCGGGCTGGCTGTACCGAATGCAGCGGCGGCGCTTCCTCGCCGCGCTGCTGCGGCGCCCACGGATCTACCTCAGCGCCGAATTCCACGCGCGGCTGGATACCGCGGCGCGCGCCAACCTGCGGCGCGCGCTCGTTACCAAGCGCTGATCAGACAGGCTGCCGGCGCTCAGCCGGCGTCGATCGCGTGGCCGTTCTGCTTTTCCTCGTCGGTCGCCGCGCGCACGCTGGCGATACGGACATCGAAATGCAGGGTCTTGCCGGCCAGCGGATGGTTGCCGTCGACGCGGACCTCGTCCTCGCCGACCTCGACCACGGTGACCAGCAACGATCCGCCCTCGGTCTGGGCGCGGAACTGCATGCCCGGGCGCACGCTGTCCACGCCCTGGAAGGCCTGCTTCGGCACCGACTGCACCATCTGCGGATTGTGTGCGCCGTAGCCGAGCTCCGGCTCGACGTCGACCACCAGCTCGTCGCCGGCGACGTGGCCCGTCAGCGCGTTCTCCAGGCCCGGCACGATGTTGCCGGCACCGTGCAGATAGCTCAGCGGGCGATCGTCCGGCGAGCGGTCGATGACTTCACCGGCATCGTCGGTGAGGGTGTAGTGGAAGCTGACCACGCGTTCGGCCGCGATCTCCATGGGATCTCCTGATTCATTGGGGTTGGGAGTACGCCGGTCGACTCACGACGCCAGAGAAGTGGTGCGTGCCGGCAGGCTAGGGGAATCGGCAGGCCGGCTGCAACCCGTCGCGTCGACCTGCACCACGGCGCGGAATGCCGCTGGCGCTGTGGCAAAGTTGCCGCCTTGTCGGGATGGAGTGCACGGATGAGGCGGATCTGGTTCCTTGGCCTGGCGGCGGCGCTGCTGCCGGTCGGAGTGATGGCGCAGGCAGCTGGCATGACCCTGGAGCAGATCGCCAAGACGCGCACCGCGTCGGGCGTGGCGATCAGCCCCGATGGCGGCGAGATCGCCTATGTGCTGGCGGTGCCGCGGCAGCCGGGCGTGGACGAGGACGGTCCCGCACGCACCGAGCTGCACGTGGTGTCGCGCAATGGCGACAGCCGCGGCTACGTGACCGGCAAGAGCAATATCGCGGCGCTGCAGTGGTTTCCCGATGGCCGCTCGCTGGCATTCCTGTCCAAGCGCGAAAGCGACGGCACCCGGGGTGTGTACCGCATCCCGTTGCGCGGTGGCGAAGCGGTGCGATTCGCGTCGCTCAAGACCGATATCTCCGGCTACAGCCTGTCGCCCGATGGCGCCCGCGTCGCCTTGCTGGCGCCGCAGCCGGAAAGCGACGCGTTGGCGGCGCAGCGCAAGCACGGCTTCACCCAGAAGGTCTACGAAGAGGACTGGCGCCCGACCGCGCTGTGGATCCAGGACGTCGACGCCGGTGCCGACGCGCGCGCCCTCAAGATCGACGGCAGCGTGCAGAGCGTGCACTGGAGCCCGGCTGGCGATCGCCTGGCCCTGGTGGTCACCCCGCGCCAGCTCACCGACGACACGCTGGTGTTCGCGCGGGTACGCATCGTCGATACCGATGGCCGCGAACTTGGACGCGTCGACAATCCGGGCAAGCTCGGCCAGCTGGCCTGGAGCCCGGACGGCGAACACCTCGCGGTGATTTCCGCCGCCGATCGCAACGATGCCGCCGATGGCCGCCTCACCGTCGTCGGCAAGAACGGTGGCGCGCAGCGCGACCTGCTGCCGGGCTTGCTGGGACATGTCTCGCACGTGGACTGGCGCGGCAACGATCGCCTGGTGTTCCTGAGCCAGGAGGGCGTGCAGACCCGGATCGGCGAGATCGATGCCGATGGCGGCAACCCGCAGACGGTGCTGGCGGCGGAGGGTTCGCCGGTGTGGGGCGGACTCAGCGTGGCACGCGGCAGCGGCGACCTCGCGCTGGTCGGGCATTCCCCGCAGCATCCGCAGGAGGTCTTCGTCCTCGGCCGCGGGCAGGCGGCGCCGAGCCGGCTGACCGACAGCAACCCGTGGCTGGCCGACGTGCGTCTCGCACGGCAGGAAGTGGTGCGTTACCGCGTACGCGACGGTCTGGAGATCGAGGGCATGCTGGTGCATCCGCTCGAGCGTCGCGGCAACCAGCGCGTGCCGCTGATCCTGGTCGTGCACGGCGGGCCGGAGTCGCATTACTCGAATGGCTGGCTCACCGGCTATTCGCAGCCCGCGCAGGTGGCCGCCGCGCGCGGCTTCGCTAGCTTTTTCCCGAACTACCGCAGCAGCACCGGCCGCGGCGTGGAGTTTGCGAAATCCGGCTACGGCCGGCCGGGCATGGAGGAGTTCGACGACCTCGTCGATGGCGTCGACCATCTCGTCGATATCGGCCTGGTCGACCGTGAGCGCGTCGGCATCACCGGCGGTTCCTACGGCGGCTACGCCAGTGCGTGGGGTGCCACGTACTACAGCGAGCGCTTCGCCGCATCGGTGATGTTCGTCGGCATCTCGGACCAGGCCAGCCTGGTCACCACCGGCGACATCCCGCAGGAGCAGCACCTGGTGCACATGGGTGCATTCCCGTGGGAGAACCCGGAGATGTACCGCCAGACCAGCCCGATCACCCACGCGCAGAAGTCGCGCACGCCGACGCTGATCCTGCACGGCGAGGCCGATCCGCGGGTGCCGGTGATGCAGTCCTACATGATGTACCGCTACCTGCAGCTGGCCGGGCAGGCGCCGGTGCGGCTGGTGCTGTATCCCGGCGAGGGCCACGGCAACCAGCGCGCGGCATCGCGCTGGGATTACGCGATGCGGCTGATGCAGTGGATGGAGCACTACCTCACCGGGCCGGGCGGCGAGCCGCCTGCCTACCAGCTCGAGTACGCGTTGCCCGACGCGGAGCGCTGAGCGACAGGGCAGCCATCGACGGAAGGCCGGCAGCGATGCCGGCCTTTCGCGTTTCCGGGCGGCGATCGGCGCCGCGTGGAGCGTGCAGGCGGCTCCGGTCCCGACGCCCGTTCGTAAGCACTGCGTGATCGCATGGCTCACATGCCTTTGAGCGCCGCGCCGTTAGCCTGGGTACGCCGCATCGATGCATCGCGCTTACGCGCCGACACGATGCGCCGTGGCCCGATACGCAGCTGCCGTGTGCGCGTGCGACGGGCCCGTAACCCCCACGATCACCAGGAGACACCATGAACCAGCAGAGCCGAACCACCGGGACGTTGAACGACCTGATCGCCATCGCCCGCGACGGGCAGGAGTTCTACCAGGATGCGTCCACCCGGATCGACGATGTCGAACTGAAGTCGCTGTTCACCCGCATTGCAGGCACCAAGGCGACGATCATCGCCGAGCTGGGCGCCGCGGTGCAGGCGGTGGGCGGCGACCCCGAGGACTCGGGGACCCTGCGTGGCTCGATGCAGGAGATGTATGCCCGCGTGCGCGCCGCCCTGGGCGACAAGGAATACAGCTATGTCGCCGAGCTGGAGGAATCCGAGGATCGCCTGCTGCATGCATTCGAGGATGCGGTGAAGGACGACAGCACCCCGGCGGCCGCCCGCAGTGTCGTGACCCGGCTGATGCCGGAGGTGCGCGCCTGCCACGACCTCATGCGTGCCCGCAAGCATGCGATGAAGGGCGCTTCGTAAGTCGCGCACCTGGTTCCATGCGTCTGCACGGCCCATCCGGTAAACCGGGTGGGCCGTGTGCGTATCGGGGCGGACACGCCGCTAGAATGACGATCGTCCCTCGCGTCGCCCGGCTGTTCGATGTCCAAAGTCCTGCTGCACCTGCGTAACGTCCCGGACGAGGAAGCCGATGGCGTCCGTGCATTCCTCGATGCCCATCGCATCGCCTGGTACCAGACCAGGCCCGGCCCACTCGGGATCACCGGTGGCGCGATCTGGATCAAGCATGACGAAGACCATGCGCAGGCGCGCCGACTCATGGACGGTTACCAGCAGGAACTGCGCGAGCGTGTCCGCGCCGATCTTGCGCAGGCGCGTGCGCGCGGCGAGGACGAGAGCTTCGCCGACATGCTGCGGGACCGTCCCGCCTGGGTGCTGTTGCGCGTGCTGGCGATCCTCGGGTTGCTGGCGCTGATGGCCTTGCCGGGCTATCTGCTCTGGCGTTAGCGTTGAGTGGTCCCGATCGCGAGCCGCGATGTGCGTTCATCCGCTCACGTGCACTGAATGCCGGAATCCTATGATCGGTGCCGGCCGATCGCTTGCGGATCCGTGATGAAATCGAGCCTTGTTATCGCACTTGCGGCCGCTGTCGCGGCATCGTTGTCGGGCTGCGGGGATCGCGCCCCGGACCCGTCGCCGTCGTCCCCGCACGGCGCAGGCGCGCCCGCGCCCGAGGGCGTGCCGGCCAACGATCCTGCCGTTCGCCGGCTTGAACGCGCGGCGCCTCCGGAGCTGCAGGCACTGGTGAACGGCCGCTTCCAGCCGCGCGGTGACCGCGCCACTGAAGCGACCGGCGCGATCGAGGTCACCGATCACGCGATCTCCGCCGCCAAGGGTGATGACCTGCCTACCGAGCGCATCGCCATCGTGCGCGGCGATGACCAGTACCGCCCGGGCGAGCGGTATTCCAACCTGCTGATGGTCGGTGCCGAACAACCGGTGGAACTGCGCCGCGTGTATCCGCTCCCCGTCGCGGGCGATGCCACCCCCTCGGATGGGCGCGACGGCGTGCCGATGGAAGACGATCCATCGCGGCCAGCACCTGCACGTGTCGGCCCGCCGCTGTGTGCCTCGGGCGATGCCGACTTCGTAGCGCTGGTCATGCTCAACGAAGGTGCGCAACAGGTCGTGCGGCTGGCTGGTCTGCAGGGTCGATCCACCCCGGCGGCCGGGGCCGAGGACATCGAGGCATGCGCAGTGCTGGAGTACCAGGCGGGCTGAGCAGGCGGTCGCACTCCGCGGGTCCGGGAGACATCGGCTTACGGAAAGTGAACATCTGTGCAGGGACCAGTCCCGATAATGCGCGCAGTTTTCACGGAGCTGAAGATGACCTCGCGACCCCTCCGACTGTTGTTCGTCGCCCTCGGGGCGACCGGACTGGCCGCCTGCCAGGACATCGGTGACACGCCCGCCACGCACGTCTCGACCACCGCGCCAATCGTGGTGACCGCGGCGCCTCCACCGGCCGACGTCCCCAGCCATGACCCGCAGCTGCGCCCGGGTTCGCGTGCCGCACCGCCGATGCTGCATCCGGTCGCGCTCGGCCCGTTCGAGACCGGGAATCCGACCGCGGAATCGATCACCGGCAGTATCACCATCGAGGGTTCTCGCATCGTCGGCGAGAACGGAGCCGAGTTCGTGACCGAGCGCATCGCCATCCTGCGCGGCGGCGACGAGTTCCTGCCCGGCCAGCGCTATGCCGACGCGATGATGATCGGGACCGAGCATCCGGTGGAGCTGCGCCGGGTCGTGGCGGAAAAGTGGCCGACGCGTGCGCCGGGCAACGCGATCTGCCGCGACATGAAAACGGGTTATCTCGCCATCACCAAGGTCGCCGAGGGCGAGCACGACGTGGTGCGGGTGATGGGCCTGCGCGGGCAGGACATGCCGGCACCGAGCGCGCAGGACGTGGTGGTCTGCGCGTCCTCGTCATATTACGCCCGCCGCTGACGGCTGGCGCTGACGGCCGGGCGCTGACCGCCAGACGGGCCTGTCGGTCGCAGCCGTGCACTGCGCATGGCATGCAGTTCCATCGACCGGTGCGGTCTGCGGTAACGCGTAGTCGCCACGGGCCGTGACCAACGGCACCCGGCCCCGGCGCGCGTTTTCTCTATGGTCGGACACTTCGCGGCCGCATCGGCCGTTCCATCCGTACGTCTGGAGTCCGCATGTTCCGATCACCTCCGCTGCAGCGCCTGCTGCTGGCGCTGTTCCTGTCGTGTCTTGCATTGCCTGCCGCCGCACAGCGCGAGATCCGCTTCGATGCCTATGCCGTGCCCTCCGGCGGCACGATCGCGCTGGCGATGCGTGGCGAGGGTGCGCAGGGCGGTGCGTTCGCCGAAGTCGACGCCGCAACCGGCGGTGCGCTGGCACGCGCCGTCGCGGCAGCCGGCTACAAGGGCCGCGCGGAGACCCAGCTCGACCTGCCGGGCCTGGCACCTTTCGATCGCGTGCTGGTGGTCGGGATGGGCAGCGATGCTGCCACCGCGCGCACGCTCGAGGACGTGGGCGGACGTGTCGGCCGCTTCGCTGCCGGCAGCACCGCAAATTCGGTCGAACTGCTGTGGCAGGGCGACGAGCCCGCGGCGGCGCAGCAGCTCGCGTTCGGCGCCGCGCTGGGTGGGTACCGCTTCGACCGTTACCGCTCGCAGCGTGAGGATGACAATGGCCCGCGCGCAGGCGCAGGCACGCTGGTGGTGCGCAGCCGCGATGGTGCGGCGGCGGCGCAGGCCTTCCAGCGCGACTGGGCGCCGGTTGCCAACGGCGTGAAGTTTGCCCGTGACCTGGTGACCGAGCCTGCAAGCGCGGTGTATCCGGAGGAGTTCGTCCGCCGCACCCGCCAGGCATTCAGCGGCATGCGGGGCGTAACCATCGAGGTGCTCGACGTCCCGGCCATGCAGCGCCTGGGCATGGGCGGCATCCTCGCCGTGGGGCAGGGCAGTGCGCGTCCGCCGCGCCTGCTGGTGGTGCGTTATGACGGTGCCGGTCGTGGCGAAGCGCCGGTGGCGTTCGTCGGCAAGGGCATCACCTTCGATTCCGGTGGCCTGTCGATCAAGGGCAGCGACGGCATGTGGCGGATGAAGTACGACATGGCCGGCGCGGCTTCGTCGGTGGGTGCCGTGCTTGGCCTTGCCGGGCGCGGTGCCGCGGTGAACGCCGTGGCCGTCGCCGCGCTGGCGGAGAACATGCCGTCGGGCACCGCCACGCGGCCGGGCGACGTGATCCGCACGGCGTCGGGCAAGACTTTCGAGGTCATGAGCACCGACGCCGAAGGGCGCATGGTACTGGTCGATGCGATCTGGTACGTGCAGGACCGCCACCAGCCGCGCGCGATCATCGACATCGCGACACTGACCGGTTCCATCGTCACCGCGCTGGGCGGCGACTACGCGGGCCTCTTCAGCCGCGACGACAGTCTCGCAGGCCAGTTGCTTGCCGCAGGCGAAGCATCCGGTGATGCGCTGTGGCGCATGCCGATGCATCCGGGCTACGGAAAGATGCTGGAATCGCCGATCGCCGATCTGCGCAATGGCGGCGGCCGGCCGGGTTCGGGCACCGCCGCGCACTTCATCGGCGAATGGGTCGGCAAGGGCACGCCATGGGCGCATGTCGACATCGCCGGCATGGCCTGGATCGAGACCGGCGGCACCGCCACCACGCCGGCCGGCGCCACCGCATTCGGCGTGCGCCTGTTCGACCGCTGGGTGCGCGACCACGTGGAAACGCAGTCCGCACCCTGACCCGCGCTCACTGCGAACCGACGGCGGTCCCGGGATGATCCTCGGGCCGCCGTTTTCTGTTCATGGCCCGGCCCGGAGTGGACCATGCGCAAGATCCTCAATGATCCGAAGTCGCGCCCGAAGCCGTGGCAGCGCGGCAACCCCAGGCCGGCGGCAGCGCGCGTACGCCTGTCCGATGCCCAGCGCGCGATGGCACGGGACCGTGCACGCAGTGCCGGTCGGCGCTATCCCAACCTCGTCGACAACATGTGGGCGGCGACGTCGCTGGATGCGGACGGGCGGCCGAAGCAGGTCTGAACACCGGGGGCCTGGCAGCGGGAGAGACGGCACGGGCGCGTAAACTATGCGCATGTTCACCAGCATTGCCGCCTACAGCTTCGTCCGCATCGCCGATCCGCGTGCGCTCGCCGATGCCATCGCAACCACCGCCGCCACGCATGCGTTGCTGGGCAGCGTGCTGGTTGCCGGGGAGGGCCTGAACCTGTTTCTCGCCGGCGAACGTACTGGCATCGACGGCTTTCTGCGCTGGTTGCGCGGCGATGCCCGCTTTGCCGCGATCGAGGTGAAATCCAGCAGCAGTGCGCAGCAGCCGTTCGCGAAGCTCAAGGTCAAGGTCAAGCGCGAGATCATCGCGTTCCGGCGCGAGGATGCGTCGCCGCTCGAGGGGCGCGCGCCCACCGTCGCCCCGGAGGTGCTTGCACGCTGGCTGCAGCAGGGCCACGACGATGCCGGCCGGCGGGTGGTGATGCTCGACACCCGCAACCGCGAGGAGGTGGCCTACGGCACCTTCGCGGGGGCACTGACCTTGCCGATCGACAACTTCACCGATCTTCCCGATGCCGTAGCCGTGCAGCGCGACCGGCTTGCCGATGCCACCGTGGTGAGCTTCTGCACCGGCGGGATCCGTTGCGAGAAAGCAGCACTGTGGATGCGCGCGCAGGGCATGGACAACGTGCTGCAGCTCGACGGCGGCATCCTCGGCTACTTCGAGCGTGTCGGCGGCACTGGATACGAGGGCCGTTGCTTCGTGTTCGACGAGCGTGTGGCGCTGGATCCGGCGCTGGCCGCACTGGCCGACGACGCAGCCGCGGGCACCGCATGAGCTGGATCGGCATCGTCGTGCTGGTGCTGGCGCTGTACCTCGGCTTCAAGCTGGTGGGCGTGGTGCTGAAGCTCGTGCTGTTCGTGGTCGCGCTGGTGATCGGCTATGCGCTGCTTGCGCCGCACCTGGACTGGCCGTCGCCGACCGAGGTCGTGTGGGTGCTGGGGCCGGATACCGATGCGCTGGGGCCGGATGGCCTGCGCGTGCTGGACGCCTCCGATATGCGCCAGCGGGTGGTGCACGGTGTTTCCAACGCGATCGCGGAGCGCGTCGTACCCGCGGTGGACGCGCCGGCGGATCCGCTGCCGGCCCCATGCGCCAGCGAACAGGGTGATTCCACCGGCGATTGCTGATCCACGGTATAGCGCCCTGACCCGCCCAAAGGCGGGTCAGGGCAGCCTTGACGTGCTCAGCCTTCGCGACGCGGCGGCTTGCGCGGGCCGCCCTTGAAGCCGCCCGGCGGACCCTTCCGGAAGCCGCCCGGCGCCTGGCCGGGTGCACGCTTGAAGCCACCGCCGCGACGCGCGGGTGCCTCGGTGTCGGCTGCCTCGGCACGCCGCATGCGCAACTGCTGGCCAGCCACGCGCACACGCTTGAGATGCTCCATCACCTCGCGCGGCATGCCGTCGGGCAGGTCGACCAGGGTGTAGTCGTCGCGGATGTCGATGCGGCCGATGTAGCGGCTTTCGAGGTCGGCCTCGTTGGCGATGGCGCCGACGATGTTGCCCGGCTGCACGCCGTGCACATGGCCCACCTCGATACGGAAGGTCTCCATGCCGGTCTCCGGGGCCTGGACGCGCTGCGGGCGCGGCTCGCGCGGTGCGGCATCGTCGGCGTTGCGGCGCGGTCCGCGGTCGGCGCGCTCCGGGCGCTCAAAGTGGCGTTCGCCATCGTTGGCGCGTGGCTCGAACTTCGGCCGCTCGCGCGGCGGATCCAGCAGCAACGGGGTATCGCCCTGCAGCAGGGCGGCAAGCGCTGCCGCGATCTCCACCGCCGGCACGTTCTGCTCGCGCTCGTAGTTCTCCACCAGCTCGCGGAACATGCCGTGCTGCGGGTGCTGCAGGCCCTCGCCGATGCGGTCGAGGAACTTCGCCACGCGCCGTGCGTTCACGATCTCGACGCTGGGCAGGTCCATCTGCTCGATCGGCTGCCGCGTGGCGCGTTCGATCGAGCGCAGCATGCCGCGCTCGCGCGGGCTGACGAACAGGATCGCCTCGCCCGCGCGCCCGGCGCGGCCGGTGCGGCCGATGCGGTGCACGTAGCTTTCGGTGTCGTAGGGGATGTCGTAGTTCAGCACGTGGCTGATGCGCTCCACGTCGAGCCCGCGCGCAGCGACGTCGGTGGCGACGAGCACGTCGATGCGACCGTCCTTGAGCTGCTGGATGATGCGCTCGCGCTGCTTCTGCTCGACGTCGCCGTTGAGGGCAGCGGCAGCCAGCCCGCGTGCCGCCAGCTTCTCCGCCAGCTCCTCGGTCGCGATCTTGGTGCGCGCGAACACGATCATCGCGTCGAAGGGTTCGGCCTCGAGGATGCGGGTCATCGCGTCGAGCTTGTGCACGCCGCTGACCATCCAGTAACGCTGGCGGGTGTTCTTGGTGGTGGTGGTGCTGGCCTTGATCGCGATCTGCACCGGATCACGCAGGTAGGTCTGCGCGATGCGGGCGATCTGCGGCGGCATCGTGGCGGAGAACAGCGCGACCTGGCGCGACTCCGGGGTCTTCTTCAGCACCGCCTCGACGTCGTCGATGAAGCCCATGCGCAGCATCTCGTCGGCTTCGTCGAGCACCAGCGCGCGCAGCTGCGAGAGGTCGAGCGAGCCGCGCTCCAGGTGGTCGATGATGCGGCCGGGAGTGCCGACGACCACGTGCACGCCGCGCTTGAGCGAGCCCAGCTGGGTGCCGTAGCCCTGGCCGCCGTAGATCGGCAGCACCTGGAAGCCGGGGATGTGGTTGGCGTACTTCTGGAACGCCTCGGCAACCTGGATGGCCAGTTCGCGCGTCGGTGCGAGCACCAGCACCTGCGGCTTGCCGGCGACCGGGTCCAGGCGCGCCAGCATCGGCAGCGCGAACGCGGCGGTCTTGCCGGTGCCGGTCTGCGCCTGGCCGAGCACGTCGCGGCCTTCCAGCAGCGGCGGGATCGTGGCGGCCTGGATCGGCGAGGGTGTCTCGTAGCCGACCGCGGTCAGCGCCTGCAGCAGGGTGTCAGGCAGGCCGAGGTCGGCGAAAGTGGGGGTGTTGGTCTCTGTTTCGTTTGCGCTCATCGCGGTCTCTCGCACCGGTGAAGGCGCAGTTCGTTGGGGAACCGGCTAGTCTACGGCACGGCTCCGCCACCTCCCATGCCCCTCCATGTCCTGTTCAGCGCGCGCAGGGCCGCGCGCGACGGCCATGGTGTGGCCGCGCCCGTCATCGTGGCGTGTCTATCCTCATCCGCATGACTGACAACGTACTGCAGTTCGACAACGCCTTCCTCCGCGAGCTTCCCGGCGATCCCTCGCAGGCGCCGGGCACGCGGCAGGTCGAGGACGCCGCCTGGTCGATGGTGATGCCGACACCGGTGTCCAGGCCGGAACTGCTGGCGTGGTCGCCGGAAGTCGCGGAGGCGATCGGCTTCTCGCCACGCGACGTGCTCGATCCCGCATTTGTCGAGGTGTTCGCCGGCAATGCGCTGCTTCCGGGCATGCAGGCCTACGCGGCCAACTACGGCGGCCACCAGTTCGGGCACTGGGCCGGGCAGCTTGGCGACGGCCGCGCGATCGCGCTCGGCGAAGCCGTCGGCCGCGACGGGGGACGCCACGAACTGCAGCTGAAAGGCGCCGGGCCGACTCCGTATTCGCGCGGCGCCGACGGCCGCGCGGTGTTGCGCTCGTCGCTGCGCGAGTTCGTCTGCAGCGAGGCGATGCACCACCTCGGCGTGCCGACCACGCGGGCGCTGAGCCTGGTCGCCACCGGCGACAGCGTGGTGCGCGACATGTTCTACGACGGCCGCGCCGCGCCTGAGCCGGGGGCGATCGTGTGCCGGGTGGCGCCGTCGTTCATCCGCTTCGGCAGCTTCGAGCTGCCGTATGTGCGCGGGGACATCCACCTGCTGCGCCGCCTGGTCGATTTCACCATCGCCCGCGACTTTCCCCACCTGCCGCCGGGGCCAAGCCGCTATGCCGACTGGTTCGCCGAGGTCTGTAGCCGCACCGCCACGCTGATGGCGGAGTGGATGCGGGTGGGCTTCGTGCACGGGGTGATGAATACCGACAACATGTCGATCCTCGGCCTCACGATCGATTATGGCCCCTACGGCTGGATCGAGCCGTTCGACCCGGACTGGACACCCAACACCACCGACGCCGGCGGCCGCCGCTACCGCTTCGGCTGGCAGCCGCGCATCGCGCACTGGAACCTCGGCCAGCTGGCGCAGGCGCTGTCGCCGCTGTTCGACGAGGTGGCGCCGTTGCAGGCCGGCCTCGATGGCTATGCGCAGGCGTTCACCACCGCCGATCGCGCCGCGCAGGCGCGCAAGCTGGGTCTCGAGCGGCTGGACGATGACGATGTGGGCCTGCTGCAGGAGCTGCTGGTGCTGCTGCATGACGGAGGGGCCGATATGACGCTGTTCTACCGTGCCCTGGGCGAGCGTGATCCCGCGGCCGCGCCCGATGCCGTGCTGTTCGGGACGTTCTATGGCTACGACGCCGAGGCCCGCATCGGCCCGGCGCTCGCGCAGTGGCTGGCACGCTATGCGGTTCGCGTCGGGCGTGATCCGCTCGATGCCGCGCAGCGCCGCGAGACCATGCGCCGCGCCAACCCACGCTACGTGCCACGCAACTGGCTGTTGCAGGAGGCGATCGACGCCGCCACCGCTGGTGACCTGGCACCGCTGCACGCCCTGCAGGCGGTGTTCCGGCATCCCTATGACGACCAGCCGGGGCGCGAGGCCTACGCACGCAAGCGCCCGGACTGGGCCGCCAACCGCGCCGGCTGTTCGATGCTGTCGTGCAGTTCCTGAGCAGTCGGAGCCCCGCGCGCGGGTAAACTGCGCGGATGCCTTTGATCACACTCAACGCCGTCGATGTCGGCGTCGGCGGTCCGCCGCTGCTCCATCGCACCGACCTGTCCATCGAACCCGGCGAGCGCATCGCGCTGATCGGCCGCAACGGCGCCGGCAAGTCGACCCTGCTGCGCGTCCTCGCCGGCGAGATCGAGCCGGAAGACGGCCAGATCCGCCGCCAGGACAACCTGCGCGTCGCGCGGCTGGAACAGGAGGTGCCGGCCGGCGCCGATGGCAGCGTGTTCGACGTCGTCGCCAGCGGCATGGGCGCGGAGGGCGAACTGCTCGCCGAGTACCACCGGCTGGCGCACGCGGAGACCTTCAATGCCGATGCGTTCGCCGCCGTGCAGGCGCGCATCGAGGCGGCCGGGGCGTGGGAAGTCGACCGCCGCGTCGAGGACACGTTGCTGCGGCTGTCGCTCGATGGCGACGCGGCGTTCTCGGCGCTGTCGGGCCGACTCAAGCGGCGCGTGCTGCTGGCGCGTGCGCTGGTATCGGCACCCGACCTGCTGCTGCTCGACGAGCCCACCAACCACCTCGACATCGCCGCCATCGACTGGCTGGAGCAGTTCCTGCTGGAGTGGCGCGGCGCGCTGGTATTCGTCACCCATGACCGGCGCTTCCTGCGCGCGCTGGCCACCCGCATCGTCGAGATCGACCGCGGCCAGGTCACCAGTTGGCCGGGCGACTGGGCCAATTACCAGCGCCGCCGCGAGGAGCGCCTGCACGCCGAGGCGCAGGAGAACGCGCGCTTCGACAAGCTGCTCGCGCAGGAAGAAGCGTGGATCCGCCAGGGCATCAAGGCCCGCCGCACCCGCGACGAGGGCCGCGTGCGCCGCCTGAAGGCGATGCGCAACGAGCGTGCCGCGCGTCGCGAACAGACCGGCAACGTGCGCATGCAGGCCACACAGGGCGGGGCGTCGGGACGCAAGGTGGTGGAGGCGCGCGACGTGTCGTTCGCATTCGCGAACGGCGCGCCGCTGCTGAGCGGCTTCTCGACCACCATCCTGCGCGGCGACCGCATCGGCCTGGTCGGCCCGAACGGATCCGGCAAGACCACGCTGTTGCGCCTGCTGCTCGGCCAGCTGCAGCCGCAGCAGGGCGAGATCCGCATCGGCACCCAGCTCGACGTGGCCTATTTCGACCAGTACCGCTCGACCCTGCGCGAGGACTGGAACGCGCTGGAGAACGTCGCCGAAGGACGCGAGTTCGTCGAGATCAACGGTGCGCGCAAGCATGCCATCGGCTACCTGCAGGATTTCCTGTTCACCCCGGAACGCGCGCGTGCGCCGATCACCCGGCTGTCCGGCGGCGAACGCAACCGCCTGCTGCTGGCGAAGCTGTTCGCGCAGCCGGCCAACCTGCTGGTGATGGACGAACCGACCAACGACCTCGACGTGGAAACGCTGGAGCTGCTCGAGGAGCTGCTGATGGATTACAGCGGAACCCTGCTGCTGGTCAGCCACGACCGCGACTTCCTCGACAACGTGGTGACCTCGACGCTGGTGATGGAAGGCGAGGGCCGCGTGGGCGAGTACGTGGGCGGCTATTCCGACTGGCTGCGGCAACGCGCGGCCTCGCAGGCGTCCGGTTCACGTCCGGCAGAGGCGGATTCCGGTGGCGACGCACGTCCTGCCGCTGCAGCGCCGGCGAAGCAGGCGCCGCTGCGGCGCAAGCTCAGCTTCAAGGATGCGCGCGAGCTCGAACAGCTGCCGGCGCGGATCGAGGCTCTGGAAACGCAGCAGGCGGCGATGACCGCGGAGATGGGCGAACCCGCGTTCTTCCAGCGCGATGGCGCGTCGATCGCCGCGCATGGCGAGGCGCTGGCCCGGGTGCAGGCGGAACTCGAGGAGGCCTACCGCCGCTGGGGCGAACTCGAAGGCGGAGCGTGATCCGCGCGCAGGCATCGCGGCCGGAGACCGCTGGGGGAGGGTTCTCCTACCGGCGTGCGCTACGGCGAGCGCAGCATGCGGAATTCGGCCGGTTGCGTGCTGCCGTCGACGACCGGCACCGCCTCGGCGGTGACGAACATCCGCTCACCGCGGGGGGTGAACAGCGCGGCATGCAGCCCCAGTCGCGCCCCGTCCGGAACGCTGGCGGGCGCGTAACGCAGGGTGAACGCATAGGGCGGGCCGGGCAGCGACCTGAATTCCTCGCGCACCAGCACGTCGTTGTCGCGTGACATGTCGACGAGCTCGACCCGCAGCACCGAATCGGACGGCATCAGCAGCTTCTCGTAGAAGGTGGCGCGACCTTCGACGCTCGCGCTGGCCTCACCGGCGGATGACGGCGTGGCCGCGCAACCCGACAGGGACGAGGCGGCAAGGAGGGCGGCAATGATGGATGGGCGCATGGTGGACTCCGGCGTGGGCCTGCGAGGCTAGTGCCTGCCGGGTTGCGTCCAGGTCAATGCCCGATCCGGAACTGGGCCAGCACGCCGAAATGGTCCGATGGCCAAGTGCCATCGTCCGCAGCGGCATCGAGCACCCGGCGTGTCGCCAGCGGCCGCAGACGGGCCCCGCGCGCGAACACATGGTCGATCCGCCGGCCGCGTTCGAAATAGTGCGGATTGAGCGTGGTGCGCAGGTTCGCGGCCGGTTCCAGTGCCGCCGGCACGTCGACGAAGCCGGCGCGGGCGAGCGCCTGCAGTTCCGGCGCGTCCGCCTCGGCATTGAAGTCGCCCATCAGCACGCTGGCGCCGGCGTCGTGGCGGTCGACGTGTGCGAGCACGTCGTCGAGCTGGCGCGCGCGGATCGCAGCGCCGTCGTCGGTCCAGTGCAGGTGCGTGTTGAACACGTCCACCGCGTGCCCCTGCACGTCGATGCGCAGGTGCGCGACGGTGCGCGAGTCGTCCAGCGGCTGCAGGCGGGCCTCGCTGCGCGCCAGCACCGGCCGCCGGGAAAGCAAGGCGTTGCCGTAGCGATGATCCTGGCCGGGCGGGTCGGTGGAGACGAAGTGCACCGCGTAGCCGAGGGCGGCGCCGATGTCCTCGGCCTGGTTGCGCAGGCCGGCCTTCTGCAGCACCTCCTGCAATGCGATCACGTCGGCATCGAGCGTGCGCAGACCATCGATCACCAGCGGGCGGCGGCGCTCCCAGTGGCCACGGTCGTGATAGAGGTTGAGGGTGACCACGCGCAGTCCCGGCGCATCGGTGGCAGCTGCAGGTGGCGGTGCATGCGTGCAGGCCAGCAGCCACAGGCACGCGATGACCACTGCGACCGGCAGGCCGGCACGGATCATGGCGCGGCGTCGGTCCTGTAGACCGGGTACAGGCCGAAGCGCTCGTCCCAGGCGCTGTGGCGGCGGTAGAAGAAGTCCAGCCGCGCGCGCGGATCGGCGGCAAAGGCCGCGTCCTCGCGCAGCCGGAGTTCGAAGACCTCGCGCAACGCGGGATCGGCCGCGAGCATGTCCCGGGCGACGGCTTCGGCCACATAGGCCTCCATGTATTCCTTGCGTTCGAAGTGGTTGTTGAATGCTCCCCAGGCCGCCAGTGCGTCGGGCGCCTGTGGTTCGAGCAGGGCCATCACCAGCCGTGCCTTCGGCTGCGCGATCGGCACGAACAGCGCGCCGGCCGGCAGGTCGCGTGGCTCGTCGCGCCAGCTGCCGTCGAGGTCCAGGCGCTGCATGCCCTCGCTGGAGGCGTTGGCAAAGCGGATGTCGTCGGCCCGGAACACCTGTACCGGTGCCTGCGTCAGCGCACGCCCGATGCGGCGGTAGTCGATGCCGTGGATGTCCAGCGCACGCGAAACCCGCGCGGCCTGCGCGGGCGGCACCAGGTAACCCGCGCGGGGCGCCGTCGCCACGCGTGCAGGCACCAGGGTGTCGCGCAGCGGTACCCGCCACAGTTGCGGCGTGGCCTCGTCATAGCGGGTCATCAGCGTGCCGGAGACGTCGGAGGGCGTGCGGGTGTACGCATACCCGCGGAAGTCGATCGTGCGCACGTCGTCGGTAGCCCGCCAGTCCAGCGGCACGTCCTGACCGCCGAGGGCGGCGGCGCGGCGGTCGGCCTCGTGCGCCACGCGCATCCAGTCGCGGCCATGGCGGGCGACATGGTCGAGCACCGACACGATGGTGTTGCGGTTGGTCCGCACCCGCACCGGGTATTCCTTCCACGAATGGGTTTCCACCAGCATCGCCAGGCGGTTGCGCAGCAGGAAATAGCCGGTGGAGAAGCGCGGCGGCGACACGCCGTCGACGAAGCCGGAATCCGGCTCGTCATGGCGCACGAACGAGGGATAGAACGGCAGCGGCAGCGAGCCCTGCGCGGCAAGGTCGGCCATCACCCCGTCACGCAGCTGCAGGCCGGCCGCGCGCAGTGCATTGTCGCCGGCGTGCAGCGGTTCCACCTGGATGGAGATGTCGTGTTCGAACTGCGCGCCGTTGGTGGCGTGCAGGTCGATGTAGGCGATCGGATCCCACGCCTCGACCAGCCCCAGCATCGCCTGCATCTCCGGCGCATCGGCCTTGGCGTAGTCGCGGTTGAGGTTGAGGTTCTGCGCGGTGGTGCGCCAGCCCATCTCGCGCGGGCCGCGCTGGTTGGGCCGGTTCCAGGCGCCGAAGCGTTCGTGGCCGTCGACTTTGAACACCGGCACGAACACCCACACCAGCCGGTCGAGCGTGCCGGCTGCAGCCGTGCCCTCGAGCGCCTCGCGCAATGCAAGGAAGCCCGCGTCCTTGCCGTCGATCTCGCCGGCATGGATGCCGCCCTGCATCAGCACCACCGGAATGCCGGCGGCCCGCGCGGCATCGGGGGTCAGCGCGCCGCTGCGCGATACCGCCAGTGCCTTCATCGGGCGACCTTCCGGCGTGGTGCCGAAGTCGAAGCAGCGCACCGCATCCGGATATGCGGCCTGGAAGGCGTCGCACAGGGCGATGGTCTCGTCGTAGCGGCCGGTCTCGACGAAGCCGCTGCGCTCTGCATGCGTGGTCAGGTCGGCCGCGGCGGCAGTGCCGGCGAGGGCGAGGAGCAGGGCCAGGGCAAGGCGGTGCGGGAGGCGGCGCGGCATGTCAGGCGGCTCGGACGGGCAGGACCGGCGATGGTAACGAGCCCCGCAGGTGCGCTGGCCGTGCCATTCGTTGGTGCCGGCGGCGGACGCTATCGGCTACCCTTGAACGCTTTCGCCCGTACCCGGCCAGAAGATGTCCACGACTCCCGCTTCCGCTTCTCCAGCCAACGGCCGCATGCCGCGCCAGATCGGCTACATCATCGGCAACGAGGCATGCGAGCGCTTCAGCTTCTACGGCATGCGCAACATCCTGGTGCCGTTCCTGATCAGCTCGGTGCTGCTGGCCTACCTGCCTGCGGGCAGCGAGCGCGACGCGGCGGCGAAGGACATCTTCCACATGTTCGTGATCGGCGTGTACTTCTTCCCGTTGCTGGGGGGATGGCTCGCCGACCGCTACTTCGGCAAGTACCACACGATCCTGTGGTTCTCGCTGATCTACTGCGCCGGCCACGCCTGCCTGGCGCTGTTCGAGAACAATGCCAGCGGGTTCTATACCGGCCTGTTCCTGATCGCACTGGGCTCGGGCGGCATCAAGCCGCTGGTGGTGAGCTTCTGCGGCGACCAGTTCGACCAGAGCAACAAGAGCAAGGCCAAGGTCGTCTTCGACGCGTTCTACTGGATCATCAATTTCGGCTCGTTCTTCGCTTCGCTGCTGGCGCCGTTGTTCCTGCGCCACTACGGCCCGGCGGTGGCGTTCGGTATTCCAGGCGTGCTGATGTTCATCGCCACGGTCATCTTCTGGCTGGGGCGCCGCGAGTACGTCAATGTGCCGCCGTCGGGCCGCGACCCGCATGCGTTCCTCGAGGTGGTCAAGTCCGCGCTGCGTGCGCAGGCGCCGGGGCAGGGCCGTCCCGGCCTGCTGGTGGCGATGGTCGGCATGGTGTCGGCGGTCGCGATGCTGCTGCTGTGGGCGCTGTCGGCCACAGTGGGGGTCGATTTCTGGCCAACCGACTTCAACTTCGTGATCACCGCCTGCCTGGCGCTCGGCGTGATCATCGCGCTGGGCGGCTGGGGCGCGTCGCTGCAGCTCGAGCGCGCGCGTGGCGCGCATCCGGATGCTGCCGTCGACGGCGTGCGTGCGGTGCTGCGCATCCTGATCGTGTTCGCCTTGGTGACGCCGTTCTGGTCACTGTTCGACCAGAAGGCCTCGACCTGGATCATCCAGGGCCGCGAGATGGTGATCCCGCACGAGGCCGGCTGGTGGCCGAGCTGGCTGATCCAGGACGCCGCGCAGATGCAGGCGCTCAATCCGCTGCTGGTGATGCTGCTGATCCCGTTCAACAACATCGTGCTGTATCCGCTGTTGCGGCGGATGGGCTTCGTGGTGACCGCGCTGCGGCGCATGGGTTGGGGCATCGCGATCTCCGGCGTGTCCTGGATCGCGGCGGGCATCCTGCAGCTGTGGATCGACAGTGGTTCCGAGGTTTCGCTGGCCTGGCAGAGCCTGCCGTACCTGCTGCTGACCTTCGGCGAGGTGCTGGTCTCGGCCACCGCCTTGGAGTTCGCCTACAGCCAGGCGCCGCACGCGATGAAGGGCGTGATCATGGCGTTCTGGTACCTCACCAGCACGTTCGGCAGCCTGTGGGTGCTGCTGACCAACGCCGGCGTGCGCAACGAGGCGGTGACCGCGTATATCGCCTCGACCGGGTTGAGCGAGAATGCCTTCCTGATGTTCTTCTTCGCCGCGTTCGCCTTCGTCGCCGCACTGGCGTTCGGGCTCTACGCGCGGCGCTACCCGATGCAGGACAACTACCGCATCGCCTGATGCGGCCGTAGGCCCGACCTGATGAACTCCGGACCCGTCACCCTGCTGCTGATCGCCGCCACCGTGCTGGTGTCGTGGCAGGCGTTCGCCAATCCCCGCCTGCTCGAGCGGTTGATCCTGTGGCCGCCGGCGATTGCCCGGAAGAAGCAGTACGACCGGCTGGTGACCCACGGCTTCATCCATGCCGACTGGGGCCACCTGCTGTTCAACATGATCACGCTGTTCTTCTTCGGCGGCCTGATCGAACGCGCGTTCGCGCCCTACATCGGTGCGGTGGGCTTCGCACTGTTCTACCTCTCGGCGATCCTGGTCGCGATCCTGCCGACCTACCTGCGCCACCGGCACGACCCGCACTACCGCAGTCTCGGTGCGTCCGGCGCGGTCTCGGCGGTGCTGTTCGCGTTCGTGCTGCTGAGCCCGTGGTCGCTGATCTTCGTGTTCTTCCTGCCGATGCCGGCGATCCTCTACGCGGTGATGTACGTCGGCTATTCGATCTGGATGGACCGGCGCGGCGGCGACAACATCAACCACAGCGCGCACCTGTGGGGTGCCGGTTACGGCGTCCTTTTCACCATCACGATGGAGCCGCGGGTGATCCCGGCGTTCCTGGAACGGCTGGCCAGTCCGTCGTTCTTCTGAGCTTTCGCGCACGCGCCGCGTGTGCCCGCCAGCGCGTCGACACGCTCACTTCCGCTGAAAGTCCGCTGTGATAAAGCTGTCCGCACAGCCCCACAGTGGAGTCATCAGCAATGCTCATCACCCGCGCCAAGGCGACCGCTCTCCTCAACCAGAAGGAGATGGAGCTCTACACCGACAGTCGAGTGAACACCCTGCGCCAGCTGGATGCCAAGGCACTCACCACGCGTGTCGGCCGCGCACGCGACGCACGCGATCGCGCCCGCGACCTGGTGCAGCGGCAGAAGCTCGCATCACGCGACAGGACCGGCGCCAAGCGTGGCGCCAGCGGCATGGCCAACGAGCGCAGCAAGGAAAAGGCGACACTGCTGGGGGACATCCTGTCGCGCTTCGAGGCGCAGTTGCGCCAGGTCGAGCGCGAGGAGCGAAAGTCCGCCAAGGCAGCCGAGAGGGCCGCGAACGCGGGGTCCGCGCGCAAGTCGGTGTCGAAGCAGAGCGAATCGTCTGCACCGGCGAAATCGGCGGGCGGTCGGCGCAGCGCCGCGAGCGGTGATTCCGCCAGCGCCACCCCGCGCAAGTCCGCCGTAAAAACAGCAGCCGGCAGCGACGCGAAGACAGCACGCGCGTCCTCGAAGTCGGCGGAGCAGGCCAAGGGTAGCGGGACGAAGGCAAAGAGCGCCGCGTCCACCGCGGGCAGCTCCACGAGCGAGTCCTCCGAAGGCGCAACGAAGAAGGCGCGCCCGGCGAAGAAGGCACTGACGCCGGAGCAGGCGCTGGAGCGTACCCGCGAGTTGCTGGAAGCCAAGCAGGGGCAGGCGCGCCAGCCCAAGTCCTGGGAAACGCTGGGCGGCACCGGTGCCGAAGTCGGGTCGCCCGGCTACCAGAACGAGGAAGCCGCGCGGCGTGCCGAGCAGCTGCACGAAGGCGAGGCCCGCATCCCGGCCATCCAGGGCAGCAACAGCACCCGCGACCGCATCAACCAGGGCAAGCGCGCCGCGCGCCGTTCGCCCGCCACCGGGGATTGACCATGACCACGCCAACCGGGGTTCGCCATGACCCGCAACGCGGCCGGTTCGAGCTCGACGTGGATGGCGAGACCGCCCACGTCGAGTACCGCCAGGAGGGCGACACCATGGTGGTGCTGCATACCATCGTGCCGGATGCGCTGGCCGGGCGCGGCATTGCCGGAACCTTGAATGCGGCCGCTCTGGACCATGCCCGCGACGCGGGAATGCGGGTGGATCCGCAGTGCGAATACACCGCCTCCTACGTCCGCCGGCACCCCGGTTACGCCGACCTGGTCAGGGGTGCCGACCGGTCGTCGTGAGGCGTATTCCGCATTCACACTTTCGATTCGAACTAGGGTATCGTGCGCGAACTGTTCAAGGCCGGGATCACGGTACATCGTGGCTCCGATGCGGTAGATCAAAGCTGTACGGCCAACCGGCCGGGACGATCCGCTCCATCGCTTTCGCGTTACCCCTTGCTCGACAGTCTCGACGCCGCCCAGGCGGGTCGTGCCAAACCATCAACAACTGTTTGTACCAAGGAGTAACACCATGTCCGAGCGTCAGAGCGGTACCGTCAAGTGGTTCAACGATGCCAAGGGCTTCGGCTTCATCACCCCGGAAAGCGGCCAGGACGTTTTCGTCCACTTCCGTTCGATCCAGGGCACCGGCTTCAAGTCGCTGCAGGAAGGCCAGAGGGTTTCCTTCAAGGTCGTCCAGGGCCAGAAGGGCCTGCAGGCTGACGAAGTACAGCCCGAGTAATTCCCGCCTCGCGGCAGGATCAGAAAGCCCGGCTCCGGCCGGGCTTTTTCGTGGGCGACGTTTACTGCATCGGCGTCGTGGGCAGCTGGATTGCACGCGTTTTGCATGGGGCCATCACGCGGCGCCGATTAGCCTCGCGACAACAGTGAACAGGGGAAAGCACACGATGAAGTACTGGTGGATCGGCCTGGCCGTGCTGGCGCTGGCCGCATGCGGACGCAACGAGGAAGCGGGTTCCGCGCCGTCCGCGGCAGGCGTGCCGCAGCAGGAGACCCCGTCACCCGAAGCGCCGCAACCCGAGCCGAACCTCGCGGACGTGATCGAACAGACCCCGCGCTATATCGTCGGCATCAGCTATCCGCCAGAAGCGCGGCGCTATCCGGGACTTGCGTCCGAACTCCACCGTTATGGCCAGGCCGCCCGCAGCGAACTGGTGGACGCCGCGGGCAGCGCGGGGGAGGCCCCCGGGGGTCTCGTCTACGACCTGTCGCTGGAGTTCCGGATGCTGGTGGAGTCGCCGCAGCTGGTGGCCGTGGCCGCGGACGGCAGCAGTTACACCGGCGGTGCGCACGGCAACCCGCTGGTGGCGCGCTTCGTCTGGCTGCCGCAGCGCGAGCGCCTGTTGCGCGCCGGCGATCTGGTGCCCGAAGCCGAAGGTTGGACTGCGATCTCGCGCCATGTGCGCGAGCAGCTGCACGCCACCCTGGGCACCCGCATCGACGCCGAGGAACTGTCGCCCGAAGCCCGCAGCGAGGCACTGCGTACCGCCGGCCGGATGATCGACGACGGATCGGCGCCCGAGCCGGACAACTTCGATTCGTTCGAGCCGGTGCTCGACCCCCAGGGGCGGATCGAGGCGCTGCGCTTCGTCTTCCCGCCCTATCAGGTGGGGCCTTACGCCGACGGCACCCAGTCCGTGCTGGTGCCCGCGCACGTGCTGCTGCCGCACGTGGCGCAGGAGTACCGGGGCCTGTTCTCCACCGCCACGCCTGCCGACGCAACCGGTGAGACGGTCACGCCCGAACGGCGATAACGACGCGCAGCCCGTGGCGCGCCTGCGGGGCAGGCTTGCTTCCCCCGGGGATCGAAGCGCTAGACTCGATGCGCCGGGGCCTCCCGGCATGCTGCTGACCTGGCCATGGCAAGCACCAACCGTTCCCGACGGCGTGTGCAGGCCCTGCTGGCGCAAGCCGATGTAAACGTGGATGGCGACCGCCCGTGGGACCTGCAGGTCGATGACGAGCGCTTCTATGCACGCGTGCTCGCGCAGGGTTCACTGGCGCTGGGCGAGAGCTTCATGGACGGCTGGTGGCGTACGGCTTCGCTCGACGGGCTGCTCCACCGGCTGATCCACCACGGCACCGGCGAGCGCGTGCATGGTGCCGGCGAGGTGCTCGATGCCGTCCATGCCTGGCTGTTGAACCCACAGGCCGGGCGCCGCAGCTTCGCGGTCGGCGAGCGCCATTACGACCTCGGCAACGATCTCTACGCGGCGATGCTCGGACGGCGGCTGGTGTACAGCTGCGGATACTGGCGCGATGCCGCCGACCTGGATGCCGCGCAGGAAGCCAAGCTGGACCTGTGCTGCCGCAAGCTCGGGCTGCAGCCGGGCATGCGGCTGCTCGACATCGGTTGCGGCTGGGGCGAGATGCTGAAGTTCGCCGCCGAACGCCATGGCGTGGAGGGCGTGGGCATCACGATCTCGCGCGAGCAGGCCGCGCATGCGCGCGCCGCATGTGCCGGCCTGCCGGTGGAGATCCGCCTGCAGGACTACCGCGACCTGCGCGAGCGCTTCGACCGCATCGTGTCGATCGGCATGTTCGAGCATGTGGGCGTGCGCAACTACCGCGCCTACTTCCGCGTTGCCCGGCGCTGCCTCGCGGAGGACGGGCTGTTCCTGCTGCATACGATCGGCAGCAACCGCAGCCGACGTCGGGCCGACCCGTGGATCGCGAAGTACATCTTCCCCAATTCGATGCTGCCGTCGCCGCCACAGGTGACGCGGGCGCTTGAGGGCGCGTTCGTGATCGAGGACTGGCACAACTTCGGCGCCGATTACGACCGCACGCTGCAGGCCTGGCGCGACAACGTCGAAGCCGCCTGGGACCGGCTGCCGGCGCGCTACGACGAACGCTTCCGTCGCATGTGGCGGTTCTACCTCGCCGGGTCGATGGCGTGCTTCCGCGCGCGCAACCTGCAGCTCTGGCAGCTGGTGCTGTCGCCGCACGGCGTGCCGGGCGGCTACCGCGCGCCGCGCTGATCGTCCGGCGCCGTCACCTCCAGCCGGTCGTGCAGATGCAGTCGCCGTACGGCGGTGGCGAGGGTGCCGCCGAGGTCGCCGTCGAGACGGAGGCCGGCAAGTCCATCGGCACGGGTGTTGCCGCGGTTGAGGATGGCGAGCGGCAGCCCGCGCTCGTGCGCCATGCGTGCGAAGCGGAACCCCGAATAGACCATCAGCGAGGAACCTGCGACCAGCATCGCGTCCGCGCGTTCGAACGCGTCGAGCGTGGCCCCGTACCGCTCGCGCGGGACGTTTTCGCCGAAGAACACGACGTCCGGCTTCAGCAGGCCGCCGCAGCGCATGCACTGCGGTGGCACGAAATCCTGTTCGGCCTTTTCGTCAATGTCCGCGTCACCGTCAGGGGCCGACGTTGCGGGACCGGGCGACCAGCAGGGGTTGAGGCTCAGGAGCCGGGCCTGCAGCGAAGCACGCGATAGCCGGTCGCCACAGCCCAGGCATACGACCGCGTCGATGCGGCCGTGCAGGTCGATCACGCGCCGACTGCCGGCGCGCTGGTGCAGGCCGTCGACGTTCTGCGTCACCAGCATCGCCAGCAGTCCGCCGTCGTCCAGCGCGGCCAGAGCGCGATGGGCCTCATTGGGACGGGCGCGGTCGAAGCGCGGCCAGCCGACATGGCTGCGCGCCCAGTAGCGGCGATAGATCGCCGGGTCGCCGGTAAATCCCTGCCAGGTCACCGGCGGTGGCCGTGTCCATCGGCCGTCGTCGCCGCGGTAACCCGGGATGCCCGATGCGGTGCTGCAGCCGGCGCCGGTAAGTACGAAGACCCGACGATGCTGCGAGAACCAGTCGGCCAGCCGCGATGCGTCGTCGTCGACGGTGGTGGCAGGCGGGGAGGGCAGCAGCTGCATCCGGACATCGTACCGGGCCCCGCGGCGAACGCTCGGGGCGTCCCGACCGTCAGGGTGCCGCGCCCGCGATGCCGGGGAACGGCTGTGTTTGGTCGCCGCGGGCGCGAGTCGGTCCTTAATCCGGACGACATACGCGTTCGATGGGGTCCGGGCGGCCCACCGCGGCCACAGGGGGATGCCCAGCCGGATATCTCCGCGTCCTGCTCCCACATCCGGCCGCCGGCCGTCCATGGCCGGCTCTGGACATCCCCCTGCGTCCGCGGCGAGCCCCGAGCCGGCGTCGCGTGTGGGCGGAGATCAACTGCGAAGACGGTCTGGGGTCCTGGCAGCGCCGCCCGCTGCGACCGCTCGGGTTTTCCGTGCCGAAGCTGCGGACGCCCGAGCCCGTCGCGTGCACCGGGGGGTGTGCGGACAGCCGGCCATGGATGGCTGGCGGCCGGCCGTGGTAGCTGGATGCGGACTTCGGCCGGGGGAGCACACGCCCCGGTGCGCGCGGCGGGCAGCGCGTATCACGGCGAAGGGCTTACAGCCGCGCGAGCGCTCCACCTGGCGCCCGGGGATGTGGATAAGAACAAAAAAAACCGCCCGGATCGCTCCGGGCGGTTTGCTCGCCATGAGGCGAAAAACGTCTTACCTGTTGACCGGTTCCGGGTTGCCGGCATCCGGCGCGGCGGAGTCGTCGGCGGACCCGGCCAGGCCACGCTTCACCAGCAGCGGCGCGATGTCCGGCTCGGCGCCGGAGAAGTCGCGGAACAGCTGCAGCGCGTCCTTGCTGCCGCCCTGCGAGAGCAGGGTGGCGCGCAGGCGGTCGCCGTTGGCGCGGGTCAGGCCGCCGTTGTCCTCGATCCACTTCACCGTGTTGGCGTCGAGCACCTCGGACCAGATGTAGGCGTAGTAGCCCGCCGCGTAGCCGCCCATGATGTGGCTGAAGTACGTGGTGCGGTAACGCGGCGGCACCGCGGCGAAGTCCAGGCCCGCCTCGCGCAGCGCGGCGGCTTCGGTGGCGAGGATGTCACCGGCCTGCGGCAGGCGGTCCGCCGGCAGCTGGTGCAGGTACTGGTCGAGCATCGCCGCGCCGAGGTACTCGGTGGTGGCGAAGCCCTGGTTGAACTGGGCGGCGGCGGTGACCTTGTCCAGCAGCGCCTGCGGCATCGGCTCGCCGGTCTCGTAGTGCTTGGCGTAGTTGGCGAGGATCGACGGCCAGTCGGCCCACATCTCGTTGACCTGCGACGGGAACTCGACGAAGTCGCGCGGCACGCTGGTGCCGCTGAAGTACGGGTAGGCCACGTCCGAGAACATGCCGTGCAGGGCATGGCCGAACTCGTGGAACATCGTGGTGACCTCGTCCCAGGTCAGCAGCGTCGGCTCGCCTGCCGGCGGCTTGGTGATGTTCTGGTGGTTGGCCACCACCGGCCTGGTGCCCATCAGCTCCGACTGCGACACGTACGAGTTCATCCACGCGCCACCGCGCTTGGAGTCACGCGCATACGGGTCGAAGATGAAGATCGCGAGCTTGCTGCCGTCCTTGTCGAACACGTCGTATACGCGCGTGTCGGGGTGGTACAGCGGCAGGTCGGTGCGGTGCTTGAAGGTGATGCCGTAGAACTCGGTGGCGGCGTGGAACACGCCGTTCTCGAGCACGTTGACCATCTCCAGGTACGGCTTGAGCTGCGACTCGTCGAAGTCGTACTTGGCCTGGCGCACCTTCTCGGAATAGAAGGCCCAGTCCCACGGCTCGAGCTTGAAGGTCGGCTCGCCCTTGGCAGCCTGTTCCTGGTCGATCATCGCCTGCAGCTCGGCGGCCTCGCGGCGCGCGTTGGCGACCGCCGGCGGGGCCAGCTGGCGCAGCATGCTGTTGACCGCTTCCGGCGTCTTCGCGGTTTCGTCGGCCAGCACGTAATGCGCGGTGGTCGGGAAGCCGAGCATGCCGGCGCGTTCGGCGCGCAGCTTCAGCACCTGCGCGACGATCTCGCGGTTGTCCCACTGGTTGCCGCGCGCGCCGCGCACCACCGAGGCTTCGTGGATGCGCTGGCGCAGGTCGCGGTTGGTCAGCTGCGACAGCGGCGGCTGGCCGGTGGTGTTGAGCAGGGTGACGACGTACTTGCCGTCATGGCCGCGGGTCTTGGCGGCATTGGCGGCGGCGGTGATCTGCTGCTCGGTCAGGCCGTCGAGTTCTTCGCGGGTGTCGACCACGACTGCGGAGTCATTCACCTCGGCCAGCACGTTCTGGCTGAAGGTGGTGCCCAGGCGTGCCAGCTCGGCGTTGATTTCCTTCAGACGGGTCTTCTGGCCCTCGTCGAGATCGGCACCGGCGCGGACGAAATCGTTGTAGTAGCGCTCGACGAGGCGGGTGCCCTGCGCATCGAGGCCGAGCGAGGCGCGACCTTCGTACAGCGCTTCGATGCGCTCGAACAGCTTCGGGTTCAGCGTGATCGCATCGCGGTAGGCAGCGAACTTCGGCGAGTACTCGGCCTGCAGGCGCTTGCGCTCGTCATTGGTGTCGGTACCGACGAGGTTGAAGAACACCCGCGTCGCACGGCCCAGCAGCTGCCCGGCCTTCTCCATCTCGAGGATGGTGTTCTCGAAGGTAGGCGCTTCGGGGTTGTTGGCGATGCGCTCGATCTCGGCCAGGTGCTCGCGCATGCCGGCATCGAATGTGGGAGCGAAGTGCTCGTCGCGGATCTGGTCGAACTGCGGGTACTGCAGGTCGAGCGGGCTGACCTGGGCGAACGGGTTGGCCTGTCGCGCTTCGGAGGAGACGGCCTGCTGCGGGGCGGCCGTCTGGGCGAAGGCGGGGGCACCGAGGCCGGCGATGGCGGCGGCGAGCGCGAGGCTGAGCGGGTGCTTCATGCGGCGGGTTCCTGCTACGTCGGAATCCCCAAGAATATCCCACCGCTCCTGACCGGGACCCATGACCATCGGCACGGGCGCGCAGGGAACCGATGTTCCGGCAGCGCGCGGCGCGCGCCGACAGGCGATCAGCGGACGATCGTCACCGGCACGTCGGCCTGCGCCAGCACCTTGCCCGAGACCGAGCCCAGCAACATGCCGGACACCGCGCCGCGGCCGTGCGAGCCCATCACGATCACGTCGGCGCGGGCCTTGCGGGCGACGTCGAGGATGGTGGCGGCGATGTCGCCGACCTCGCGACGTTCCTTGAATTCGACCTTGGCGCGGGTGAGCGTCTTCACCGCGGCATCGATCATCGCTGCGTGGGATTCCGCATGGTGGCGCGCAGCGGCTTCGGCGCCGATCTTGCGCTCGACGCCGGGAAACAGCTCCGGGTTCACCGCCACCAGGGTGATCTGCGGCTTCTCGCTCGCGCGGGCGAGCTTGATCGCGAACTTGACGGCACGCTGGCTGATTTCGCTGCCATCCACGGCGACGACGATCTTCATTGCGGAGCTCTCCTGGCGAGTGCCGGAATTGTAATCGCAAGCCGGCAATGCATGGAACGCGCCACCGCGCAGCGTCAGCGTTCGACGAACGCGCGCTCGAACACGTACTGGCCCGGGGTGCCGATGCGCGGGGCGGCAGCGAAGCCGCGGCCGTCGAGCAGCGCGCGGAAGTCGGCCAGCATCTGCGGGCTGCCGCAGACCATCGCGCGATCGTGCTCGGCGTCCAGCGCCGGAAGGCCCAGCTGTTCCATCATCCGTCCGCTGCCCATCAGTGCGGTCAGCCGACCCTGATGGTCATCGCCGTTGAACGCGAAGGCCTCGCGGGTGACCGCCGGGTAGTACAGCAGCCTGGCGCTGATCTGCTCGCCAAGGAACTCGTGTTGCGGCAGTTCGCGGGTGAAGTAGTCGCGATAGGCGAGGTCGGCCTCGTGGCGCACGCCGTGGCAGACGATCACGCGTTCGAACCGCTCGTAGGTTTCCGGATCCTTGACCACCGACAGCCACGGCGCGAGGCCGGTGCCGGTGCCCAGCAGATAGAGATTGCGGCCGGGGTGCAGGTCATGGATCAGCAGGGTGCCGGTCGGCTTGCGGCCGATAAGCACCTGGTCGCCGGGCCGGATGTCCTTCAGCCGCGAGGTCAGCGGGCCGTCGGGCACCTTGATGCTGAAGAATTCCAGCTGTTCTTCCCAGTTGGCACTGGCGATGGAATACGCGCGCAGCAGCGGCTTGCCGTCCACCATCAGCCCGATCATCACGAACTGCCCGTTCTCGAAACGGAAGCCGTCATCGCGGGTGGTGGTGAAGCTGAAGTAGTCGTCGGTCCAGTGGCGGACGTCGAGGACCGTCTCGGTGCCGAAAGCGGAAGACATGCGCGGGGAGTGCCGTGGGGAGAACCGCATATTCTATCCGATGGGAACCATTCTCATCGAACCTGCACGGCGCCGATGGCAGCCTGCGGCAATGGACACGCTGTGGACGATCGGTCATTCGACGCGGACGCTCGAGGAGTTCGTCGCCCTGCTGCACGACGCCCGCATCACCTGCGTGGCCGATGTGCGCCGCTATCCGGGTTCCCGGCGACACCCGCATTTCGCGGCGGAGGCACTGGCCGAAAGCCTGCACGCCCACGGCGTCGGGTTCATGCCGATGCCGGCACTCGGCGGCCGACGTCGCCCGCGTCCGGATTCACCACATACGGCGTGGCGCAACACCAGCTTCCGTGGCTACGCGGATTACATGGACACACCGGCATTCGGCGCGGCGCGCGAGCACCTGATGGAGGTGGCCCGCGGTACCCGCACCGCGGTCATGTGCGCCGAGGCGATGTGGTGGAGCTGCCACCGCAGCCTGATCTCCGACGATTTCAAGGCGCGCGGCTGGACGGTCATCCACCTGATGGGACCGGGCAAATCGCAGGAGCACCCGTGGACCGGCGCCGCGCGCATCGTCGATGGGCGGCTGGACTACAGCGCACCCGAGGATGCGCAGCAGAAGCTTGAGCTGTGAAACGCCTGCAGGCACCTCTCTCCCCGACCGCTCCCGCGGGACACCTTCTCCCATAGACGGGAGAAGGCCGAAAGCAGCCTCAGCGGTAGCCCGCCGCCTGCAGCTCGAACAACTCCGCGTAGCGTCCGCCTGTCGCCATCAGCTGCTCGTGGGTGCCGCTGGCTTCCAGCCGGCCCTGTTCGAGCACCAGGATGCGGTCGGCCATGCGCACGCTGGAGAAGCGGTGCGAGATCAGCACCGCGGTGCGCTGGTGCGACAGCTCCTTGAAGCGGCGGAACACCTCGTACTCGCTGCGCGCATCGAGCGCGGCGGTGGGTTCGTCGAGGATCATCACCTGCGCATCGCGCATGTAGGCGCGGGCGATGGCGATCTTCTGCCACTGGCCGCCGGAGAGGTCCACGCCGGTCTTGAAGCGGCGGCCGATCAGCTGGTCGTAACCACCGGGCAGGGCATCGATCACCTCGTCCGCCATTGCCCGGCGTGCCGCGTCGACGATGCGCTCGCGATCATCCATCGAGCCGATCTGGCCGACGCCGATGTTCTCCGCCGCGGTGAGGTGGTAGCGCACGAAGTCCTGGAAGATCACCCCGATATTGGCGCGCAGGTCGTCGAGGTCGTAGTCACGCAGGTCGCGGCCGTCGAGCAGGATGCGGCCCTCGTCGGGGTCGTACAGCCGTGCCAGCAGCTTGACCAGGGTGGTCTTGCCGGCGCCGTTCTCGCCGACCAGCGCCAGCACTTCGCCCGCGCGCAGCTCGAAATCCAGGTGGCGGACCGCCCAGCGTTCGGCATCGGGATAGCGGAAGCCGACGTTCTCGAACACGAAGCCATGGCTGACCGGTCGCGGCACCGGCACCGCGTCGGG
The DNA here is from genome assembly GCF_004803715.2 of Luteimonas yindakuii. NCBI lineage: Bacteria > Pseudomonadati > Pseudomonadota > Gammaproteobacteria > Lysobacterales > Lysobacteraceae > Luteimonas > Luteimonas yindakuii. The sequence goes on from NZ_CP039383.2 coordinate 1,315,711, forward strand.
CTTCGAGCGGATCTCGGGTTCGATGGCGAAGAACGAGAACAGGTCGTCGAGATACAGCGCCTGCCCGGCGACCTGCGAGAAGCCCACCAGCAGGCCTTCCAGCAACTGCCGCAGGCGGCGGAAGCTGCCGGCGAGGAAGGTGAGGTCACCGATCGAGAAGTCGCCGCGGATGGTGCGCCAGACGATATAGGCGTAGGCCACGTAATAGCCGAGCGTGCCGAGCGAGGAGAGCAGCGTGCCCCACACGGCCCGGCGGCGGGCAAGCGCGCGGTTGGCGCCGTAGAAGCCGTCGGCCAGCGTGCGGTAGCGGTCGATCAGGAAGCGGTGGAGGTCGAAGATCTTGACCTCCTTCGCGCTCTCCACGCTGGCGCCGGTCTGGCGCACGTACTCCAGCTGCCGGCGCTCCGGCGTCCACTGGAAGTTGAGGGTGTAGCCCAGCGCGTTGAAATGCGATTCGCCGATGAAGGCCGGCAGCAGCGCCACCGCCAGCAGCAGGATCAGCCACGGCGCGTAGATCAGCAGGCCGGCGGCGAAGCTCGCCACGGTGATGATGTCCTGCACCTGGCCGAACAGCTGCCCGAGCAGGCTCATCCGCCCCATCGTCTGCCGGCGCGCGCGGTCGAGCTTGTCCTGCAGCTCCGGATCCTCGAAGTCCTCGAGGTCCAGGGTGGCCGCGTGCTCCATCAGCCGCACGCTGGTGGCGTTGGTGAACAGCTCCGACAGCAACCCTTCCGCGTAGGACACCAGCCGCCCCAGCAGGTCGGACAGCACCGCCAGGCCGAATTCGGCCAGCACCAGCCACAACAGGTAGTCGAGCTGGCCACTGTCCCAGGCCTGGCCAAGGTCGACGAAGCCCAGGCCCAGCCCGACCAGACGCACGACCTCGTCGATGATCAGCTTGCCGATATAGAGCATCAGCACCGGCATCACCGCACGGACCAGGCGGATGCCGAGGCTGGTCAGCGTGAGCGTGGGGCTGGTGGCCCAGACCTGGCGCAGGAAGGGCGGCAGGTTGCGCATCGCATTGAAGCGTTCGCGCAGGGTGGGTTGCGGGCGGGACGGGGCGGTTCGGGGGTCTGCAGGCATCGCGTGATTCTGCCGTTGCGGATGTGGTCGTGGTGGTCACGATGCCGCCGTGCACCCCGGCCGGCGCATCCGGCCATCCGCGTATACTCGCCTGTGGCGCCGCCCTGCGCGGCTCCGTGACCCAGCAGGATCAACGCGTTACCGGCTGTTCCCAAGCCGGATTCTCACCCATGGAGCGGCCGCGCCCTGCGCCGGCCCACGAGGCAACCGTCCGCCGCATGCGCCTGTCCACGATCAAGCTCGCCGGATTCAAGTCCTTCGTCGACCCCACCACGCTGCACCTGCCGACCAACATGACCGGCGTGGTCGGCCCCAACGGTTGCGGCAAGTCGAACATCATCGACGCCGTGCGCTGGGTGATGGGCGAGAGCACCGCCAGCCGCCTGCGTGGCGACTCGCTGACCGACGTGATCTTTTCCGGCTCGACCGCGCGCAAGCCGGTCTCGCAGGCGATGGTCGAGCTGATCTTCGACAACTCCGACCACACCATCACCGGCGAGTACGCCTCGTTCAACGAGATCTCGGTCAAGCGCACGGTGAGCCGCGACGGCCAGAGTGCGTACTACCTCAACGGCACCAAGGTGCGCCGGCGCGACATCACCGACCTGTTCCTCGGCACCGGCCTGGGCCCGCGCAGCTACTCGATCATCGAGCAGGGGATGATCAGCCAGATCATCGAGGCGCGGCCCGAGGACCTGCGCGTGCATCTCGAGGAGGCGGCCGGCATCTCCCGCTACAAGGAGCGGCGCAAGGAAACCGAGACGCGCATCCGCCACACCCGCGAGAACCTCGACCGCCTCAACGACCTGCGCGAGGAAGTGGGCAAGCAGCTGCAGCACCTGGCGCGGCAGGCCAAGCAGGCCGAGCAGTACACCGCGATCCAGGCCGAGCGGAAGATCCGCGACGCCGAATGGAAGGCGCTGGAATTCCGCACCCTCGACCGCGAACTGCAGGCCTTGCGCGAAGGCCTGGCGCAGGAGGAGACGCGGCTCGAGCAGCTGATCGCCGAGCAGCGCGACGCCGAGCGCCGCATCGAGACCGGCCGCGTGCGCCAGCACGAAGCCGCGGACACGCTGGCGAAGGCGCAGGCCGGCGTCTACGAGGTGGCCGGCACGCTGGCCCGCATCGAGCAGCAGATCGCCCACCAGCGTGACCTGTCCGCCCGCCTGCACCGCGCCCGCGACGAGACCGCCAACGCGCTCGCCGAACTCGGTGGCCATATCAGCGGCGACCAGCAGCGGCTGGATGCGCTGCGCGCAAGCATCGTCGACGCCGAACCGCGGCTCGAGGCCCTGCGGGCCGAGGACGAGACGCGCCAGGACATGCTGCGCGAGGCCGAGGCGGCGCTGGCCGACTGGCAGCAGCGCTGGGAAACCCATGGCCGCGAGTCCGCCGAGGCCGCGCGTGCGGCCGAAGTCGAGCGCACCCGCGTCGACTATCTCGACCGGCAGGCACTGGAAGGCGACCGTCGCCGCGAGCAGCTGCAGAACGAGCGCGCCGGGCTGGATCTCGACGCACTCGCCGAGGCATTCGCCGGCATCGAACAGCGCCACGAGGAACAGCGCACCGCGCTGGACAGCCTTGGCGAGGACGTCGAACTGCGCAAGCAGGCAGCACTCGAGCTGCAGGACGAGCAGCGGCGCGCACAGGACGAACTGTCGGAGCTGCGCAAGCGCGCCCAGGAAGCACGCGGCCGGCTGTCGTCGCTGGAAACCCTGCAGCACGCAGCCCTCGGCCAGGAGCAGGGCGCCGCGGTGGAGTGGCTGCGCCGGCAGGGGCTGGATTCGTCCGCCCGCGTCGGCGAGCGGCTGCAGGTCGAGCCGGGCTGGGAAAACGCCGTCGAAGGCGCGCTTGGCCAGCTGATCGAAGGCGTGCTGGTCGAGTCGCCCGAAGCACTGGTGCAGGCGCTGGCTGACCTCGGCGAAGGCCGCCTCGCGCTTGTTTCAGCGGAGGACGGCGACGCCGCTTTCGCGCCGACCTCGCTGGCGGCCAGGGTGCGCGGCCCACTGGCGATCCGCCGCCTGCTGGCGCGCCTGCACGCGGCCGAGACGCTGGCAGAGGCGCGCGCATTGCAGGCCACGCTGCCCGAGGGCGATTCGGTCATCACCCGCAATGGCGAGCGCTTGGGTGCGGGTTGGGTGCGCGTGCTGCGTTCCGGCGCGGCCAAGCAGGGTGCGCTGCTGCGCGAGCGCGAGATCCAGTCGTTGCGTGCCGAGATCGCCAGCCTGCAGGAGCGCGAGGGCGAGCTGGAGGCGGCCGCTGCACAGCGTCGCGAGCGGCTGCTGGCCGCCGAACAGGCGCGCGAGGAAGCGCAGCGCCAGCTCTATGTCGCCCACCGCAGCGCATCCGAACTCGCCGGCCAGTTGCAGAGCCAGCAGGGCCGGCTGGATGCGGCACGCAACCGCATCACCCGCGTCGACCAGGAGCTGGACGAACTCATCGCCACGCTCGACAGCTCGGCGACGCAGTCGCGCGAGGCGCGTGGCCGGCTGGAGGACGCGATCGGCCTGATGGCGGGTCACGAACAGGCGCGGCAGGCGCTGGAAGCCGAGCGCACGGCGCTGGCACAGGCCCGCGATGCCGCACGCGATGCCGCACGCGCGTCGCGCGATGCGGCGCACGCACTGGCGCTGAGCCTGGAATCGCAGCGTGCACAGATCGCCGGGCTTGCGCAGGCGCTGGATCGCATGGGCGCGCAGCGTGGCCAGCTCGACAGCCGGCTGGAGGAGATCGCACTGCAGCTCGCCGACGGCGATGCGCCGGTCGGTGACCTCGAGGAACAACGCCAGTCCGCACTGGAACAACGCGTGCTCGCCGACAACGCGCTGGCTGCGGCACGCTCTGCGCTGGACGGCATCGAACACGAGTTGCGCGCATTCGAACAGACCCGCCAGCAGCGCGACGCGCATGCGCTGGCCCAGCGCGAGGCGATCTCGCAGCGCAGGCTCGACCAGCAGGCGCTGGTGATCCGCGCCGACCAGCTGCGTGCGGCTGTCGTCGAAGCGGGCTACGAGATGGACGCGGTGCTGGCCAACGTGGCCGATGACGCCAGCGCCCCGGCATGGGAAAAGATGGTCGCCGACTTCGACGGCCGCCTGCGCCGGCTCGAGCCCGTGAACCTCGCCGCGATCCAGGAGCACGCCGAGGCCGCGCAGCGCAAGGAATACCTCGACAGCCAGGATGCCGACCTCAACTCGGCGCTGGAAACGCTGGAAGACGCGATCCGCAAGATCGACCGCGAAACCCGCGGCCGCTTCAAGGACACCTTCGACCGCGTCAATGCCGGCGTGCAGGAACTCTATCCGCGCCTGTTCGGCGGTGGCCATGCCTACCTCGAACTCACCGGCGAGGACCTGCTCGATACCGGCGTGACGATCATGGCGCGCCCGCCGGGCAAGCGCGTGTCCAGCATCTCGCTGCTGTCGGGTGGCGAGAAGGCGATGACCGCGGTGGCGCTGGTGTTCGCGATCTTCCGCCTCAATCCCGCGCCGTTCTGCCTGCTCGACGAGGTCGACGCGCCGCTCGACGAGGCCAACGTCGGCCGCTTCACCGCGATGGTGTCGGAGATGAGCGAGCAGGTGCAGTTCCTGTTCGTCACCCACAACAAGGCGACGATGGAAGCCGCGCACCAGCTCAGTGGCGTTACCATGCGCGAGCCCGGCGTCAGCCGGCTGGTTTCGGTGGACCTTGCCGAGGCGGCGCGCCTGGCCGGCGCGGCCTGACGGCCGAGGCGGCGCGCGATTGGCGCGGCCTCATGGTCCATTCCGCACGCCGGCCGCGGCCGGCGTGCACCGATGACGAGCAAGGGAGATAGCGCGATGTCCGATGTGTGGCTGATGCGGATCGGCATTCTGGTTGCAGGCGCGATCCTGCTGGCGGCCATCTGGTACTTCGGCACCCGCCCACGCCAGGGCGGGCAGGGCAGGCGGGTACGCACCGACGAACGCAATGGCGAGCGCGATCGCATGGAGCCCACGCTGGGCGCGCAGATCGAGCAGGAGCTCGACGCCGCCGGCAACGGCACCGACACCGCGCGCGAGCCCGAGGAACTCGACCTGTTCGACGATGCGGTCGGCGAGCCGGCCACGCCGAACGCCGAACTCGGGCGGCGTGTCAGCGACGACTTCGACAAGATCGTGACCCTGTACATCGCCGCGCGTGCGGGCGAGGTCCTGCGCGGCCCGGACATCGTCGTGGCCGCCGAGAAGGCGGGCCTGACCTACGGCCACATGAACGTGTTCCACCGCCTCGTGGAAAGTCATCCCGAGCGCGGCCCGATCTTCAGCGTGGCCAATATCCGCAAGCCGGGCAGCTTCGAGATGTCGGAGATCCAGGCGCTGGAGACCCCGGCGATCGCATTCTTCCTGACCCTGCCGGCGCCGGTGAGCGCGCTCGATGCGTGGGAAAAGATGCTGCCCACCGCACAGCGGATGGCCGAGCTGCTGGAAGGCGTGCTGCTCGACGAACAGCGCAACGCGCTCGGGCGCCAGCGCGTCGCCCACATCCGCGACGAACTGCGTGCCTACGACCGCCAGAACGAAGCCCCGCCGGTCACCCGCAGCCCGCGCTGGTAGGCCGTGCGCGTTCGAAACAGTTGTTCGGCACGCATGATCAGATCGAGCGCGTACTGACCCTTCTCCCGCTTGCGGGAGAAGGTGGCGCGAAGCGCCGGATGAGGGCAGCGCGCCCGGGCTGTCATTTCGGGCCGCATCGGTGTCGCCCGGCCAACCATCGGTGGCAAAAGCACAGTCTCTGGATCCCCGCCTTCGCGGGGATGACGAGCGGGTGGGTGGTGCGCGTCCGAAACCAGCGTTCCGTCATCCCTTTGGAATCGTCGGTATCCACGCCGACTCGCAAGGCAATGCCCACCCCCGCCGCTTAGAATTCCCCGATGGCCAAGTCCCCCAGCGAGCGCATCGACGAACTCCGACGCCTGATCGAAGACGCGAACCACCGCTATTACGTCCTCGATGACGCGTCGATTCCTGACGGCGAATACGACGCCCTCATGCGCGACCTGGAGGCACTCGAGGCCGCGCACCCGGACCTGGTCACCGCGGATTCCCCGACCCGCACCGTCGGCACGCGACCCGATGCCGGCTTCGCCGAGGTCCGCCATGCGATCCCGATGCTGTCGCTGGCGAACGCGTTCGAGGATCCCCAGGGCGGCGACGACGACCGCATCCGCTACCGCGAGGTCGCCGAATTCGAACGCCGCATCGAGGAGCGGCTCGGCACCCGTGCACCGCGCTTCTCGGTCGAGCCCAAGCTCGATGGCCTCGCCATCAGCCTGCGCTACGAGGATGGCGTGTTCGTGCAGGGCGCGACCCGCGGCGATGGCGCGACCGGCGAGGACGTGACCGTCAACCTGCGCCAGGTGCGCGCGGTGCCGTTGCGGCTGCGCAACACCGGCGCACCGCCGCCGGCGCTGCTCGAGGTGCGCGGCGAGGTGTACATGCCGCGCAGGGAATTCGAGGCCTGGAACGCGCGCGCGCTGGAGCGCAACGAGCGCCTGCTCGCCAACCCGCGCAACGGCGCGGCCGGATCGCTGCGCCAGCTCGACCCGGCAGTCACCCGGCGCCGGCCGCTTGCGTTCTTCGCCTATGGCATCGGCGCGGTGGACGGGCTCGAACTGCCCGAGACCCACTCCGAAACACTGGCACTTCTGCGCGGCTATGGGTTCCCGGTCGCGGCGGAGGTCGACACCGCAACCGGCTTCGAGGGCCTGATCACCTACTACCGCCGCATCGGCGCGCTGCGTGACGCGCTGCCGTATGACATCGACGGCGTCGTCTACAAGCTCGATCGCTACGACCAGCAGCGCACGCTGGGCTTCGTCTCACGCGCGCCGCGCTGGGCGCTGGCGCACAAGTACCCGGCACAGGAACAGGCCACGCAGCTGCGCGCCATCGAGATCCAGATCGGTCGCACCGGCGCGGCCACGCCGGTGGCGCGGCTGGACCCGGTGCAGGTGGCCGGCGTCACCGTCACCAATGCCACGCTGCACAACGCCGACCAGATCGCACGGCTCGACGTGCGCGAAGGCGATAGCGTGATCGTGCGCCGCGCCGGCGACGTGATCCCGGAAATCGTGCGCGTCATCGACGAGCGTCGCCCGGCCGGAAACGTGCCGTGGACGATGCCCGAAGCCTGTCCCGTGTGCGGGTCGGACCTCGTGCGCGAGGAGGGCGAGGCGGTGTTCCGTTGCACCGGCGGACTCGCCTGCGCCGCGCAGCGGCGCGAAGCGCTCCGGCACTTCGCCTCCAGGCGCGCGCTCGACATCGAAGGCCTGGGCGAGAAGCAGGCCGATGCGCTGGTGGAATACGGATTCGTCGAATCGCTGGCCGACCTCTATGCGCTCGATGTCGCCGACCTCGTACGCATGAAGGTGGCGATGGACGCGGCGACCGCCGCCGACCTGCTGCAGCTGGTGGACGACAGCCGCGGTGCGCTGTCGCTCGACGCGTCCACGCGCGCGGCGCTGGCGCAGGAGCCGCCGCAATGGCGACGCGCGGAGTTCCTGCGCGCGCACCTCGCCGTGGACACGGGCAGCGGCCGCGTGGCGACGAAGTGGGCGGAGAACCTGGTCGCCGGCATCCACGCCAGCCGTCGCACCACGCTGCCGCGGTTCCTGTTCGCGCTGGGCATCCCGCATCTGGGAGAGACCACGGCGAAGACGCTCGCGACATGGCTGGGTTCGCTGGACTTCATCCGCACCACGCCGGCGCTGCTGCTGCGGGCGCTGCCGGACATCGGTGGCGAGGTCGCGCGCTCGATCGCCACGTTCTTCGAACAGCCGGGCAACGTCGCGGTCGTCGATGCGCTGCTCGCCGCCGGCATCGTGTTCGAGGACGAGGGCGCGCCTGATCCGGGCCTGCACGAGCGCCTGGACCTTGCGCACCTGCTGTCGACGCTTCCGGTCAACAAGCTCGGTGGCAAGAGCGCCGAACGCCTGGGCCAGACCTACGGCACGCTGGCCGCGCTGCTGCGTGCGAATCCGAGCGGATGGACGGGTGCTGGCCTGTCGGCGGCGGGTGCCGGCAACCTGCAGGCGTATCTCGCCGATGACGACGCGCGCGCGGAACTGTTCGCCGCCGGCGAGGCGATGGAACGCCTGCTCGCGGCGGCACCCGTGGCGATGCAGCAGAGCACCGGGCCGCTCGACGGCAAGACCGTGGTGCTGACCGGCACGCTGGCGTCGATGACCCGCGATGAAGCCGGCGCGCGTCTGGAAGCACTGGGCGCAAAGATCAGTGGCAGCGTGTCGAAGAAAACGGATTTCGTGGTGGCTGGGGAGGCGGCGGGCTCGAAGCTCGCCAGGGCCGAGGCGCTGGGCGTCGAGGTGTGGGACGAAGCACGGCTGGTGGCCTTCCTCGAGCGCGGGCATGAGTGACTGGCGTCCTTCCGCGGCGCCGTCGGCGCTGCGCCTGCGGGCGCGGGTCAATGCGCTCATCCGCGATTTCTTCGCGGACCGCGACGTGCTCGAGGTGGAGACCCCGGTGATGTCGCAGGCCGGCAACACCGAGCCCAACATCGCGTCGTTCTCGCTGGATTTCACCGGCCACATCGATGCGGGGGCGCGCACCCGCTGGCTGCGTACGTCACCGGAATACCCGCTCAAGCGCCTGCTGGCGGCAGGCATCGGCGACTGCTACGAACTCGGTCGTGTGTTCCGCGATGGCGAGGCGGGCGGGCGCCACAACCCTGAATTCACCATGCTCGAGTGGTATCGCGTGGGCTGGGATCATCGCCAGCTTGCCGAGGAGGCGGCGGCGATCGTGCAGGCAGCGCTGGCGCTGGTGGACCGGCGAGCGCACGTGGTGGCCACGTCGTACCGGCAGCTCTACCGCGATGCGCTCGGCATCGACCCGATGCTCGCCGAGATCGACATGTTGCGCGCCGCGCTCGGCGACATCACCGTCGATGGCGACGGCCTCAACCGTGACGACTGGCTCGACCTCGTGATGAGCCACCGCATCCAGCCTGCTTTCCCGGCCGACCAGTTGCTGGTGCTGTACGACTATCCGGCCTCGCAGTGCATGCTTGCGCGGGTGCGCGACAGCGATGGGGATGCGGTGGCGCCGGTGCCGGTGGCAGAGCGCTTCGAGCTGTTCCTGGGGCCGCTGGAACTCGCCAACGGTTATCACGAGCTGGCCGATGCCGGTGAGCAGCGTGCGCGTTTCGAACGCGAACTGATCGAGCGCGCCCGCCGTGGCGGCGTACTTCCGCCGATCGACGAACAGCTGCTGCAGGCCCTGGACGACGGCTTTCCGCCCTGCGCCGGCGTCGCGCTGGGTGTCGACCGCCTGCTGATGGCGATGCTGGGAACGTCACGCATCGCCGACGTCCTCGCCTTCGATTTCGCGCGCGCCTGAGGCGCATGCACCGGCGCGATTGTCGAAATGTTTACATGCGCGGCAGCGCGCAGCGTGTAGATTGGGCGCGTCGTGGATCCGGGGGGTTTCATGTTGCGGGGAGCACTCGTCGTGCTGTTGGCCGTGTTGACGGGCGGATGCGGCCTGACCGCGCGCCTGGGCATGGGCGGCGGCAAGGACACGCCATCCGCCGCGGCCGCGGAGCCACGGGTGTTCCGCTGCGAATCGCGCGACAACCGCCGCAACTACTGCCCGGCGGAAACCCGCCACGGCGTGCGCCTGCTGGTGCAGAACTCCTCGTTCGACTGCATCCAGGGCACCACCTGGGGCTATGACGACCGCAGCGTCTGGGTGGCGCGGGGCTGCAGCGCGGATTTCGTCGAGGGCCCGGTCGACCTGGCCGGCAATGCTCCGCCGCAGCGGGTGCGTTGCGAATCGCGCGGCAACCGCATGATGCGCTGCAATGCCGTGGTCTCGCAGGATGTCCGGCTGGACGAGCAACTGTCGGAGGTGCGCTGCGTGCAACGCCAGAACTGGGGCTGGGACCGCGGCGGCGTGTGGGTGACCGGCGGCTGCGGTGCGGAGTTCATCGTCCGCTGATTGCCGGCGCGACGCGCGGGGCGCCGTGCGCCGCGGGTTTAGAATCCCCGCATGAACGACACCATCGATTACGCACGTTACGACCGCATCCGCCCGATCCGCTGGACCGGCGAGGCGCTTGAACTGCTCGACCAGCGCAAGCTCCCGTTCACCACCGAGTACGTCGCCTGCACCAGCAGCGACGAGGTCGCGGCAGCGATCCATGCCCTCGTCGTGCGCGGGGCGCCGGCGATCGGCATCGCGGCTGCGTGGGGCGTCGTGCTTGCCGCACGCGACGTGGACGCTGCCGATGGCATCGCCGCAGCAGCGTTGCTGGCACCGGCGATGCAGCGGCTCAATGCCGCGCGCCCGACGGCGGTCAATCTGGCCTGGGCGCTGGCGCGCATGCGTACCGCACTCGAAGCCGCCGGTGCCGACTGGCGCGAGCGGCTCGCCAGCGAGGCACAGGCGATCGCCGACGAGGATCTTGCCGCCAACCGCCGCATGGGAGAACTCGGCGCCTCGCTGATCGCCCCGGGCTCTGGTGTGCTCACTCACTGCAACACCGGCTCGCTCGCCACTGCGGGTTTCGGCACCGCGCTGGGAGTGATCCGCGCCGGCGTCGCGCAGGGCAGGGTGGGGCGTGTGTACGCCGACGAGACACGTCCGTGGAACCAGGGTTCGCGCCTGACCGTGTGGGAACTGCAGCAGGACGGCATCGACGCCACCCTGATCGCCGATGCCGCCGCCTCGCACCTGCTGCGCAATGGCGAAGTCGAATGGGTGGTGGTGGGTGCCGACCGCATCTGCGCCAATGGCGACGTCGCCAACAAGATCGGCACCTACCAGCTGGCGATCTCGGCGCGCTTCCACGGCAAGAAGTTCATGGTCGTGGCGCCGTCGTCCACGGTCGACATGGCCACGCCATCGGGCGACCACATCGAGATCGAGGAGCGCGATCCGGCCGAACTGCTCGGCGTCGGCGGCAACCGCACCGTGGCCGAAGGCGTGCAGGCGTGGAACCCGGTGTTCGACGTGACGCCTGCCGCCCTGATCGACGCGATCGTGACCGAGCGGGGCATCGTCGAGCAGCCCGACGAGGCAAAGATGCGGGCGCTGTTCGGCGCGCACTGACGACACACGCATGCGGCGCTGCGCACGCGTGAGTGCATTCGCAGTCGCAGTCGCGGCATACCGGCGCGGCGCCACGCGGGATGGAGCGCTTGCATCGCGTCCAATCCGACGACAGCACCTGCGTGCAGTGAACCTGCTGCGCTGTTGCGTGGCCGATGCCGGCATGGCGACCTCGCCCGGCTGGGTGATGCCGAGGCCGGGGGCGGCCTGTTCATCCCGGCGGCCGAAACCGCCCCATACGCGTCCCATTCGGGCACCCGTTCGTAGCTAAGTCATTGTTTTCAGGATGGAACGGCTTGGGCCCACGGTGCCCGGCGTGCTATCATTCCCCGTCTTTTTCCACGCGTTGCCGGCGGCCGGCGCGCGGGTCGTCCGGAGGTTCCGGAAGGCCACCCGGTCCGTGCCGCGCAGCCAGGATGCAACCGCCTAGATGGTCGATTCCTCGAAAGAAATCATTCCCGTAAACCTCGAAGACGAGATGCGCCGCAGCTATCTCGATTACGCCATGAGCGTGATCGTGGGGCGCGCGCTTCCCGACGTCCGTGACGGCCTCAAGCCGGTGCACCGGCGCGTGCTCTTCGCGATGACCGAACTCGGCGCGCACAGCAACAAGCCGTACTACAAGTCGGCGCGAATCGTCGGTGACGTGATCGGTAAATACCATCCGCACGGCGACCAGTCGGTGTACGACACCCTGGTGCGCATGGCGCAGCCGTTCTCGCTGCGCTACCTGCTGGTCGACGGACAGGGCAACTTCGGTTCGGTCGACGGCGACTCCGCCGCGGCCATGCGTTACACCGAAGCGCGCATGGCGCGCCTGACCCACGAGCTGATGGCGGACATCGACAAGGACACCGTCGACTTCGTCCCCAACTACGACGAGAAGGAACTGGAACCGTCGGTGATGCCGACGCGCTTCCCGAACCTGCTGGTCAACGGCTCGGCAGGCATCGCGGTCGGCATGGCCACCAACATCCCGCCGCACAACATGGGCGAGGTGATCGATGCGCTGATCGCGCTGATCGACGATCCGGACATCGACATCGACGGGTTGATGGAATACATCCCGGGCCCGGACTTCCCCACCGCCGGCATCATCAACGGCGTCGGCGGCATCCATCTCGCCTATCGCACCGGCCGCGGCCGCGTGCGCATGCGCGCGCGCGCGGACGTCGAAGTGGCCGACAACGGCCGCGAATCGATCATCGTCACCGAGATCCCGTACCAGGTGAACAAGGCGCGGCTGATCGAGAAGATCGCCGACCTGGTGAAGGAAAAGAAGCTCGACGGCATCAGCGAGCTGCGCGACGAGTCCGACAAGGACGGCATGCGCATCTACATCGAGGTCAAGCGCGGCGACTCGGCCGAGGTCGTGCTCAACAACCTCTATCAGCAGACGCAGATGGAGTCGGTGTTCGGCATCAACATGGTGGCGATCGTCGCCGGCCGGCCGCAGCTGCTGAACCTGAAGCAGATCCTCGAGGCCTTCGTGCGCCACCGCCGCGAGGTGGTCACCCGCCGCACGATCTTCGAGCTGCGCAAGGCGCGCGCACGTGCGCACATCCTCGAAGGCCTGACGGTCGCGCTCGCCAACATCGACGAGATGATCGAGCTGATCAAGACCTCGGAGAACCCGCAGGTCGCCCGCGAGCGCATGCTCGAGCGCCTGTGGCAGCCCGGCCTCGTCGGTGCGCTGCTGGGTGCGTCCGGCGCGGAGGACTCGCGTCCGGAAGACCTGCCCAAGGGCGTGGGCCTGCTGGCCGATGGCTACCAGCTCACCGAGATCCAGGCGCAGCAGATCCTGGAAATGCGCCTGCACCGCCTGACCGGGCTGGAGCAGGACAAGCTGACCGAGGAATACCGGCTGCTGCTGGAGACCATCCGTGGCCTGATCGAGATCCTCGAGAATCCCGACGTGCTGCTCGATGTCATCCGCACCGAGCTGCGCAACGTCAAGGAGGAGTTCGGCGACGCGCGCCGCAGCGAGATCCGCGCCAGCGAGGAGGATCTCGACATCCTCGACCTGATCGCGCCGGAAGACGTGGTGGTGACGCTGTCCCATGCCGGTTACGTCAAGCGCCAGCCGGCGACCGCCTACCGCGCGCAGAAGCGTGGTGGCCGCGGCCGCAATGCCGCATCGACCAAGGACGAGGATTTCATCGACCAGCTGTGGCTGGTCAACACGCACGACACGCTGCTCGCCTTCACCAGCAGCGGGCGCGTGTTCTGGCTGCCGGTGCACCAGCTGCCCGACGCAGGCCCGAACGCACGCGGTCGTCCGATCATCAACTGGATGCCGCTGGAAGAAAGCGAAAAGGTGCAGGCGGTGCTGCCGGTGCGCGAGTACACCGAAGGCCAGTACGTGTTCTTCGCCACCCGCAACGGTACGGTCAAGAAGACCCCGCTCACCGAGTTCGCGTTCCGCCTGCAGCGCGGCAAGATCGCCATCAACCTCGACGAGGGCGATGCACTGATCGGCGCCGAACTGACCGATGGCGATCGCGACATCCTGCTGTTCGCATCCAACGGCAAGGCGGTGCGCTTCGACGAGAACGCGGTGCGCTCGATGGGCCGCACGGCCACCGGCGTGCGCGGCATCCGCCTGGCCGAGGGCGAGTGCGTGGTGAGCCTGATCGTGGCCGAGTCGGCCGGCGAAGGCGTGGAGGACGCTGCCGACGACGTCGAGAACGGCAACGGCCATGCGAATGGCAACGGCAATGGCAACGGCAATGGCAACGGCGATGCGGTGCAGGTCGAACACGACGACGAGCCCGATGCCTACATCCTCACCGCGACCGAGAACGGCTACGGCAAGCGCACCCGGCTGGCGGAATATCCGCGCAAGGGCCGCGGCACCCAGGGCGTGATCGGCATCCAGACCACCGAACGCAATGGCCGCCTGGTCTCCGCGGTGCTGCTGAGCCGTCGCGACGAGGTCCTGCTGATCTCCGACGGCGGCACCCTGGTACGCACGCGCGCCGCCGAGATTTCCGTGGTCAGCCGCAACACCCAGGGCGTGACCCTGATGCGGGTCTCGGAAGGCGAGCGCCTGCAGGCGGTCGAGCGCGTGGATGCGTCGATCGAGAGCGATGAGGCGGCAGTTGTCGCGGACATCGCGGTCGATACGGGCACCGGAGAGTCGGCGACCCCGGCCTCCTGAGCCGCGGAACGGCCCGGTTCGACGCGATCCGCTGCGTAAGGCCCTCAGCGCAACCCTCTCCCGCAACCGGGAAAGGGGCCTGTCGGGGGATCCGACGACGCGCGCAGTGGCCGACGTGGTCGCCCGGTACGCGCCGCTGAGGGCTCATCAGCCGGCCGTGGCCACGGCTGCCCGCGTCACCGCTCTCCGGTCTGCGCGGCCAGTACCGTCTGCTCCAGCGTCAGCCGGCGCGCGAGATCATCCGCGGACAGCCCCGGCGCGAACAGGAAGCCCTGGCCGACCGGCACGCCGAGTTCCAGCAGGAAACGCCGCTGCGCTTCCGATTCCACGCCCTCGGCGACCAGCCCGAGCCCCAGGCTGCGCGCGATGCCGGCGATCGCCTGGCACACGGCGACGTCGGAATGGTTGTGCGGCACCCCGGCCACGAACAGCTGGCTCAGCTTGAGCCCATGGATGGGCAGCCGGCGCAGGTAGTTGAGCGCGCTGTAGCCCTCGCCGAAGTCGTCGATGCTCAACATCACGCCGAGGTCGCGCAGCCCGGCAAAGGTGCGCAGGGTGTCGGGTGCGTCCTCGATCAGCGCGCGCTCGGTGAATTCCAGCTCCAGCGCGGAGCCGGGCAGGCGATGTTCGGCGAGGATCGCGCGCACGGCGTCGGCGAGGTCGTCGCCGATGAACTGCCGGTACGACACGTTCACCGCGACGCGCACGATCCCATGGCCGGCCGCGCGCCAGGCCGCCACCTGGGCGCAGGCCTGCTGCAGCACCCAGCGCCCGATGCGCACGATGTCGCCGGTGTTCTCGGCATGGGCGATGAAATGGTCGGGCCGCATCTCGCCCTGCTGGCTGCGCCAGCGGATCAGCGCCTCGGCGGCGACGACGCGCCCGTGGCGCAGGTCGACCTGTGGCTGGTAGACCAGCCGGAATTCCTCGTTCTCGACCGCGCGCCGCAGCTGGGTCTCCATGCGCAGGCGGTCCTCGCGCAGCTGGCCGAGTTCCGGCGTATAGGCCTGCCAGTTGTTGCGCAGCCGACGCTTGCTGTCGTACATCGCCGCGTCCGCGTTCTGGATCAGCGCCTGCGGCCGGTCGCCGTCCTGCGGCGCGCGCGCGATGCCGATGCTGGCGCTGATGTCGAACTCCTCGCCATCGAAACGGAAGTTCTCCGCCAGCGAGGCTAGGATGCGCGCGGCGATGTGTTCCGGCGTGCCGGCCTCGTCGCGGATGCCGCACACGACCAGGAACTCGTCGCCGCCCACGCGTGCGATCAACCCTTCCGTGCCGACCGCATCGGCGATGCGGCGTGCCGCGAAGTGCAGCAGCTGGTCGCCGGCGGCGTGGCCCAGCACGTCGTTGACGGTCTTGAAGCGGTCGAGGTCGATGTAGAGCACCGCCAGTTGCGACTGGGTCGGGTCGCGCAGGCGGCCGTCGAGCTCGGCCAGGATCGCGTCGCGGTTGAGCAGCCCGGTCAGCGGATCGGTACGCGCCTGCACGCGCAGCGTTTCCTCGGCCTGCTTGCGTTCGCTGATGTCCTGCAGCGTGCCGGTGATGTTGATCGCGCCGGATTCGTCGCGCTCGCGCTCGCCGATGATGCGCACCCACAGCGCCCGCCCGTCGTCGCGGCGGCCGCGCAGCTCCAGGTCGAGCGGCAGGCCGCGTTCGACCGTCTCCTGCAGCGCCTGCGAGAGACGGTGTGCATCCTCCTCGCGCAGGCTCCCGAGCATGCCCGCCATGTCCACCGGCAGCGGGAGATGGTCGAGGATGCGCGCGCCCTCGGCAGTGAGGTAGAGCGAATCGCGGCCGACTTCCCATTCCCAGCCGCCGATGCGGGCCAGCGCCTGCGCACGGGCGAAGAGGGCGTGGTCGCGCTTGAGGCTGGTGATGTCGTTGAAGAACGAGATCACCTGGTGCGGCTGCTGCGCGCCCGGCGCGAATACCGGCACGGTGGCGTACGACATCCAGCGCAGGCGGCGTTCGGGCTTGTGGTAGAAACCGAGCACGCGGGTGCCGGTGGGGCGACCGTGGCGCAGCGTCTGCGCGAACGGCGTGGCATCGAATGGGATCCGCCGGCCGCCCTCGTCGAGCAGGGTCCAGTCGTCGATCGACAGCTGGTCTTCCAGGCTGTGGTCGGCCTCGATGCCGAGGATGCGCATGGCCGCCGCATTGGCCTGCAGGGGCCGGCCGCGGGCGTCCTGCACCAGCACGCCCTTGTCGATGACTTCCAGCAACTGGCCGTAGCGCGCCTCGGCCTCGCGCCGGGCGCTGAGGTCGCGCGCCACCGCCACCACGCACGGCCGGCCATCCAGGCTGAAACCGGCCGAGTGCACCTCCACCGGGAAGCGGGTGCCGTCGGCGCGCATGTTGTAGACCTCGATGACGTAGGTGCCGCCGCGGTGGAGCGTTTCCAGCACCGGCTGCATGTGGTCGGCGGGGAGGTCCGGATTCAGTACCTCGATCGGCTGGCCGATGATCTGCTCGCGCGGGCGGCGGTAGGCGCGCTCGCCGGCACGGTTGAGGTCGAGCACGATGCCGCGTTCGTCGAGGATGCTGACCGGATCGGGCACGGCGTCGAACAGGGCGTCGTAACGCAGGCGCGCGCGCTCGGCATCGGCGCGGCTGGTGCGCAATGCCGCGGCGGCGTGGACGAGCAGGACACGGGTGGCCGCGGCAATGCCGCGGTCGTCGGCGGCGGCGTCGAGCGCTTCGGCGATCCGCTCCGGGTCGTCCCCGGGGGCGGCGTCGTCCGCATCCGCTCGGCGCGGCGGGGTCATGACACCGGTGGATCCACGTCAGCGGGCGCGGTGGCGCGACCGACCCTGCTGCCGGTCTGCCGGCCCAGGCGCGCGGCCAGCCAGCGCCCGGTGTCGGCGAGTGCGTCGAGGTCGATGCCGGTGTCCATGCCCATGCCGTGCAGCATATACACGACATCCTCGGTGGCGACATTGCCGCTGGCCCCACGTGCATACGGGCAGCCGCCGGTGCCGGCGACCGCGGCATCGACCACCCGCGCGCCTTCGTCGAGGCAGGCCAGCACATTGGCCAGCGCCTGGCCGTAGGTGTCGTGGAAGTGCAGGGCGAGTGCCGGCATCGGCACCTCGCCGGCGACCGCACGCAGCATTGCCGCCGCCTTCGCCGGCGTACCGACGCCGATGGTGTCGCCCAGCGAGACCTCGTAGCAGCCCATGCCGTGCAGCGCGCGCGCGACCCGCACCACGTCCGCCAGCGCTACCTCGCCCTGGTAGGGGCAGCCGAGCACCGTGGACACATAACCACGCACGCGCACGCCGTCGACGCGTGCGCGCTCTAGCACCGGGGCGAAGCGCTGCAGCGACTCGTCGATACCCGCATTGATGTTCTTGCGGTTGAACGCCTCCGACGCGGCGGTGAACACCGCGATCTCCTCCACGCCCACCGCACGGGCACGGTCGTAGCCGGTTTCGTTGGGCACCAGCACCGGATAGGCGATGCCGGGGCGGCGATCGATCGCGGCGAACACCTCGGCGGCATCGGCCAGCTGCGGCACCCACTTCGGGCTGACGAAGCTGGTGGCCTCGATCGTGCGCAGGCCGGTTCGCCCGAGACGGTCGATCAGTTCGACCTTCACCGCCGCCGGCACGATGGTCTTCTCGTTCTGCAGCCCGTCGCGCGGCGAAACCTCGACGATGCGCACCTGGTCGTTCATTGCATCTCCCGGGAGGATGTACGCGCTCCGCGCGCGGCTCAGGCCAGACGGGCGAGGGTGGTGTCGGCCTCGACGAACTCACCTTCCGCCACCGGCAGCTCGGCCAGCTCGCCATCGCGAGGCGCCTTGATGGAGATCTCCATCTTCATCGCCTCCATCACCAGCAGTTCCTGGCCTGCGCTCACCGTGTCGCCGGCGGCCGCGCGCACCACCACGATGCGGCCCGGCATCGGCGCGCGCAGCCGGCTGTCGTTGCCGGCAGCCGATCCGGCCGCACGCTGTTCGCGACGCATGAACTGCACGGCGCGGCGGCTGTCGCCGTCATGGACGAGCACATGGTCACGGTCGCCACCGATGCGGTAGCGGCGTGCACTGCCGTCGACCTGCAGCCACAGCCACTCGCCGTCACGGCGTGCGGCGGTGACGGCGGACGGTGCGGCATCGCCCAGCGTGACCAACCAGCGTCCGTGGCGGCCGCTGGCGTGCACATCGAGCACGCCTTCGCCATCGCGCAGGCGCAGCCGCGTGGCCGCAGCGCCCGCGCCATGCCAGCCGTCACCGGCCGACCACGGCGAATGCGGATCGCCCGGCGTGGCGTGTGCCGCCTCCTCCAGCGCGAACAGCTCGGCCACGACCGCGGCAACGCGCTGCATCGCCACCGCCTGCGGATCCTCCGCCTGCCGCAACGCATCCGGCTGGCGGTCCAGGTAACCGGTGTCGATGGTGGCTTCCACCACGGCCTGGTCGCGCACAAGCCGCTCGAGGAAACCCACGTTCGACTTCGGGCCTTCGATTTCGCAGGCCGCCAGCGCCTCGCGCAGGCGGGCCAGCGCACGCGGGCGGTCGGCATCGTGGACGATCAGCTTGGCGATCATCGGGTCGTAGAAGATCGTGACCGTGTCGCCCTCGACCACGCCGCTGTCCACGCGCACGTGCGCGTCCTCGCGCGGCAGGCGCAGGCGGGTCAGCGCGCCGGAGCCGGGCAGGAAGCCGGCGTCCGGGTCCTCGGCATACAGCCGCACCTCGATGGCGTGGCCCTGCTGGGTGACCGCGTGCTGCGCCAGTGGCAACGGCTCGTCGGCAGCGACGCGCAGCTGCCATTCGACGAGGTCGAGCCCGGTCACCAGTTCGGTCACCGGGTGCTCCACCTGCAGGCGCGTGTTGATCTCCATGAAGTAGAAGGCGCCGGCCGGGTCGACGATGAATTCCACCGTACCGGCGTTGGTGTAGTCGATCGCGCGCGCAGCATGCACCGCGGCCTCGCCCATGCGCGTGCGCAGTTCGCCGGTGAGGAACGGCGAGGGCGATTCCTCCAGCACCTTCTGGTAGCGGCGCTGCGCGGAGCATTCGCGTTCGAACAGGTGGATCGTGTTGCCGTGCCCGTCGCCGAACACCTGGATCTCGATATGCCGCGGCTGTTCGATGTAGCGCTCCAGCAGCACGCGGTCGCGTCCGAACGCATTGGCGGCCTCGCGCTGGCAGCTTTCAAGCGCCGCGGCGAACTCATCCGCCGCGCGCACGATGCGCATGCCCTTGCCGCCGCCGCCGTGCGCGGCCTTGATCATCAGCGGGAAGCCGATGCGCTGCGCCTCGCGTGCAAGCGCCTCCGCATCCTGGTCTTCGCCGGTGTAGCCGGGCACCACCGGCACGCCCGCCGCGTCCATCAGGTCCTTGGCGCCGGCCTTGCTGCCCATCTTGCGCATCGACGCCGCCGACGGCCCGATGAAACGGATGCCCGCAGCCTCCACCGCCTCGGCGAAGTCGGCGTTCTCGCTGAGAAAGCCGTAGCCGGGATGGATCGCCTGTGCGCCGCGTGCGCGCGCGACCTCGAGGATCGCATCGCCACGCAGGTAGCTGTCCTGCGGCCGCGGCCCGCCGATCGGCCAGGCCTCGTCGGCCATGCGCACATGCAGCGCCTGCGCATCGGCCTCCGAATACACGGCGATGGTGCGGATGCCGAGCCTTCGGCAGGTGCGGATCACCCGGCAGGCGATCTCGCCGCGGTTGGCGATGAGGACGGAATCGAACATGGGGTGGAGCCCTCTCCTCCCGGTGGAGGGTTGGATGCGGATGCAGGAGCGCAGCGGCGGTGGGTCAGCGCTCCGCCCATGCGGGCGGGCGCTTGTCGAGGAAGGCGCTCAGGCCTTCCTGGCCTTCGGTGGAGACGCGCAGGGCGGCGATCAGGGTGGCGTTGTCGTGGTCGCGGCGGTCGCGGTCGGGTTCGGCGAGGACTTCGCGGACCAGGCGCTTGGCGTCGGCCGCGGCGAACGGGCCGGCCTTGAGCAGCAGGGCGATCTGGCGATCCACCGCGGCATCGAGTTCCGCCGCGGGCACCACCTCGTGCAGCAGGCCCATGTGCAGTGCCTGGGCGGCGTCGAAGATCTCGGCGGTGGCGAACCAGCGGCGCGCCTGGCGCGGGCCGATGGCGGCGATCACGTACGGGGAAATCACCGCCGGCAGCAGGCCGAGGCGGCTTTCGGTAAGCCCGAATTTCGCCTCCGGCACTCCGATGGCGATGTCGCAGCAGGCCACCAGGCCGACGCCGCCGCCGAAGGCGGCGCCATGCACTCGGGCGATGGTGGGCTTGGGCAGCTCGTCGAGCGTGCGCATCAGGCGCGCCAGTGCCATCGCGTCCTCGCGATTCTCGACTTCGCTGGCGCCCGCCATCGCGCGCATCCAGTTGAGGTCGGCGCCCGCCGAGAACGAGGCGCCGGCGCCTTCGATCACCACCACGCGCACGTCGCCATCGCGCGCGACCTGTTCCAGCGCGGCGGTCAACGCGGCGATCAGGTCGGCATCGAAGGCGTTGTGCAGCCCGGCGCGATCCAGGCGCAGCCGGGCCACCGGGCCGTGGGTGGCGAAGGTCAGGGCATCGGACATCGGTACGGAACTCGCGGAAAACCGACCGGCATGATAACCGCGTCGTCGCGGCAGGCCGGGTGCGTCGTCGAGCCGTACGCCCTGGTGGTCACCCCACGAACGCGACGTCGACTGATGTCGTTCAACAATCGCTGGCGCTCCTTGCCGGAGCGTCACGGTTGCGCGGAGGCGTTCCTAATGCCGCAGTCCGCGCTTGCCCGGTCGCCGGGTATCGTGGGTCGGGGTGATCTCGACGGTCAGGCTGAAGCTGCGCTCGTCGCCGCCGAACAGGGCACCGACGCCGACCACCTGGCGGTTGAGTTCCTTGCCTTCCTCGTCGCGCACCACCAGCACGACGGAATACTCCCAGGCGCCGCCTTCGGCCGGATGGCGGATGGTGCCTTCCACCTGCAGCGCGTTGGTGGACGCGCCGGCCACGCTGGCCGGCGCATCGAAGCGCAGGTAATGCCGGCACGACGGACAGATCGTCGCGCTCTGCAGGATGGTGGTCTTGCAGTGCGGGCAGACGCGGGTCGCGCCGGCCTCGCCGGGCCGGCCGTTGCTCACGGGGTGGCGGGTTCGAGGTCGGCCTTGTCCGCCTTGTCACTGCGCGCGCCCTTGGCCGGCGCCGCGCTCTCCCAGCCGCATTCGACGTGGCCACGGATCTTGGAGCCTGCGGCCACGGTGAGCGTGCCGGCCTTGAGGTCGCCGCTCATCACCGCGGTCTCCAGCAGTTCCACGCGCTGGGCGGATTCGATATTGCCTTCCAGTTCGCCGGCAACGATGACCTTGTCGGCACGCACGCCGCCGTTGAGCTTGGCACCACGTTCGAGGGTGACATCACCCTGGACGTTCACATCGCCCTTGAAGCGGCCGGCGATGCGCACATGCCCGGTGCCTTCGATCTTGCCCTCGATGGTGAGGTTCGAGGCGATCAGCGATTCCTTGGCTTCCGGCGGGACGCTGCGGGGCGGGGCGCTCTGCGTGGGCCGGAAATCGGCCGCGGCGGGCGCCGGCGGCGGGTTGTCGCGCAGGGCGGCGGGTGCGGGGTCGTTGGCAAAGGACGGCACGTCCTTCTTGGCGTGACCGGGCGGGTTGAAGATGGCCATGGGAGTTCCTCGGCAGGGCGGTGGCGTGCGGGCCGGACAGGGAGGCGCGCGGGTGCGGCGTGACGGCGGAGCCGTCGGCCGAGACTAGCACGCAGCCCGGTAGGCTCCGCTGTGACCGCCTGCCCGAATGGCCAACCCTGTCAACAGCTTACGTTCCGGTATTCATTCGCGACATGCGTTCTCTGCACACGTCGTGCACACCGCCGTGCGTGGGAACTACATCCGGAACACGCCGAAGCGGGCCGGCTCCACCGGTGCGTTGAGCGCGGTCGACAGGCCCAGGCCGAGTACCCGACGGGTATCGGTCGGATCGATGATGCCGTCGTCCCAAAGCCGCGCCGTGGCATACCACGGGCTGCCCTGGTGTTCGTACTGGTCGCGGATCGGTGCCTTGAAGGACTCCTCCTCGTCGGCGCTCCAGCTGCCCCCCTTGCCTTCGATGCCGTCGCGCCGCACCGTCGCCAGCACGCTGGCCGCCTGCTCGCCACCCATCACGCTGATGCGCGCGTTGGGCCACATCCACAGGAAGCGCGCCCCGTAGGCGCGGCCGCACATCGCATAGTTGCCGGCGCCAAAGCTGCCGCCGATGACCACGGTGAACTTCGGTACCGACGAGCACGCCACCGCGGTGACCATCTTCGCGCCGTCCTTGGCGATGCCCGCGTTCTCGTACTTGCGGCCGACCATGAAGCCGGTGATGTTCTGCAGGAACACCAGCGGGATGCCGCGCTGGTTGCACAGCTGGATGAAGTGGGTGCCCTTGAGCGCGCTCTCGCCGAACAGGATGCCGTTGTTGGCGACGATGCCCACCGGGTAGCCGTGCAGGTGGGCGAAGCCGGTCACCAGGGTCTTGCCGTAGCGTGCCTTGAACTCCTGGAACTCGCTGCCGTCGACCACGCGCGCGATCACCTCGCGGATGTCGAACGGGCGACGGGTGTCCCTGGGCACGATGCCGTACAGCTCGTCGGCCGGGTACAGCGGCTCGACCGGTGCACGCACCGCCACCGGGACGTGCTTGCTGCGGTTGAAGCCGGCGACGATGTCACGCGCGATCTGCAGCGCGTGGCGGTCGTCCTCGGCGTAGTGGTCGGCCACGCCGGAGACGCTGGTATGCACGTCGGCACCGCCGAGCGATTCGGCGTCCACGACCTCGCCGGTGGCTGCTTTCACCAGCGGCGGTCCGCCGAGGAAGATCGTGCCCTGTTCCTTGACGATGACGCTCTCGTCGCACATCGCCGGCACGTAGGCGCCACCGGCGGTGCAACTGCCCATCACCACCGCCACCTGCGGGATGTTCTCCGCCGACAGCCGCGCCTGGTTGTAGAAGATGCGCCCGAAGTGTTCCTTGTCGGGGAAGACCTCGTCCTGCAGCGGCAGGAACGCACCACCGGAGTCGACCAGGTAGACGCAGGGCAGACGGTTCTCGCGGGCGATCTCCTGCGCGCGCAGGTGCTTCTTGACCGTCATCGGGAAGTAGGTGCCGCCCTTGACGGTGGCGTCGTTGGCGACGATCACCACTTCTTGGCCCATGACCCGGCCGATGCCGCAGATCATCCCGGCGGCCGGGGCGGCGCCGTCGTACATGTCCTCGGCCGCGAGCGGGGCGATCTCGAGGAACGGCGAGCCCGGATCCAGCAGGGCCAGCACGCGCTCGCGCGGCGGCAGCTTGCCGCGCGCGGCATGCCGCTGCTGCGCCGCCTCGCCACCGCCCGCGCCGCACGCTGCAGGCGCTGCCGCAGCTCGTCGGCAAGGGCGCGGTGGTAATCCGCGTTCTCGCGGAAGTCGGCGGAGCGCGGGTCGATCTCGGTCGCAAGAGCGGGCATGGCTTCGGCGGCGTTGGCGAAAGGCCGACAAGGATACCCGCTGCCCGGCAGGCTCCCCGCCATATCGATGCGGCGGGCCCCGCGTACAACGACGGAGCATCCCCGCGGACACAGGCCACTCCTGCCGGCGCCTCCCCGGAGTGGAACCAAAAGAAAGGCCCACCGACGGTGGGCCCTCGAACGACACGAGCCGTCGTGCGACGGCCAGGCGGCTGCTGAAGATCAGTCGCCGTCGGTCCGCGCGTCGCGTGCGGCGGCGTCGGCGTTCTCGGCGGCGCGATCCAGCGCCTCGGACGTGTTGCGTGCAGCGGCAGCGCCTGCCTCGGAGACGTCCGCCGCGGCTTCGCGGGTCGCGGCTTCGGTGCGGGCGGCGGCCTCGCGGCTGGCTTCGCGTGCATCGGCTGCAGCTTCGCGCGACTGCGCGGCGGCGGCGTCGGCACTGGCCGAGATCGCGTTGCCGGTCTCGTCGAGCGCCTGCGAGGCATTGGCGCGGGCGCGCTCGGCGGCCGCATCGGCCTCGGCAGCATTCGCACGAGCTTCCGGCGACTCGCTGTTCTGGCAGGCCGACAGGGCCAGGGTGGATGCAATGGCAAGCACGATCAGTTTGCTGTTGAGCATGTTTCTCTCCGCGCCCGTGGCGCTCCGTGGTTGGCGGGCGCAGTGTTTGCGGCGGACGGTGAAGAGGATGTTGAAGGCCGGCCCGCGCGTTCAGCGAGAACTCCGGACACAAAAAGAGACCGCCCTTGCGGGCGGTCTCCATTACAGCTTGCTGCGAACTGCGGATCCGAGGATCCGCGGCTTGCGGCTTAGTGCTGCTCGTCGGCAGCCTGCTCCGCGTTGTCGGCAGCGTCCTCGGCCACATCGGCCGCGGTCTCTGCAACGTCGGCAGCAGCGTCGGCGGCGTCGTTGGTCGCAGCAGCGGTGGCGTCCGAAGCGGCGTTGGCAGCAACGTCGGCGGCGACAGCGGCGGTGTCAGCGGACTCCTGGGCGGCGTCAGCGAACGGAGCAGCAGCGGCGTCGGCCTGGGCCTGGGCTTCTGCAGCGGCGTCGGCGGCGTCAGCAGCGGCGTCCTGGGCGGAGTTCTGGTTCGAGCACGCAGCCAGGGCGAAACCCATGGCGAGGGCGAGCAGAGCCTTGTTGATGGACATGGTAAATTTCCTCGTCGTTGTTTGAAACAAACGCGCTAGATGCGCGCCGGGCAACATGATGACAAGCCGATGATCGCTGTCAAGCACGCGCTTGATTTCTTTCGTAAAGAGCGCGTTAACCCCGTTACGGCAGCTCGATCGCGATCGCCGTGGCCTCGCCGCCACCGATGCACAGGGAAGCGATTCCACGGCGGAGATTGCGCGATTTCAGGGCATGGACGAGGGTCACCACCAGACGTGCGCCGGAGGCACCGATGGGGTGGCCGAGGGCGCAGGCACCCCCATTTACATTCAGCTTCTGGTGGGGAATCCCGAGGTCCTTCATGGGCGCCATTGCCACGCTTGCGAAGGCTTCGTTGACCTCGAACAGATCCACGTCCTCCACGGTCCAGCCGGCCCGTTCCATCACGGTGCGGATCGCGGCCACCGGTGCGGTGGTGAACCACTCCGGCGCCTGTGCATGGCCGGCGTGGGCCACGATGCGCGCCAGCGGTGCCAGACCGCGCTTCGAGGCTTCCTCTGCCGACATCAGCACGGTCGCGGCGGCGCCATCGGAGATCTTCGACGAGGACGCGGCGGTCAGGCGGCCTTCCTTGCCGAATGCCGGGCGCAGCCCGGGAATCCGCGATGTGTCGATCCTGCCCGGCTCCTCGTCGGTGTCGACGACGGTGTCGCCCTTGCGACCCTTGACCGTCACCGGGACGATCTCGGCCTTGAACGCGCCGTTGCCGATCGCGTCCTGCGCGCGGCGTGCGCTCTCGGCGGAGAACTCATCCAGCGCCTCGCGGGTGAAGTCGTAGGCCTCGCACATGGCATCGCCGAACACGCCCATCGCCTTGCCGTCGTAGGGGTTGGTCAGGCCGTCCCAGGCCATGTGGTCGAGCATCTCGGCGCTGCCGTAGCGCACGCCGGTGCGCGAACCGTTGAGCAGGTGCGGCGCGTTGGTCATCGACTCCATGCCGCCCGCGACAACCACCGCCGACGAGCCCGCCTTGATCAGGTCGTGGCCGAACATGATCGCCTTCATGCCGGAGCCGCAGACCTTGTTGATGGTGGTGCAGCCGGCGGCATCGGGGATGCCTGCCGCGCGCGACGCCTGGCGCGCCGGGGCCTGGCCGAGTCCGGCCGGCAGCACGCAGCCCATGAGCACCTCGTCGACCTGGTCGGCGGCGAGGCCGGCATGGGCCAGTGCGCCCTCGATCGCGGCGGCGCCCAGGGTGGGCGTCGGCACGCCGGTGAACTGGCCGAGGAAGGAACCGATGGCGGTGCGCTTGGCGCCGACGATGACGACATCTTGCATGGCAGAACTCCGGAAGCGGGCCGCGTGGGGCGGTTGATGGCGCCCATTATCCGGCGCGCGCCGGACCCCGGCAAACCTGAAGCCGTCATTCTCGATGCGAACGCCCGGCACGGTTCAGCCGTCGAGTGGTGGCGGCCGCGCGTGGCGAAGGTATAGATTCGCGTGATCGCGCGCGGCGCGGCACACGACGAAGGGAAGGGGACCATGACGAATCACAAGGGAATGCATGCATGGCGCGCGCTGCGCCGTTCGGCACTGGCTGTCGCGGTGGTGGCGACGCTTTCGGCCTGCGGCGGCGGTGGCGACACGATCCGTCCGGAAGTGCCGCCGCCGGTGAGTCCGCCGCCGGCCACGCCGCCGCCGGCGCCGCCGCCGACCGTGGTGCTGCCGCCGCGAGCTGATCTGAGCCGGCACCTGGAGTTGACCAATGCGTATCCGGCGCTCGAGGCCGGCCTGACCGGCGAGGGCATCGTGGTCGGCGTGATCGACACCGGCGTCAACCGGAACCATCCGTCGCTGCGCGGCCGCGTCACCGACAACCTGATCTACGTCAATCGCAACATCAATGACATGTCGGTGGACGACAAGGACGGACATGGCACCGCGGTGGCGCAGGCCATTGCGGGCACGCCGTTCGGCGCGTGGCCGGGCGGCGTGGCGCAGGGTGTGAGCATCGTGTCGGCGCGGATCATCAATGACGAGCCGCCCGAGGACGACGGGTCCGGTGACGGCAACCCGGTCAGCGGTGCACTGGGACTGGAGCCGATCCACAACGCGCTGATCGATCGCGGCGTGCGGATCATGAACAACTCCTGGGGCGGACTGTATTGGAACGACCTCAACGCAACCGCGCCGATCGCAGCCGAATACAGACGCTTCGTCACCCAGAACGATGGGCTGGTGGTGTTCGCTGCAGGCAACCGCACTCCGGATTCCAATGACTCGATGGAGCTCACCGACCTTGCCGGCCTGCCCAGCCAGGCCGGTCCGAACAACAGCAGGCCGGCCGCCGACCTCGAGCGTGGCTGGCTGGCGGTGGTCGCGGTGGATACCGACAACCCGTCGCAGCTGGCGAAGTATTCGCGGACCTGCGCCTATGCGCGCAACTACTGCCTGGCGGCGCCCGGCACGGTTGCCGTCACCGGCACCAACGATGCCCCGGACAATCCGGCGTACTGGAAATGGACCGGAACCTCGTTCGCCGCTCCCCTGGTCTCCGGCGCTGCCGCGCTGGTGTGGGAAGCCTTCCCGTACTTCAACAACGACCTGGTCCGGCAGACGCTGCTCGGCACCGCCACCGACATCGGCGCGGCCGGCGTGGACGACGTGTTCGGCTATGGCCTGCTCGACGTCGGCAAGGCGATCAAGGGTCCCGGGCGCTTCGACTGGGGCCGCGTCACCGTGGACTTCGACGGGCTCGAGTCCGACTGGTCCAACAACATCTCGGGCAATGGCGGGTTGACCAAGCGCGGCGACGGCCGGCTGGTGCTGACCGGTGACAACACCTACCGGGGTGATACCCGTGTCGAGGAAGGCACGCTGTGGGTGGGCGGTGCGTTGCGCAACTCCAACGTGGCCATCACCAGCGGCGGCACCCTCGGCGGCGGCGGCCGCGTGGACGGCAGTGTCGACAACCAGGGCACCATGGCGCTGGACGCCGGCAACGGCTTCATCGTCGGCGGCAACTACGTGCAGGGCCCGAACGCGCGGCTGTCGGTCACGCTGGGCCATGGCGCGCTGCAGGTGCAGGGCAATGCCAGCCTCAACGGCACCGTGCATGTGGCCGGCGCGCGACAGGGCTACATCACCCGTGACCGCGAGGAGATCCTGCGCGTCGCCGGCACCCGCGCCGGATTCTTCGACGGCGGCGTGACCTACGACGCCAACCGGGTGTTCTTCCAGGGTTCGGTGTCCTACGACTTCCAGAGCGCGTGGCTCAACATCACCCGCCTCGACGTGCTGGCCGCGGCCTCGGCGATGGGCAACATGACGCCGGCGTCGCTGTCGGCGGCCGAGCGCGTCGAGGGCGCGTTCCGGCAGATCGACGGGCAGCTGGACGCCGGTGGTCGTGGTCCGATCGCCGAGGCTTTCATCCGCACCGCCGGCGATTTCCAGTCACTGGCCGATGCCAACGCCGCCCGTACCGCGCTGTCGAGCCTGTCCGGCGAGCTGCATGCGCTGGCTTCCAGCGCCACCTTCGACCATGTCGATATCGGCCGTCGCGCGTTGTCGTCGCAGCTCACCGCGACGCTTGATCGCCCGCAGCTTGCAGGCAGCTGGCAGAAGCGGCTGGGCGACGGCGGCGAGGGCGGCTTCGCCACCGGGCGGTCCGCGTTCGACGGCTGGATGCTGGGGCAGGACTTCCGCCTGGCCGACGGCACCGTGGCCGGTTTCGCGTTCGGCGAGATGCAGGCCGACAGCCGCCGCGCCGACAGCAGCGACCGTGGCCAGGACCGCCAGGTGCAGGCGCAGATGTATGCGGGCAAGGCGTTTGGCAACGCGCATGTGCTGGGCCAGGCCGGCGTCGGCCGCTTCGATCGCGACCTGCGCCGTGACCTGTACACCGGTGCGCAGTGGTCCGGCGTGCACAGCAACTACGCCGGCGACATCACTACCGCCGCGATCGAGGGCGGCTACCGCTTCGACCTCGGCACCGATGCGCAGCTCACCCCGTACCTCGGTGCCGAGTACACCCGCGTCGACAGCGACGGCTTCCGCGAGCTGGGTGCCGACGGCTTCGGCCTGCGTGCGGAGGCATGGACGTCGAGCCGCAGCCAGGCCATCGCCGGCCTGCGTGGTGCCTGGGACCTGGCGCGTGTGAGCGTGCATGGCTACGCCGAATGGCAGCACACCTTGTCGGCGCAGGGCCTCGACATCGATGCCAGCTTCGTCGGCGTGGATGCGTGGTCGGCGTTGCGCGGCCTGCAGCCGGGCCGTTCCGGCGGGCTGTTTGGCATCGGCATCGACGCTTGGGCCGGCCGCGATGCGCGGGTCAACTTCGGCTACGACCAGCGCTTCGGCCCGCGCGGCGACGACCGCATGCTGTCGATGCGCTACGTCAAGGGGTTCTGGTAAGCGACGGACCCTGGCCCGCCCTCACCCCTGCCCCTCTCCCGCACGCGGGAGAGGGGTTGAAGCAGACCGTCAGCTGCGGTCTTCGAACAGCTCGCGGCCGATCAGCATGCGGCGGATCTCGTTGGTGCCGGCACCGATGGCGTAGAGCTTGGCGTCGCGCAGGATCCGACCGGTGGCGAACTCGTTGATGTAGCCATTGCCGCCCAGCGCCTGGATGCCTTCCAGCGCGACCTGCACGGCGGACTCCGATGCATGCAGCAGGCAGCTGGCGGCGTCGACGCGGCTCTTGTGGCCGGCGTCGTAATCGCGCGCCACCTGGTAGGCGAATGCGCGGCTGGACTGCAGCGCGGTGTACATGTCGGCGATCTTGGCCTGCATGATCCCGAACGTACCGATCGCCTGGCCGAACTGGCGGCGTTCGCGGACGTAGGGCAGGGCGATGTCGAGCGCGGCCTGCATCAGGCCGATCGGGCCGCCGCTGAGCACCAGACGCTCGGTGTTGAGTCCGCTCATCAGCACGCGCACGCCGTTGTTGACCTCGCCCAGCACGTTTTCCGCCGGGATCTCGCAGTCCTCGAACACCAGCTCGCAGGTGTTGGAGCCGCGCATGCCGAGCTTGTCGAGCTTCTGCGCGGTGGAAAAGCCCTTCATGCCCTTTTCGACGATGAAGGCGGTCATGCACTTCGAGCCCAGCTCGCGGCTCGCGGTGCGCATGTAGACGATCAGCACATCGGCCTCGGGGCCGTTGGTGATCCACATCTTGTTGCCGTTGGCGACCCAGGTATCGCCGCGCAGTTCGGCGCGGCAGCCCATCGAGCCGACCACGTCGGAACCGGCGCCCGGCTCGCTCATCGCCAGCGCGCCCTTCCATTCGCCGCTGCACAGCTTCGGCAGGTACTTCGCGCGCTGCGCGTCGTTGCCGTTGGCGTAGAGGTTGTTGACGCAGAGGTTGGAGTGCGCGCCGTAGGACAGGCCGATCGAACCGGAGGCGCGGGAGATCTCTTCCATCGCCACCAGGTGGGCGAGGTAGCCCATCCCGCTGCCGCCGTACTCGCCGGGGACGGTCAGACCGAGCAGGCCCATCTCGCCGAGCTTGGGCCACAGCGCCTGCGGGAAGGCGTTCTCGTGGTCCACCTGTTCCGCCAACGGGGCGATCTCGGCGTCAACGAAGCGGCGCACGGCCTCGCGCAGGGAATCGATGTCCTCACCAAGTGGGAAGGGGCGCATGGTGGTTCCTCTGGCTGCATCATCCCCGCGCAGGCGGGGATCCATGGACATGTGAGACGTTCGTCGCCCGACGTATGTCGAACGGGAGCGGTGGAAACAACGACGGGGCACTTGGCCCCGTCGTCGGCTTGCATCGATACGGCTTACGCGCCGCCGCGGATGCGGCCTTCGAAGCGCGGAGCGCTGCGGCCCAGCGGCAGCTTGAGCTTGCCCATGATCTGGATGCGCTCTTCCGCCATGCGGTCGGCAGCCTTGTAGGTCGGGATGCCGTCACGCTGGGCGATCTCGAAGATGCGCGCCACGTTGTGGTAGATCGTGCGCATCTGGCGCATCGCGCGCTCGCGGTTGTAGCCGGTCATCTCGAGCGCCACGTTCATCACGCCGCCTGCGTTCACCGCGTAGTCCGGGGCGTAGAGGATGCCGCGCTTCTCGAGCTCGTCACCGATGGCGTTGTTGGCCAGCTGGTTGTTGGCCGAGCCGCAGATGACCTTGGCCTTCAGGCGGGGCAGGGTCTCTTCGTTGACCGTGCCACCCAGCGCGCAGGGCGAGTACACGTCGGCGTTGACGTCGTAGATCTCGTCCAGGCCCACGGCCTCGGCGCCGTACTCGGTCACCGCCTTGTCGACCAGCGCCTGGTTGATGTCGGTGACGAAGATCTTCGCGCCGCGCTCCTTGAGCAGCTTCACGAACTCCATGCCGACGTGGCCCAGGCCCTGCACGGCGTAGCTGTAATTGCCGACTTCCTCGTTGCCGAACTTGGCGTTGAGCGTCGCCATCAGGCCCTGCAGCGAACCGTAGGCGGTGAACGGCGACGGATCACCCGAGCCACCGTGCACCTGGTGCACGCCGGTGACGAACTCGGTCTCCTTGTAGACGTGCTCCATGTCGTTGACGTCGATGCCGACGTCCTCGGCGGTGATGTAGCGACCGCCCAGCGACTGCACGGCCTTGCCGAACGCACGGAACAGCGCCTCGGACTTGTCGGTGGCCGGGTTGCCGATGATCACCGCCTTGCCGCCGCCGATGTCCAGGCCCGCGACCGCGTTCTTGTAGGTCATGCCGCGCGACAGGCGCAGCACGTCGTTCAGCGCTTCCTGCTCGCTCTTGTACGGCCACATGCGGGTACCGCCCAGGGCCGGGCCCAGGGTGGTGTTGTGGATCGCGATGATGGCCTTCAGGCCAGCGTCCTTGTTGTGGCAGAAGACGACCTGTTCGTGGCCGTAGGTATCAAGATGTTCGAAGATCATCGCAAGCTCCGCTGCGGCGCGATTCGCTGGGCGAACCGGGCCGGTCGCTGTGGGTGATTGGGTTGCTGCGGGTGCGGCGGCCCGGAAACGGCTGCCG
The DNA here is from genome assembly GCF_004803715.2 of Luteimonas yindakuii. Taxonomy (NCBI): domain Bacteria; kingdom Pseudomonadati; phylum Pseudomonadota; class Gammaproteobacteria; order Lysobacterales; family Lysobacteraceae; genus Luteimonas; species Luteimonas yindakuii. The sequence continues at coordinate 1,347,606 of NZ_CP039383.2, forward strand.
ATGGGGGCCGTATTCTACGCGGGTCACCTGTCAAATGCCCGTCCGCCCCGGAACGGGGGCGGGTGTGCCGACGCCGGCAGGGCGTCGCCCTACAGCTGCGACTCGATCGGCAGCCACGCCATCAACCACACCAGGAAACGCTGCCAGCGGCTGGATTCGGGCTCGTTACCCAGCACCTCCGGCGGCGATGTGGCCGCGTCCAGCCAGCGCAGGCGGCCCTCGTCGTTGATGTACACCCAATAGCTGAGCTCCGGGCTGGACAGGTGCACGAACAGCTCGCGCAGCGCCGCGCCCAGCGCCGGGTCGTCGAAGAACAGGCCCATCTCGGTGTTGAGGTCGATCGAGCGCGGGTCGACGTTGAAAGAGCCGACGAAGCCGCGGCGGTCGTCGACGATGTAGGCCTTGGTGTGCAGGCTGGCACCGCTGCTGCCGAACACGCTCGATTCGCTCGTCATGCCGGGCCTGGTCTCGTACAGCGCCACGCCGTGGCGCAGCATCTGCTTGCGGTAGCGGCTGTAGCCGCTGTGCACGGCCAGCACGTCGTTGGCCGCCAGCGAGTTGGTCACCACGCCCACGTGCACGCCGGCGCGCACCGACTGCGCCATCAGCGTCACGCCCTCGGGGCCCGGCACGAAGTAGGGCGACACCACCAGCGCCTTGCCGCGTGCGCTGCGCAGGTCGTCGAGGATCGGGGTGATCAGCCAGCCGTCGCGGCGATCGCCGTTGGCCTTGACCGGCGGGTCCGACATGATCCTGAGGCTGCTGATCCAGTACGGCTCCAGCGTCTGCAGGAAGTAGCGGCGCACGCTGTCGGAGGTGTCGACCAGGTCGAGGAAACGCTTGGCCTCGGCGCTCCGCACCTCCTCGCGGATGCCGGCCATCACCTCATCCAGCCGTCGCTCGGACTTGCTGTTGAGCGCGGCGATCGGCACCACCGCTTCGCTGTTCCAGAAGGTGTCGAAGATGTCGCTTGCGGAATTCACCTCGGGCCCGAACACCACCACGTCGAGATCGATGAAGTTCACGTCCTCGGCGGCGTCGAAGTATTCAAGGCCCACGTTGCGGCCGCCCACCACCGCCACCCGGCCATCGGCGATCCACGCCTTGTTGTGCATGCGGTGGGTGATGCTCCAGGCGCGCTGCACCATCTCCAGCAGGCGGCCGATGCCGTCGCGGTTGCGGAACGGGTTGTAGACGCGGATCTCGATGTTGGGGTGCTGGTCGAACGCCAGCAGCGCGCCGTCCTTGCCGCGGGTGCTGATGTCGTCGAGCAGCAGGCGCACGCGCACGCCGCGCTCGGCGGCCTGCAACAGCTCGTTGAGCAGCAGGTGGCCGGCGAGGTCGTCCTTCCAGATGTAGTACTGCACGTCGAGGCTGCGCCCGGCCTGGCGGGCGCTGATCGCGCGCGAGGCGAAGGCATCCAGCCCGTCGGGCACCAGGATCACCCCGCTCATGCCGGGGTTGCGGTCGAGCAGCGGCATCAGCTCGCGGTCGATGGCGGTGGCGTCGCGCTCCAGCGGCAGCGTCCACGAGGGTTCGCCCGTCGCCTGCGGCGTCAGGTGGTCGGCCAGCAGGATGCCGCTGGCGATCAGCACCACCAGCCCCACCAGGGCCCAGGCAAAGATCTTCTTCAGGCGCGTGCGCATGCCGTGTCTGTCGTCCCCGTGTCGATCGGCCGATTGTAGGGGCACCGCCGTGGCCGCCGCCGCGACTGCGGGGGATCGAACGGTGGCGCGTGTCGCGGACCGCGCGACGCCACGCGCGCATGCTCGTGGCGGGTGTGCAGTGCCGGCATGGCCCGGCGGTGCCGCCCAGCGCGTTGCTTCTCCACGATCGCCTGCTCGATCGCACACCTGCCGCCCGGAGGGATCCGCATGTCCGCACGCACCGCTCGCCAGCCCGAACGCCTGCTCGACGCCCGCCCCGACACCGCCGATTTCCGCGACCGCATGTTCGACCCCACCCTGGTCGACGTGCCGCCCACCATGCCGCTCGACCGCCATCTCAAGCGCCGCGTGCCAGTGCTCGACCAGGGCGGCGAGGGCGCCTGCACCGCGTTCGCGCTGGTCACCGTCGCCCACACGCTGTTGCGCAGCCGGCGGCCGCGGCCACTGGCGACCCGGCTCAGCCCACGCATGGCCTACGACATGGCGCGCCGCTACGACGAATGGGAAGGCGAGGACTACGCCGGCTCCAGCTGCCGCGGCGCGATGAAGGGCTGGCACCGCCATGGCCTCGCCACCGAAGCGGTGTGGCCCTGGCGCGCCGGCGCCGAAGCCGAGGCCTATACCGAACGCCGCGCGCGCGACGCGCAACGCCATCCGCTCGGCGCCTATGCACGCGTCAACCACCGCGACCTCGTCGCCATGCACGTGGCCATCGCCGAAACCGGCGTGCTGTATGCCTCGGCCGCGGTGCACGAAGGCTGGCTGAAACCGCCGGCCAGCGGCGCGATTGCCTGGCGCCAGCAGGACGTCACCGGCTACCACGCGTTCGCCATCGTCGGCTACGACGCGCGCGGCTTCTGGATCCAGAACAGCTGGGGCACCGGCTGGGGCCGCAATGGCCATGCGCACGTGGGCTACGACGAATGGCTCGAGCGCGGCACCGACACCTGGGTCGGCCGGCTGGCGGTGCCGGTGCAGGTGCAGCGCCCGGCCACCAGCGCGGTGTTCAACTCGGCGCTGGCCGCGCAATCCACCGGCTATTCGCAGGCCGACCTGCGCCCGCACATCGTCAGCCTCGGCAACGAAGGGCGCCTGCGCAGCGGCGGCCGCTTCGGCAACAGCCAGGACGACATCCGCAACCTGGTGCGCAACGACCTGCCGCGCATCACCCGCGGCTGGTCGCGCAAACGCATCCTGCTGTACGCGCATGGCGGGCTGGTGCCGGAACAGGCCGCCGTGCAGCGCGTCGCCGACTACCGGCAGAGCCTGCTCGGGCAGGAGATCTACCCCCTGGCCTTCATCTGGAAGACCGACCTATGGACCACGCTCGGCAACCTGCTGCGCGATGCCGCGCGCCCGCGCAGCGAAGGCCTGCTCGAACGCACCCGCGACCTGCTGCTCGACCGCCTCGACGACACCCTCGAACCGCTGGCACGCGTGCTCGGCGGCCGCGCGATGTGGGAGGAGATGAAGGAGAACGCGCTGCTGGCCACCACCGCGGTGTCGCGCGATGGCCAGGGCGGCCTGCAGGAGGCCGGCGGCGCCGCGCAGGTCGCGCGCCTGTTGCACGACTGGCAGCAGCGCGACCCGACGGTGGAGATCCACGTTGCCGCGCACAGTGCCGGCTCGATCCTGCTGGCGCCCCTGGTGCAGCTACTGACGACGCAGGGCCAGATCGCCGGCGGCCCCGCGGCCGGCATGCTCGGCCTGGGCGGGAAGATCGAAAGCGCGCATCTGTGGGCACCGGCGCTCACCACCGGGCTGTTCCTGCAGACTTTCGCTCCGGCCCTGCGCGAACGCCGCATCGACCGCGCCAGCCTGTTCACCCTCACCGACCGCGCCGAGCGCGACGACCATTGCGCGCGGGTCTACAACAAGTCGCTGCTGTACCTGGTCGCCCATGCGTTCGAGGCCACCGCGCGCAACTGGATCGACCGCGACCGCCGCCACGGCACGCCGCTGGCCGGCATGGCGCTCTTCATCGAGCACGCGGAGTTCGGCAACCCGGAGATGCGCGCGCTGATCCGCGACGGCCTGCTGGACTGGATCCAGGCGCCCACCGTCGACGAGGCCGCCGGTTCGCCCGACGCCTCCGAGGCCAGCAACCATGCCGCCTTCGACGACGACGCCGCCACGCTGTGCGCGACGGTCAGCCGCATCCTCGACGTCCAGCGCAGCGGCGAAGGCGTCGACATCCACCGCTCCAGCGCCGGCCTCGACGCCAGGCGCCGCAGGTTGTACCGGGCGATCTGCGAAGCGCCGTAGCGCAAACCACGGCCCTCACCCGCCCCTTCGGGGCACCCTCTCCCGCAGGCGGGAGAGGGGTCACAGCGGTACGCCGGTCCCACAGGTCGGCATCGCACGCGCCGACGAGGCTGCTCTGCACCCCTCTCCCGCCTACGGGAGAGGGGTCAGAGGCCGAACGCCATGGCCAACAGGTCGGCACAGCACGCGCCGACGAGGCTGCTCTGCACCCCTCTCCGGCCTACGGGAGAGGGGTGCAGAGGCGGTACGCCATGGCCGACAGGTCGGCACAGCACACGCCGACGGGGCTGCTCTGTACCCCTCTCCCGCCTGCGGGAGAGGGTGCCCCGGAGGGGCGGGTGAGGGCGCTCTTCCGCACGCACCGAACACCCGCATTCACGCATCCCGCACGACGTGCTCGCGACGATGCAGCCCAACCGGTTCATTGCACGGCGCGTCGGGTCCACCACGGGTAGAACACGCGTCGCGCAACCGGTCCCTCTTCAAACAAGGAGCCGCCATGATCAAGTGGGCCATCATCTTCGCCGTCATCGGCCTCATTGCCGGCGCGCTCGGGTTCTCCGGCGCCGCGGGCGCCATGATGGGCATCGCCCAGTTCCTGTTCTGGGCCGGTATCATCATCGCCGTGATCCTTTTCATCCTCGGCGTGACGATCTACAAGAAAGTCACGTAACGCCGCACAGGACAGCCGCAACACCAGGAAGCCGCCCTCACCGGGCGGCTTCTCTCGTTTCAGGCCCGCAACCCTGGCTCTCCGCCGACGCCCGACATCACCGACGCCCACGCACGTTCCCGCGCAGTCAGCCGCGGCGGCGGCCCGCCCGGGCGCACGCCCTCTACAATGGCGGCCATCGTTTTTACGCTTCCAGGGAGCGCGCCATGAGCACGCCAGCCAGCAACGCCCTCGACCAAACCCCCGCCGCCCAGCCCGACGCCACCCCGCTGCGCTTCGTCACCGCCGCCAGCCTGTTCGATGGCCACGACGCCGCCATCAACATCATGCGCCGGCTGATCCAGGGCCAGGGCGCCGAGGTCATCCACCTCGGCCACAACCGCTCGGTGGAGGACGTGGTGCGCGCCGCGCTGCAGGAAGACGCCGACGGCATCGCCCTGTCGAGCTACCAGGGCGGCCACGTCGAATACATGAAGTACATGGTCGACATGCTGCGCGAGCGCGATGCCGGCCATATCCGCGTGGTCGGCGGCGGTGGCGGCACCATCACCCCGGAAGAGATCCGCGAACTCGAGGCCTACGGCGTCGAGCGCATCTACCACCCCAACGACGGCATGAAGATGGGCCTGGTAGAGATGATCGAGGACGTGGTGTTGCGCGTCTCCAACGCCCGCGACGCCCGCGGCGACGAAGCCCACGCGCTCGCCACCACGCGTCCGTCGATGGACGACGAGATCGCCATCGGCCGCGTGCTCTCGGCCATCGAGGATGGCGCGCATTCCGAGGCGGAGCTGGCGATGCTGCGCAAGCAGTGGGCCTCGCACGGCCAGGCCGCGCCGGTCATCGGCATCACCGGCACCGGCGGCGCCGGCAAGTCGTCGGTCACCGACGAACTGCTGAACCGCTTCCTCGCCAGCTTCCCGCAGATGCGCATCGCCGTGATCTCGGTCGACCCGACCCGCCGCCGCACCGGTGGCGCGTTGCTCGGCGACCGCATCCGCATGAACTCGCTGCGCTCGCATCGCGTGTACATGCGCTCGATGGCCACCCGCCGCCAGAACGTGGCGACCAATGCCGTGCTGAAGGACTGCATCGGGTTCCTGAAGGGCCTGGGCTACGACCTGGTGATCGTCGAGACCGCCGGCATCGGCCAGTCGGATTCGGAGATCGTCGACCTCGTCGACTTCCCGATGTACGTCATGACCAGCGACTACGGCGCGGCCAGCCAGCTGGAGAAGATCGACATGATCGACTTCGCCGAACTGATCGTGCTCAACAAGTACGACAAGCGCGGCGCCGAAGACGCCCTGCGCGACGTGCGCAAACAGTGGAAGCGCAACCGCGTGGCCTTCCAGATGGCCGACGAGGACGTGCCCGTCTACCCGACGATCGCCAGCCAGTTCAACGACCCCGGCATCAGCTGGATGTTCACCAACCTGTGCCGCCTGCTGCGCGAGAAGGTGCCGGGCCTCGCCGCTGTTGAACCCTCCCCTTCAAGGGGAGGGCAGGGTGGGGATGGTGTCACCGCGGCCCACTGCGACTTCCAGCCCAACCTCGACACGAGCCTGCGCGAACCCCGCGCCACCGTGCTGATCCCCGGCGCCCGCGTGCGCTACCTCGCCGAGATCGCCGAACAGGGCAGGGCGATCAACGCCTCGATCGAAAAGCAGGCCGAAGCCGCCGACCGCGCGCAGTCGTTTTGGCAGGCCCTGCAGGAACTGGGCGACCCCAAGCTGCCGAAGCAGCTCGACCTCTACGACGGCGCCGACGTCGTTCCCGCATCCTCGTCCGTCACCCCCGCGAAGGCGGGGGTCCATGGACGTTCAACCGACGACAGCGAAACGTCCATGGGTGACCAGCCATTCGGCTGTTTAGAGCCCCGCCTTCGCGGGAACGACGAGGCTGCCGACCGCACCCTCCTCACCCTCCGCCAGCGTTACAACGACGCCGTCCAGGCGCTCACCAGCGAGAACCTGCGCAACCTGCGCGAGTGGCCCGCACGCCTGAAGTCGATCACCGACGAGGTCACCGAATACCAGGTGCGCGGCAAGACCATTCGCGTCGAGAACTACCGCGAATCGCTCAGCCACCAGAAGATCCCGAAGATCGCCGCGCCCACCTACAAGTCGTGGGGCGAGCTGCTGACCTTCCTCGGCAAGGAAAACCTGCCGGGCAGCTACCCCTACACCGGCGGCGTGTACCCGTACCGCCGCACCGGCGAAGACCCGATCCGCATGTTCGCCGGCGAGGGCACGCCCGAGCGCACCAACCGCCGCTTCCATTACCTGTCCGTCGGCCAGCCCGCCGCGCGCCTGTCCACCGCGTTCGACTCCGTCACCCTGTACGGCGAAGACCCGGCGCCGCGCCCGGACATCTACGGAAAGATCGGCAACTCCGGCGTCAACATCCCCACGCTGGACGACATGAAGAAGCTCTATTCCGGCTTCGACCTGTGCGCGCCCACCACCAGCGTGTCGATGACCATCAACGGCCCCGCGCCGATCATCCTCGCGCTGTTCATGAACTGCGCCGTCGACCAGCAGATCGAGAAGTACCTGAAGGCTGACGCCGACCGTTGGGCCGAAGCACAGAAGCAGATCGACGCCTTCTTCGAAGGCCGCGAGCGCCCGCGCTACCACGGCGAACTGCCGCCCACCAACGACGGCCTCGGCCTCGCGCTCCTGGGCATGACCGGCGACCAGCTGGTCGACGCCGAGACCTACGCGAAGATCAAGGCCGAAACGCTCGCCACCGTGCGCGGCACCGTGCAGGCCGACATCCTGAAAGAAGACCAGGCGCAGAACACCTGCATCTTCAGCACCGAGTTCGCGCTGCGCATGATGGGCGACATCCAGCAGTACTTCGTCGACAACAGGGTGCGCAATTTCTATTCGGTGTCGATCTCCGGCTACCACATCGCCGAAGCCGGGGCGAACCCGATCAGCCAGCTCGCCTTTACGCTGTCGAACGGCTTCACCATCGTCGAGTACTACCTCGCGCGCGGGATGAAGATCGACGACTTCGCCCCCAACCTGTCGTTCTTCTTCTCCAACGGCATGGACCCGGAATACACCGTCATCGGCCGCGTGGCCCGGCGCATCTGGGCGCGCGCCATGCGCGAGCGCTACGGCGCGAACGAGCGCAGCCAGATGATGAAGTACCACATCCAGACCAGCGGCCGCAGCCTGCACGCGCAGGAGATCCAGTTCAACGACATCCGCACCACGCTGCAGGCGCTGTACGCGCTGTTCGACAACTGCAACAGCCTGCACACCAACGCCTACGACGAAGCCATCACCACGCCCACCGAAGAAAGCGTGCGCCGCGCCGTGGCCATCCAGATGATCATCAACAAGGAGCTGGGGCTGAACTTCTGCGAGAACCCCTGGCAGGGCAGCTTCATCGTCGACCAGCTGACCGACCTGGTGGAGGAGGCCGTGTACAAGGAGTTCGAGGCCATCAGCGAGCGCGGCGGCGTGCTCGGCGCCATGGACACCATGTACCAGCGCGGCAAGATCCAGGAAGAAAGCCTGTACTACGAGCACAAGAAGCACGACGGCAGCTTGCCGCTGGTGGGCGTGAACACCTTCCTGCCTAAAGAACACGCAGGCGAAGTCGCTACCGAGATCGAACTGATCCGCTCAACGGAAGAGGAAAAGGGCCAGCAGATCGAGAACGTGCGCCTGTGGCAGCAGTCCCGCAACGTGCTGGCGCCGGTCGGGGAGACCGAGCACAGCCACGTGGTGGAAGACGATGCCGCCGCGGCCACCGAGCCGCACGACGGCCACGGCCTGGGCTACCTGCAGAAGACCGCGCGCGAACGCCGCAACGTGTTCAAGGCGCTGATCGAAGCGGTGAAGACGCACAGCCTGGGTCAGATCAGCCACGCGCTGTATGACGTGGGTGGGGAATATCGGAGGAATATGTGAGGGACCACGGGGGTGATGTTTGAGCTATCGATACTCTCTTTCAATAACGAGTCAATTCCCGTTTTGCGGAATTCCCCTCCGACTCGACACGTACTCAAGTTGCCAGTTCGCATGTCGTTACTGCTTCGCCAGTGCGCGAGGTGGCAGCACGTCTTCCTCCCGGACCGTTCCAGCTAGCGTAGAATCGTTTTCACGCCGCCTAGAAAGAGTTTCGAGCGGCCGGCTTTCATCAGCGGTCGATGAGTTCCTCGCGCAGAAGATTCCGATTCATTTAGGAGGAATGTCCGACCCATTCCCTCCGATGGAGGAAGGTTTGGGTGTCACACTCGCCCACTTGTCCGCGGCGAGGGAGTATGGTCAGCCTGTTATTCTGAGCACTAAAGGGCGCGCAGTGGCTTCGGATCACGTGCTTGGCGTGCTTGCCGACGGTCCCTTTGCTGTCCAAATATCACTAAGCACTTTAAGTGATGAGGTATCTGCCGCAGTAGATGCCGGAGCGCCTGTCGCCAGTGAGCGGTTGGCGATGATGGATAGACTTTCTAGTGCCGGAATTCCGGTGGCCTGTCGTATTCAACCCGTTCTGCCTGGGAGGGAGACTGAGGTCTTTTCAATCATTGAAGCGTGTGCGCGGGTTGGCGTAAGGCACGTCGCCGTTGAGCACCTCAAGCTCCCAATAGAGCGAGGCTGGGCTCACCGCTCGCGGCTCGACGCAGCGCTCGGAATGAATGTCAGAGAGAAGTTCGATCATCTTGGGGCTAGAAGACATGGAAGGGAGTGGGTTCTCCCTGTGAATTGGCGACTTCCGTCGGTTCTTGAGTACCGGGATCGCACTAGACAATGCGGCATGACGTTTGGTGCTGCGGATACCGATCTGCTTCATCCCAGTGATGGCGCGGTTTGCTGCAGTGGAGCCGACCTATTAGGACTTGGCGATGGCTTCAAATTTAATTACTTAGAAGCTATCCGCGCCGCTAAGGATCACGGTCGCGTTGAATTGGAATCCTTAGAGATGACGTGGCGACCGTCGCGAAGCATTGCCATGCATGTGAACTCAAAGTCACGCTCACAGTCGGGCTGCACCATCGAGGATGAAGTCAGGGCTAAGTGGGGCTCTGTCTCACATGGCGCGACCCCGGCAAGTTTTTATTGGGTCGAGTTGGTGGATGATTTCGAAGGTGGAAAATCCAGAGCGAAATACATTCTAACTAGAGAAGTTCGGGAGTTAATGAAGTCGCCTTCTGTAGATCCAGTTCGGAGGTCAGCCCAGAATGCGTGAAGTCAGAAAAAAGTCCTGGCTGGATCAATATCGCACGCACTGGCAATGGTATAGGGAGTTCTTCTCCGTCTCCATTCTTCGATACTTCGTTGTCTGGTTTTCTATTGTCCCAATTGCACTTAGCCTGTTGCAGGCAGTTCCGGCGCAAATCCAGATAAACGCATGGTCTGTTAACATTCGTCCTTCACTCCCGTTTAGCTGGACGATACTTTGGTTTGCCTCCCTCGCGTACACCGTCGCACTACTACTATTTACTGCTTGTTGCCCATATTTCATTAAGAAGTATCCTTCGTTCGCTCACTACAAGTCAGTTGGGCATTCGCCAAGGTGGCTGGTGTGGCTGGCCTTTGACATCATGAAGAGTGGGGGTGCTCCTTGGAAGAGGCTTTCAAAGAGGTTGAGTGAAAAAGGCTATTTAGTTGTCAGCAAGGCAGCGGGTGATCTGCCATCAGAGCCGGAAATCCTGGAGAGAGGAACTGTTCTGAGCTTTATCATGGATGACGTTCGGTATGAGTTTGTAATGCCGCGAGAAGACGCGGAAAAGACGGATGGCGCTGAAAGAGAGATTTATTGGGAAATATTCGGAGCTCACTCAGGTAGCAGACGATTATTTCGCCTTGCGATCATTCTCTTGTTGATTCTCGCGCTCGTCCTGTTCGGAATTGTCCTGTTGCAGCATGTATGTTCAGCTCTTCCTGCAGCGCTAGGGAATCTTCTAGAGTTGCTGTTTGGTATGTGGGGTTGGATTTTTGCGAATGTATCAAGAGTATGAGCAGCAAGCGATTAAAGCGATGCGGTGCGAGAGGATAAGTATATTCTGCTCAAGTCCGCGATCGAATCCATCACGACAGGCGTGACACAGGCGGCTGGCTCGGGGCGCCCCAGCGTTCCGTCTACACGGCAAAACGTTCCGCTATCAACACAGCGGGCGACTGCGGTCGCGGGGCCGGGCCCGACGGCCGCTGCCTACACCGAACCCGCGTCCAACCCCTGCCACGAGGTCATCGACCACTTCTCCGGCACCTATATCGACCATTGCGCGAAGAACGCACCGCGCAGGCCGCTCTCCGAGGCGGAGGCCCGCGGGGCGCGCCGCAAAGCGGATGCGGCGATCGAGCTTCTGCGGGATTCCACACCGGAAATGTAAGTCCGGCCACAAGCGGCGCTTGCCAACATCCACGTCGAGCGGGAGAAAAGAATGGGTACACCACCAGATCAGTGCACCGCTCCCGCCACCCATCGGAGGCTCGGGATTGTCGTGCTGATAGGTCTGCTGGTCTTCGCAGCGCCGGTTCTGGCCCAGCAGGTGGACGATGCCACCTACGCAGCGGATATCGCAGCCGCCGAAGCCAATGGCCGCGTCATGTACCAACACGCGCGCGCGGTGGCGGTGGTGCCGGCTGCGATGCACGAGAACCGCGACATGCGCCGGGATCGTCGCGTCGCGGGCGAAATCACCGAGGGTCGCAATGGACAGGTTGCGGTGACCGTGATCGACGCAACACCGGCGGCACTGTATCGGGCCACGGTGGCGGCGGATGGCACGTTGGTGTGCCCCGGCCAGGAAAACGGGGTCAGGTTCACTTCTCGCGTAGGCTTTGCGTGGACGATGGGCCGGCCGGGAGTCGGCGAAGCGCGGAGTCTTGGCTTCGACATCGCGCGGAAATCGTCGCGGCCCTAGGCGCTTCTGCTGTTGCCGGTAGAGCCGGCGATCTGATCGGCAAGAGGTGCTGCCGGCTCGGCGCTTGATACTATAAGATTTCAGTTGAGTTTGAGCATATTCCAGCTATGAATAGTTGCTCAAGAGATACAGGAGGCTTCATGTTTGGCCCCAGTAAAGACGTGCTAATCAACCAGCTTGTGGAAAGTTGGAATGAAATATCGCACGCGACGACTAGCTGTGTTCGCTTCTTCCGAAGTGGCAGCGGTTGGCAGTGGGTTGTGGCAATGGAGATTTTAACCTACAAGGATGAGGTTGAGATTCATGTGGTGCTTTGTTCTAGCCAGCATGCCGGGGACAAACTGATCGAAATAGCTGTCGATCGACCGAACCAGCTCGGGTTCTCCTCGGCACACCGCATTTTCGGTCCGTTTATGCAGCTTCTCGACGAGAACCTCGGCGTTAAGAGTGAAGCGCGATGGAAGCAAGATATAGACGAATACGGAAGGCTGAGGAGCAGGAACTTCGAATCTACGCTAAAGGATAGTTCGGACTGGCGACCTACGGAATAACGAGGCGGTTTGAATGGTCATTGGCGACGATGGCGTGCGTGTTCCGCTCCGTAACCGCGCGTGCGGTTGGAGGACTGAGCGGAACGAATAACGGGGTCAGGTTCACTTCCCGTGCGAGGCCTTGCCTGGGCGGTGCGCCGGTCGGGTGCCGGCGAAGCGCCGGGTTTTGGCTTCCACCATGGCACGGAAGTCGTCGCCGCCCCAGGCGCGTTGTTGCTGCAGGTAGAGCCGGATCTCGTCGAGCTGGTCGGCGGGAAGGGCCTTGTCAAGCAGGCTCCGGTAGGCGGCGTTGCGTGCTTCGGGCGACGTGCCCAGCGCGTGCCATGCAGGATGCGGGGTGAGCTTCGAGTGCGGGCGCTGGCCAACGTTGGCCGCGCAGCTCGACCAGCGGTAGGCCACGGGATCATCCGTCATCCGCGCGCGCACCGGATTGAGCTCGATATAGCGATAGCAGGCGAGGACGTACCGCTCGCTGTCGACCAGGCATGCCTTGTAGCGGCCCTCCCACAGGGTGCCGCTGCGTGCATGGCGTGCGTTGAACAGGCCGACGTACTGGCGCCCGAGGCGCTGCATCAGCCGGCTGATCGCGCCGGTTTCGGGTGGTGTGGCCAGCAGATGCACGTGGTTGTCCATGAGCACGTACGCGCAGCTGTACGCCGGTGGCGGCCAGCGCCTCGCCCAGCAGCGTGAGATAGCGCAGCCGGTCGCCGTCGTCGAGGAAGCAGGGCAAGCGGTTGTTGCCGCGCTGCACGATGTGCTGCGCTACGCCGGGCAGGTCGAATCGTGGCAGACGGGCCATGTCATGGATCGTGGGCGGCCGCTGCCGGTGGAGCGATCGCCGCCCACCGTGCAGTGCCGTCGGGCTTCCGGACGCAGCCACGTCGGAAAGGTGGACCCGACCCCGTTTCAGACCCGACGCAGCACGTCAAAAAAGTGAACTTGACCCCGTTTTCAATCCGTAAGTTAAAGCTTATCGCTCTTCGACCGGCTGGTTTATCGCCACGGACGTCGTCGGGTACAGTCACCTAGGGCGAAACGGGGACATGGATTGAGCCTGGAAATTTTCCTGATCGATTTCGAGAACGTGCAGCCCACCGGCGTGGGTCGGCTGCGGCTGGTGCCCGGCGCGTGCCGGATCATGCTGTTCCTCGGCCAGAACCAGAACAAGGTGCCGATCGAGTTGACCCGGGCGCTGCAGCGGTTCGGCACCGATGTCGAGTACCTGAGCATCGCGGGTAGCGGGCCGAACGCGGTCGACTTCCACATCGCGTTTTACATCGGCCACTTGGCCCAGCGGCATCCAGGTGCGAAGTTCACCATCGTGTCCGGCGACACCGGCTTCGATCCGCTGGTGCGTCACCTGACCGCCACGCTGAAAATCGAATGCCGCCGGATCAGGGCACTGCCTGGGCAAGCCGAGACCAGGGTGACGTCAGCGGTGGCCGTGGCGCCTGCTGCGGCAGCGGTTGCAGCCGGGCAGGGCGCAATGGTGTCATCCACGGACACAGCCGCCGCCTCATCCGCCCTCCCCGCTGGCGGCAACGTGGTGGCGATCAAGCCAACCGCGATCTCTCAGGTGGCACAGATTCCCGCGGCGGTCGCGGTGGCCGCGCCTGTGCAGGCCAAGCGTGGGAAGGATGTCGAGGTCACGGTACTGTCCGAGTCGACCCCGGCGCCGAAATCCAGGGCAATCGCGGCGGACGTGGAGACGTTCACCGCGCAGGTGGTCGAGCGTCTCAAGGGCTTGAAGCACGCCAGGCCCGCGACGCTCAAGACGCTCACGTCTTCGCTCACCTCATGGGCGACACCCGCGCCAGGTGCGCGCGTCGTTCCGCAGGTGATCGCGCGTCTGAAGGACCGCAAGCTGATCGCGATCGAGGGCTCGAAGGTGTCATATCGATTCAAGGGACCGATCCGGTAACGCGGTCAGGTTCACCTGGTCGCACGTCGTAGCAAGGTTGCGTCGCCAGGGTTGTTATGTCGAAGCGGTGGAAGAGCCGCTGTTATCGTGATGGGGGGGTGTGGTGAAACGGAATTGGTTGCTGGTACTGCCCCTCATGCTGACCGGTTGCGGGGTAGGTGAGCATGACTCCGAGCGACGTGAGCCCCAGCGGGCCGGACAACCGTTGACGCCTGTGGAGACCGCCGCGCGGATGGCCGCGATTCGCGGATCCGCGATCCTCGGCGATCAGGAAGGAGTGCGGCGGGGCATGGAGGCGTTCAATGACGACTTCCGCAGGTCGATCAAGCTGGCCGACCCGGCCCGCAAGGTGGATCGTGAGGCTGCGCGGGCGGCGATCCGGCATGTCGATGGCGTCAGGTCAGTCGCATGGATCGACCACGAGAATCTGCTGGTAATCGTGGCGACGAACGAGGCCCGCAGTCAGCGCACCATCGATGACATCTGTATCGAGCTGGAGCCGCTCGGCGATACCCTCGGGGTGGTCGTGAACCTGCAGAGCGGGGCAGCAAGGTCGGGAGACGAGCTGGAGATCCTCAGTCGCAATTGCCAGCTGGTGCCTGGGGACAGGGCCTTCATGCAGCGGCATCGGCAAGTGGACGTGGTCCCGCCGGAGTTGCGCGCCGAACACAAGCGCAACAACGCCCATCCGCCGGCCGATCCGGAACGTCTAAGGCGTCAGCAGGAAGAAGCGATGCGGATCCTGGAGGCTACGACGCCCGAGATGTGACGGCGGGAGTAACGCCGTCAGCTTCTTTCCCGGGTGAGGCCGTGCGCGGGCGCTGTGCCGGCCGGGGTGCCGGCGAGCCGCTGTCCGAAGTTGGCCACGCAGCTCGACCAGCGATAAGCCCCGGGATCACTCATTCGCGCGCGCGCCGGATGAGCTCGATGTAGTGATAGCAGGCGAGGACGTACCGCTCGCTGTCGACCAGGCACGCCTTGTAGCGGCCCTCCCACAAGGTGCGGCTGCGTTTCAGGACTCCGAGCCAGACAGGAACCGATCCTGCTCACGCACGACCTGCCCGTACTCGACCGACTCATAGGCATCGATGCAGTTCATCAGCGAAAGGTCGGTCCCCGGCATCTTCGGTACCGCGGGACGCTCGACCACCCAGTTATCGAAGAAGCGGCGGACATTTGCGTAGGCCTCCTCGCTGCCGTGCGCGCCCAGCTGGAAGTAGCCGTTCATTGCCGCGCCGCCCTGGGCCGCACGGCCCTCGACATGCGCCGCCACGCAGTAGGCCAAGCCCCATTGCTTCAGCATCAGACGCGGATCGTCTGCCGCAGCGGGAGTGCTACAGGCTGCCAACAACGCCAGGGCCGGGCGGGTCCACTTCCTGTCGGGAATACGCCACGTCATTCGTTGCGCCCACGGGGTGGGAGACAACGGGGGCCCGTTCGTTCCTCCGGTCGATCGCAACTGGTGATCCATATGCTTCCCCCTCGGTTCCTCGCGTCCCCGGTGCGCCATGTGCGTGCCGGGCACCGGCCATCGTAAAGTGTTGCCGCCATCGTGCGATAACGTGGCGACACCCACTTCATGGAGATTGCGATGGGACTTTTGGACGGCCTGCTTGGCAACGCATCGAAGATCGAACCTGCACAGATCCAGCAGGAGTTCTCCAAGGTGCTCGCGCCGGGCGAGCAGGTGGAACACGCCTACAAGCTGATCCGCGACTACTTCGTCTTTACCGACAAACGCTTCGTGATCGTCAACAAGCAGGGGCTGACCGGCAGCAAGGTCGAGTACCACTCGATTCCATACCGCAGCATCACCCACTTCAGCGTGGAAACGGCCGGCTCGTTCGATCTCGACGCCGAGCTCAAGATCTGGATCTCGGGCACCCCGACGCCGATCCAGACCCAGTTCAACAAGCAGCTGAGCATCTACGAAGTCCAGGCCGTGCTGGCGTCGTACGTGCTGCGCTAGTGGCTTGGTTGGCGGGGTCGGGGGAGGGCACCGCAGGGGGCGCGCAACAGATCACGTCAGTGCTTGCCGCAAAGTGGATGCGGCGATCGAGTTTTGAGGGATTCCACACCCGAAATGTAGTCGGTACACAGCAAGGCGATTGCCAGCCTCAACATCAACAGGGGGAAGAGAATGAATGCACAACCAGATCAGGGCGCCGTTCTCGCAGCACCTATTGCTAAGCAAAGCGCCATCGGTGCGTTCTTCGACACAGTGCTCGGCGTCATCATGGTCACGTTGCTCGCTGCAGGCCTGATCGCGCTGACGTTGACGTGGCGTTCGAGTGACCTCGAGTTCCTGGGGGACAATGAGATAAAGGTCACCCGGGCCACTTGGTGGGGATTGATGGAAACAGTGACCAGGCTCGAGGTCTCGCCGCAGGGCGGTTGGATGGTCATTGGCGACGATGGCGTGCGCGTTCCGCTCCGTAACCGCGCGATGCGGCTAGAAGATTGATTCAAGAAGAAATGCCAAGCCCCCCGTCTGAAATCGTCGTCGGCAATTTGCCAGGTCAGCGCAGGATGCTGGATGTCGTTCGTGGGGCATTTCGCTCCGCGCGTGACGTCTCGATCGCCGTGTCGTTCTTCCGCTATAGCGGCCTTGGGTTGGTGGCGGATGAACTTAGGGCGCTTGAGCAACGCGGAGGGACTCTGCGGCTTCTTGTCTCGACCTACATGTGCGTGACACAGCCTGATGCACTGCGTGCTGTGCTTCGATTTCCGAATGTCACCGCGCGTTTGCACCTTGCATGTTTGGAAGGAGCGAAGAGCCAAGGATTCCACGCAAAAATGTACGTCATCGATGAGCCGTCCGAATGCTGGGTTGGCTCGTCGAACTTCACGAAGGGTGGCTTGTCGACCAACATCGAAGCCAACTTGCGTCATGCGGGAGCAGTTGAGGTTTCAGCCGCACAGACACTGTTTGAGCAGTTGTGGTCTCGCGATGATGCAGTGCCGCTGACCATGGAAGTGATCGAGACCTACGAGAGAAGCATCCCCAAGCAGGTCTCCCTTGCTCCTCCGAGCGGGCGCTCCCTGCTCGATGTGCAGGGCACCTACAACGCCCACGTAAAACCGAACGCCGCCCAAGCGGAAGCGTTAGACCGCCTGAAGGAGCTGCGTGAGAGCGGTGAGCGGCGTGCCGCGATCGTCGCGGCACCGGGTATCGGCAAGACGTTTCTCGCTGCCTTCGATGCAAGGGCACGCAACGCAAGATCGCTGTTGTTTCTGTCCAATCGCCTAGAACATCTGACTCAAGCGCTACGCACCTTCCAGCAGGTGTTCGGCAACAGCCGCATCTTCGGTGAGGTTTTCGGCGGACAAGCGGAGGCTCAAGCCGACTTCGTGTTCGCGACGGTGAGCTCTGCGAGCAACAGTACTGCGCTGCTGGAGCGTGAATTCGACTACGTCGTCGTGGACGAGTTTCACCACGCTGCTGCGAAGTCCTACCGAGCGCTTATCGATCGGCTGTCGCCCAGATTTTTGCTGGGCTTGACGGCTACACCAGAGCGGCAAGATGGACACGATGTACTGGCCCTATGCGACTACAACGTCGCCTACGAAGTACGTCTCGTCGAAGCAATCAACCGCGGTTGGTTGCTGCCGTTCCACTACTTCGGGGTATCCGACGACAGCGTCAATTACAGCGCTATCCCATGGCGTAGCGGATTCGACCCAGAGCAGCTGGAAATTGCGCTGATGGTCGAGGCGCGCGTCGACGCCATGCTCGAACAATGCCGGCTCCGTGGCTTCGACGGACCGAAGCGTGTCGCAGTGGGGTTCTGTGCAGGCGTCCGGCATGCGCGCTACATGGCCGACGCACTGGTGAGGCGCGGCCTGGAGGCACGCGCGGTCACTGGGGCTGATAGCGTCGCGGAACGCGAGGCGATCTACGCGCGGCTGCAAGACCCATCGGACCCGTTGGAGTGGCTTTTCGTTGCTGATGTGCTGAACGAAGGTGTGGACCTGCCAGCGATCAACTGTCTCGTGTTCCTGCGTCCAACCGAATCCGCGACCATCTTCATCCAGCAGCTCGGCCGTGGACTTCGGCTGACCCCGCATTCGGAAGTTCTGACGGTGCTCGACTTCGTTGGGCACCACCGCACGGCGTGGCTCGCAGTCGAAGCACTGAACGACAGGGCCGCGCCTATAGGGCCGACGACCGTACGCGAGCTCGAC
Source organism: Luteimonas yindakuii (assembly GCF_004803715.2). Taxonomy (NCBI): domain Bacteria; kingdom Pseudomonadati; phylum Pseudomonadota; class Gammaproteobacteria; order Lysobacterales; family Lysobacteraceae; genus Luteimonas; species Luteimonas yindakuii. Next base: position 1,365,754 of record NZ_CP039383.2, read on the forward strand.
ATCACGCCGCCAGAGGGATGCGAGATCGTGCTGGATGCTCGCACGGTCGAGATTCTGGAAAAGGTTCGGCGTTTCGCCCCCTCCCGCAAAGACGTGTGCCTCGCCACGTACAAGCGCCTCAAGGAGGAGCTGGACATTGCAAGGCCACATCTAGTCGACCTCTTGTCTGACCCGGGGATGCCGACGCCCTCCGACGTGCGCACGGCTTTCGGTAGCTGGATCGGAGTGCGATTGGCTGCTGGTGACACGGAGCCGTGGGAGAGCCGAATTGCAGTGGGCGGCCCCGCGTTCGATCTGTTGCTTGCCGCCGAGAAGGACTGGCAGGCACAGCGCGTCTACGCGTATGCCGCTCTGTGGGGCATGTGCGCCAGGCCGGACGATCCTATGTCGGGCTACGAGGCCTTCTACGCGCGCTTTCCGCGCTGGCAAGTCGAGTACAAGCCATTTGCAGAGTCGAAGGTCGCCGAGACTTTGAAGCGCAAGCTCGGCGAACTCTTTGACGGGACGAGGCTGGTGGACACCGTCTTGCGCGAGATCCCGAGCGACTGCCTGCTGGCGGAAGTAGAAGGGCGCCTGCAGTACACGCTGGAGAATGACTTCCGACTCCGCCATGGCGGCGTCCTACGACGACCTGCAGATCTTGGGTTGCATCGCAGCTATAGCCGACCGGAGATCGTGAACCACTTTGGAAACCAGTACGACCCGGCGCGTCATAACAAGGGCGTGCTTCGCTTCGAGATAGAAGGCGGGCACACGGTCATCATCACCAAGCTCGATACGAGTGGCGCGGTCCAGCGACATCAGTATGTCAACGCGCTTGTGGGTGCTTCCCGGTTTCTTTGGACGAGCCAAAACCAGCAGGCGCAGGACAACAGCTCAGGCCGGGAGATCCTCGAGCATCGGCAACGGGGCAACACCTTGCATCTGTTCGTCCAACCGGGATCCCATAGCCCTGCAACGTATCTCGGTGTCGTCGATGTGGCAGCGGTTGAGGGCGACCGCCCAATGCGCGTGACCTTTGACTTGCGGCATGTCGTACCGCCGGCTGTGCTAGCGCAACTAGGCGCCGGAGACCCCTCACTGGAGATTCGCAAGGGCTGAGACTGCGCCAGGCCAGGCTGGCTTCCCGCATTAGGAGAGCCATCTCATGGAGCAGCCATCTAGCATCTTCGAATACTTCTATCGCGACGCCGGCAACTTCACGACGACAGGTCGGCTTCGCTTGTCGGGCATCGACGATGCGGCCGATGCCGAAATTAGGCGTTGTCTAGACTGGGGTCACCAATTCGTCGCAGAGCAGGTGGGCGTCCCATCGTTGTGTAGAGAGCACTGGGAGTCCGTCGGCGACGGACCGTCCGATCTCGATCACGCGTATCACGAGTTCGGCGGGTTGCGGCCGGCCACTCCAGAGGACGCGACACTTGCCGTGTGGGGGCCCGTGAAGGCGATGGTGAGCCGCATGCGATCAGCGGCCGGGAAGTGGGACGTCACCCTCTCGCCGAACTGCGATTTGTAGCTGAGAGGTCGCCGCTCGGCGCCGGCGACTTCCTACTTCCGATTCGGAAAAATCCGACTGCACAGTCAGCATTTCAGTGCACCCCGTCGCCGAAATCCCCCTTGACCCTCTGCGATACTCGCTCCCGCTCCGTCGCCCTTGGCACGGATGTACGCCACGGATCGGCGGGGCAGGGATGCGCGGGCGGGCGCCCGCGTGACGACCACACGGAAGCATAGGGAGATGGATGTGTCGCAGAACCTGATTTCACTGGATGTCACGGACGAGCAGGTGCAGGGCGTGCTGGCCGCGCTCGGGCAGATCGAGGCGGCGTTGCCGGACCTGTTGTCGATGGAAACCGGCGACCGCCGCGGGCTGATGCTGATGGGCCCGAAGTCACGTCTGGGGCCCGCAGATCCGACCAACTGCGAGCAGGCTTCCGGGTATCGGCGCGCTTCCGCACCCAAGGTCCCACGCCTTGTACCGCTCGTTCGTCGGTCCTGCCGAATCAGCCTGCTCGCCCTCACTGCAGTCGTGCTTATGGGGTGCAATCGACAGCCGCCGGCTGCGCAGCCGGAGGAGTTGGAGCCGCACAGCAGCTTCGAGGTGGGCTACCGCCCCTCGATGAACACTGCCCACGCGGTGGCGAATCGGTTGCAGGGCAGTGGTCTGGGCCTCGAAGGTATCCAGGTGCCGGGCTATGCCGATCTCGAGTTCTTCCCGATCACCCGGCCCGATATGTTTGAGGAGTCGCCGGCAATGCAGCGGCTGCGCCGCAGCGAACAGCCACCGGATCTCGCCGACATCGACTTCGACACTCAGTTCGCCTTCCTCGTGGCGCATCCGGGAGGGAACTCATACGCCAATCTGCGCAGTGGCCAGATGGCGCAGTTCTTCTCGGATGTGGCGGTGTCCTATACCGACGAGGCCGTGGTGTTGCACCTCGAGGCCAGCCGGCTCGGCACGCTTGACCCAGTAGCGGCGATGTCCGGCGGGTGGGCCGGGGACATTTACGCGGTGCCGCGGCGCGATCGCGGACAGGTCGAGGTGCATCTCGACGATCAGGTGTATCGGTATTCGCTGATCGACGGCTTCGGCTTCGACTCCAGCGCAGGTACCGGTGCAGATGCGGAGAAGGATGGGCCTGCCAACTGACCGGCCCGCGGCCAGCTCGCGGGGCGAGCGCCGACTTCTCGTCGGCACCGGCTTTGGAGACGACGATGTCTATGCGCATGACACCATTTCCCGAAAGCCTGCTGGCGAAGGCCAGGGTCTCTATGCTGGTGACGATGACGCTGCTTGGATCCGCATGCCATGGCAGCGTGCTACGCGCCCCTGAGTTCAGGGTGGTGGAAGTAGGCGGTGTGGAAACCGATCCGGCTTCGTCCGCGCCCGAGTATGCGGGGCAATGCAGGAGCTGGACGATGGACGTGGAGTCAGTGTCCGCTTTCTTCGTACTGAGTGAGCGGATCAGCTCTCGCCAGTATCACCATGACTTTGAGGCCGCGCCGTGCAGGGTGAGGGGTGTGGTGCGGTATGGCGACGAAGACTGGCGATTCCAGGTCAACGGTGCGGCAAAGGGCGCATGGACAAATGGTTCTCAAACCATCTACTTCGGGTGCACTCAGGACGCCTGCTCGCGGGTCGTGATGTGGCAACACGTGCCGATGGATGCAGTCGATTGATGCATCGACAAGAAGTTTTTCCGGCCGAGTGGCGCGGCACCGGTCCAGGCAGCATACGAATGGCGGCTCTTTTATCCTCGATCTGCCAGTACGGGGTGAAACGCATTTCCGGTAAGGCCCAACTTCAGAGACGGAACTATGGAACCAGCTGATCACCCAGGGGCTGTGCACGCGAACTCTGCGGAAGGGCCGACTGGCAGCTGGGCCGTTTGGTGTTTCGTTGGCCTGCTGTTGTCCACCATGGTGGGGGTGATTGGTATCCATTTTTTCGTGGGCAATGGGTCGTTTGCACGTGCTGGGGCGTTGTTACTCGTCATGGGAACAACCGGCCTGCTTGCGCCTTTGCTGTCCATCACCGCATTTGCTCAATATCTGGCACGGGGTCGGGTCGGAGCGCGTCATGCTCTTTGGGGTGGTCTGATGCTGGGTTTGCTTGGCGGATGCGTCTGGTTGGTCATACTGGGCGCATGATGTTCCGGCTGGGGGGCAACCACGGTTGCGGTGCGCTGACTCTCTTCGGGTCGGCTAGCGGGACGAGTACCCACTCGCTGCAGGCGTCCCGCAGACGCTCCAGTCGAGTTCGCCGCGGATCCGCGGCACCAGCACGCCTCGCACCGCCGCCCCATGCTCCACCAGGCAGAAGTCCGCTTCATATTGGCGCAGCACCGTGGGGTCGCCCCGGCCCGCGGGGTTGGCGATATCGCCGGTGATATGCACGCCATAGCGGGGCGCCGGGCCGCAGTGTCTCGTCAGGCAATCCATCGCGCGGGTGAGTTCCAACCCCGGCGTGATAAAGGCACTCGCCGTGGCGGAGGCGCGTCCCCCCACCCGGGCTGTCCCATTGCAGCACGGGCACCCAACCATCTTCGGCCAGGAGGTTGACAGTCATGGAAGTCACCACGGGCGGGCTGCGTCTGGATTCCTCGGAGTTGGGGATCGAGAAGCACACGCCGGCCCGATCGAGCGAGACGGCCGCGGCCTGGTAGGTGCCACGCGGTTGCGTGCACCCGCCGATGCTGGGAAGCGCCAGCAGATGGTGCCGAGAACCGTTCCATCCAGACATGGTGGCCCCGGTTTATTGATCCACGTGCAGCGCAGGACCGTCGTCGGATTCGTGGCAGACGCTCCAGTCGAGCGCACCCCGGATCCGCGGGACCAGCGCGACCCGATACGCGCCCTGGCCGGTCGGCAGGATGCAGAAGTGGCGGCTGTAGCTGCGGCTGTGGGTGGCGTCGCCATCAGGCGATGGGTTCGGGACCTCTCCGTTGATCTCCACCACGTATCGCTCGCCGGGGCGGAGTGGAGGAGCTGCAAAGGAGGGTGAAGTGGCGGCTTGCGGCGCCTCTCCATAGCGAAGGCAACGATCGGGAGGCAGCACAGTCGGAGGTGCGACAGGCGTCGCCCAGTGCCAGAGGTCGACCCAGCCACCCCCGGTTTGCCGACTGACCGAGATCGCAGCGAGCACAGGTGCGGTGCGCCGGCTCTCTTCGGTATCGGCCACCGAGAAACATGCGGTATCGCCGACCCACGTCACCGTGGCGTGCTGATAGGTTCCGCGTGGTTGGTTGCACCCTGCCGCGAGTGGCAGCAGGGCAAGAAGCAGCATTGGTGCCCGCATCATTCGGTCACCTTTTAGCGGCGGAGTGCCCGCTCTCCGCAGGCGTCTCGCAGACGCTCCAGTCGAGTTCGCCGCGGGTCCGCGGCACCAGCTCGATTCGCATCGACGCCGCATGCTCCACAAGGCAGAAGTCCGCTTCATATCGGCGCAGCACCGTAGGGTCGCCCCGGCCCGCGGGGTTGGCGATTTCGCCGGTGATATCCACGCCATAGCGGGCGCCGGGCCGCAGTGTCTCGTCGGGCAGTCCATCGCGCGGGTGAATCTCAACCCTGGCGCGATAAAGACACTCGCCGGGGCGGAGGCGCGTCCCCCCGCCCGGGCTGTCCCATTGCAGCACCGGCACCCAGCCATCGTCGGCTAGGCGGCTGACAGTCAAGGAAGTCACCTCGGGCGTGCTGCGTCTGGATTCCTCGGAATCGGGGATCGAGAAGCAGACGCCAGCCCGATCGAAGGAGACAGCCGCGGCCTGGTAGGTGCCCCGTGGTTGTGTACATCCGCCAATGCCGGGGAGCGCCAGGAGTATGGCGCCGAGCAGGATGGGCCTCATTCGGTCACCTTCGGCAGGTTGTCCGTCGCGGCAGGGTCGGAAAGAAAATCCCGCAATGTCCTTTCATATAACGGCAGCACGTCTCGCATGGTGTGGTACCTCGGTTCGCTTACATTCCGCTGGCCTTGGCGGAACCTGATGAGGAAGTAATCCGCGAGGAGGTTCCCTTGCGCCTCCAGGTTGTAGTCGCATAGCAACTTGTTGGCTGTCAGTTCATAGCGATAGGACATGTTGGGTCGGACACCCCGGATCCGCTTGAGGGGGTAGCCCAACTGGTATTGCCATACATGCGTCATCTCGTGCACGAAGAGATGTTGCCGGGGGAGCCGCTCGCGCGAAAAATCGGCCGAGAACAGGTTGCCCGGAAGGAAGATCTGGCCGTTCGGCGCCGTCGCGGTGTCGTCCGGTTGGAAGCCGAACAGCAGCCAGTAACCGTGGTTGTGGAGCTTCACCGCGCTGTAGTCGACCGCGGTACCGAACAGAGGGCGAAGCAGGGCGATCTCGCCTTCGGTCAATCCTCGATCCCTGGCGCGCGTCGTCGCCCGGTGCGTCGAGGTACTCAGGCCCGCCGGGCTGGTGCTTGCACCGTCAAGATCGATCGATACGGGCTGCGCGGACGGAAGGCTGCCACAGCAGGCCGGAAGTGCATGGGGAGTGTCGAGCTCCGCACGCAGGATGGCGACCGGGTGCTCGGTGTGCACCCGGGCACTGCGACCTTCCTGATCGGCAGTGCCTTGCAGGATGGTGCCGTCGGCGAGGTGGAGGGTGTAGGCGATGTTCGCCAGCGGCTCCCCCGTGGGGCCAAGGAACTCGATCTGCTCATCGCAACCGGTGGATAGCCCGGCCGCGGCCTCCAGGATCGAATCCTGCGGCCGGGTGACAGCGGGTCGAAGAGAACGTCCTTCTTCGGAACCCGGGTCAAGGAACACCCGGGGCTGCACCACGGCGACGATCCTGCATCCGCAGGCCAGGGCGCTGCCGTGCAGGGCCACCGGATGTCCATCAACGGTCGTGGATACGTCCCCATCCACGATAGGGAAGGCCCCCTGGTGCTGCGGGCATGTCGCCTTGTCGGTGACACGCGCGACGGGCCTGCCTTCGATATCGGTAAAGGGCGAACCGGTGATGACCTTGCCGCCGCTCGTGGTCGCATCGCCAACAACAGCCCACATCCGTGTCATGTGCCCCTCCCTGGGAATTGATCGCGGCCAGTGTCCCCGCGGGATCATGAGGCCGCAAGAGGTGCGCCACGCGCCTGGCCGGCCGGCCAGCGGCGAGCCGGGTGCTAGGCTGGGTCGATGGATGAATCAACGATCTATGTGGATCAGCTTCGCCGTCTGGTGATGGAAGGCCACTTACGGGGTGCGCTCGAGCTTCTCAATATCCAGTCCGGGTACCGCTTCACCGCCATCTACCGGCTCGGCGCGACGCACGCCGAGAACTTCATGCTGGTGGACCGTGACCGCGAGCCGGCGACTCCGTTCACCGCTGACATCCCGCTCGACGAGACGTACTGCCACAAGGTCGAATCCCTCGCCGCGCTGGTGATCGAGGATGCGTCATCCGATGCCCGGCTCACCACCCACAAGTACCGGGACATCGTCCGGGCCTATTGCAGCGTGTCCCTGCTGGAAGCCGACGGCTCGAAGTTCGGCACGCTGTGCCAGTTCGATACCGCGCCAAGGGTGACGTCCGAGGCGACGCTGCGCCTGATGCGGGAAATGGGACGCATGCTGCGTTCGGATGTCATCTCCACGCCTTACCGCCGTGCCGATATCGACGAGCGCGTCGATCGCCTGTCGGACATGCGCGGAATGATCTCCGAAGCGTCGCTCGATGGGGACGACGCCCTTTCGACATTCGACATCTATGCCGGCCCGCTCATTGCAGAAGCCGGGCAGCGGCTTCCTCCGTGCGATGCGCTGGAGGTCTCCGCACGGATCAGCGACATCCGCAACGCGCTGCTCGACGGGCGGTAAAGCGACCTGCGGCGTCGCCCGGTGCTGCTGCCGCTTCGGGATGACGGGAGCCGCTTCATTCGATCTTTGCGGACCGGCCCACAGGATGGGGTCTCCCTTCTCCGGAGCCTCATCCATGGGCCTGTTCTCGAAAATCGCCGACCGCATCTTCAACCGCAGGAAGGCGTCCGCACCTGCCGCGGCGCCCGCCGCAGGCACGCCGGCGCCGGTCATCTTCACCGGTAGCAAGGACGACCCCAGGGTCTCGCCGCCCGCGCGCAATCCCGTGCCGGCCGCCACGCCCGCACCCGCGCAGCCGGTGGAGCCGGTGGACGTGGAGGCCGTGCTCACCGGTATCGCCGAAGAAAAGGGCGGCAGGAGCGACTGGCGCAATTCCATCGTCGACCTGCTGAAGCTGCTGGACCTCGATTCCAGCCTGGACGCGCGCAAGGAACTCGCCACCGAACTCGGCGTCGATGCCGGCGCGCACGGCAGCGCCGAGCAGAACATCGCGCTGCACCGCGCGGTGATGCGCAAGCTGGCCGAGAACGGCGGCAAGGTGCCGGACGAGTTGAAGGACTGAGCGGTACGGCGGTCGCGGTGTCGCTTTAGCCGCCGCGATCCGCCTTGGCATCCCCGGTCTGCTTCGGGATGAAGACCGCGATCGCGACCAGCGCCGCGATCGCCATCAGCGCGGTGAACGCCAGCGCGACCATGCCGGCCTCGCGCACCGCCAGGTTGTCCTGGCGCCCGGAGAACTCGATCACCGCACCGACGGCCTGCACGCCGCCATCCGACAGTGCGGTGAAGAGGGCGGCGGCGATGGCGACGCCGAACGCGGCGCCAAGCGCGGACGCCATCTTGTAGATGCCCGAACCGGCACCGGCCTGGTCGCCCGGCAGGTTGGACAGCGCAGCGTCGGTGGAGGGCGTGGCGTAGAGCGCCAGCCCGAGCCCGAACAGCGAATAGGCGACCGCCGCCACGATCACGTACTGCGCCTGCAGCAGGTGGGTGGCCATCAGCAGCACGATCGCGGCCAGCACGATCTGCGAGCCCCACAGCATCGGCCTGCGCGGGCCGAAGCGCTGCAGCAGTTTTTCGCCCACGCGGATGAAGGCGATGATGAAGACCGCATAGCCGAGGGTGAGGTAGCCGGCGGTCGCCGCCGCCAGCCCACCCGCGCCCTGCAGCACCCACAGCGAGACCGCCAGCGCGCCCGCGGTGCCGTTGATCAGGAAGTTGGAGAGCGTGGCGCCGGTGAACACCGGATTCTTGAGCAGGGTGAAATCCACCAGCGGGTGGGGCGCCTTGAGCTCGGCATTGGCGAACACGCCGAAGGCCACCAGCGCGACGGCGAGCAGGGCCCAGGTGAGCAGGTTCCCCCAGCCGAGGCTCGAGCCCTGGGTGACCACCACCAGCAGCGCGGCCAGGCCGACCGCCAGCGAGACGATGCCCGCCCAGTCGGTGCGGCCGCTGCGCCCGGCCAGCGGTGCGGACTCGGGGATCTGCCGCATCAGCAGGATCGAGGCCACCGACACCAGCGCGCCGAGGATGAAGATCGCGCGCCAGCCCAGCGCGGTGGACGCCATGAAGCCGCCGAACAGCGCGGCCAGCCCGGAGCCGCCCCAGGTGCCGATGGCCCACATCGACACCGCGCGCTGGCGGTCCCGGCCGTCCCAGTAGGTCTTCAGCAGGGCCAGGGTGGAGGGCATGATCGCCCCCGCCGCCAGGCCCTGCAGGATCCTGCCGAGGATGACCATCGGCGTGGCGGCCGCCCCGGTCGAGAACGCGATCAGCAGCGAGCCGGTGATGCCGAGCAGGTTGCCGGCCATGACGATGCGCACGCGCCCCCAGCGGTCGCCGAGCCCGCCCAGCACCACGGTGAACATCCCGGAGAACAGCGCCGACAGCGAGATGGCGATGTTCATCACCGGCATCGGCATGCCGAGGTCGCGCGCCATCAGCGGTCCGATGTTCATCGCGGTCTGGGCGAACAGCCAGAACGTGACCACGGCGCACACGATGCCCAGCAGTGCCGAGTCGTTGCCGCGGAAGCTGCCGGCACCGGAGGCGGGGTGCGCAACGGCCGTGATCGCGATCGGCATCGGCACGCGTCAGGCCTTCTTCTGCCTGGGGATGAAGATGGTGATCGAGACCAGCGCGGCGATCGCCATCAGCGCGTTGAAGGCCAGCCCGACCATGCCGGCCTCACGAACCGCCAAGTTGTCCTGGCGGCCGGTGAACTCGATCACCGCGCCCACCACCTCCAGCCCGCCCTCCGACAGCGCCGTGAAGATGGCGGCGGAGGCGGCCACGCCGAAGGCGGCGCCCAGCGACGAGGCCATCTTGTAGATGCCCGAACCGGCACCGGCCTGGTCGCCGGGCAGGTTGGTCAGCGCGGCATCCGTCGAAGGCGTGGCGTAGAACGCCAGCCCCAGCCCGAACAGCGAATAGGCCACCACGGCCAGCACCGTGTACTGCCATTGCAGCGTGTGGGTGGCCATCAGCAGCACGATCGAGGCCAGCACGATCAGCGTGCCCCACAGCATCGGCTTGCGTGGGCCGAAGCGCTGCAGCAGTTTTTCGCCGACGCGGATGAAGGCGATGATGAAGATCGCGTAGCCCGCGGTGAGGTAGCCGGCGGTGGCCGCCGACATGCCCGCCGCGCCCTGCAGCACCCACAGCGAGACGGTCAGGGCACCGGCGGTGCCGTTGATCAGGAAGTTGGAGATCGTGGCGCCGGTGAATACCGTGTTGCGGAACAGGTTGAAGTCCACCAGCGGATGCGATGCGTGGAGTTCGGCATTGACGAACACGCCGAAGGCCGCGATGAACACCGCGAACAGGCCCCAGGTGACCAGGCTGGTCCAGCCGATGCTCGATCCCTGGGTGACCACGATCAGCAGCGCGGCCAGCGCCACCGCCAGCGACACGATGCCCGCCCAGTCGGTCTTTCCCGGGCGCCCGGCCAGCGGCGCGGATTCCGGGATCTGCCGCATCAGCAGGATCGAGGCCACCGACACCAGCGCGCAGATGACGAAGATCGAGCGCCAGCCGAGGAAGGTGGAGGCCATGAAGCCGCCGAAGATCGCGGTCAGGCCGGAACCACCCCAGGAGCCGATCGACCACATCGACACCGCACGCTGGCGGTCCGGGCCGTCCCAGTAGACCTTCAGCAGCGCCATCGTCGACGGCATGATCGCGCCGGCCGCCAGCCCCTGCAGGATGCGCCCGACGAGGATCATCGGCGTGGACAGCGCGCCTTCGATCGCGAACGCGATCAGCAGCGAGCCCACGATGTTGAGCACGTTGCCGAGGAATACCACCCGCACCCGGCCAAAGCGGTCGCCGAGGCCGCCCAGCACGACGATGAACATTCCCGAGAACAGCGCCGACAGCGAGATGGCGATGTTCATCACCGGCATCGGCATGCCGACGTCGTCGGCCATCAGCGGCCCGATGTTCATCGTGGTCTGCGCGAACAGCCAGAAGGTGACCACCGCCAGCACGATGCCGAGCAGGGCGGAGTCGTTGCCCTTGAAGCCGCTGGCGGCGGGTGCCGCATGGGTGGTGGTGTTCATGGGGTGGCTCCCATGAGCCAGGGCGATGCGGCGACCACGATTGCCTCGACGCCGCGGTCGAGGGTGGGCTGGAGGTCGGGGGCGAAGAACGGCGAGTGGTTGCCCGGCGCGTTCTTCCAGTCGGCGAACCCGCCCAGGCCCCAGTAGGTGTACGGGCTGCCGAAGGCGTCGGGGATGATCGAGAAATCCTCCGACGCCGGAACCGGCGCCATCGGCACCGAGTCCTCGCCGAAGTACGCATCGAACGCGGCGCGCACCCGTGCGGTCGGCTCGTCGTGGTTGGAGGTCAGCGGGTACTGGTCGTAGTAGCGGAACTCCGGCGGCTTCGGCGAGCGCGCCGCCTCGCATTCGGCGCGCACGATGCGCTCGATCGCCTCGTGCAGGTGCTTCTCGACGTCGCGGTCGAACGCCCGCGTGTTGAGCTGCAGCACCGCGGAGTCCGGGATGATGTTGGACTTGCTGCCGGCGTGGAAGCTGCCGACGGTGACCACCGCGGTTTCCTTCGGCGCGACCTCGCGCGCGACGATGGTCTGCAGGCGGGTCACGATCGCCGCCCCGAGCACGATCGGGTCCACGCCGAGGTTGGGCATCGAGCCGTGCGAGCCCTTGCCGTGCAGGGTGATCTCGATCGATGCCGCGGCCGAGAACAGCGGGCCGCTGCGGATGCCGACCGCGCCGCCGGGCAGCGAGCCCAGCACATGCTGGCCGAGGTAGACATCGGGCTTGGGCAGCAGGTCGACGATGCCGGCATCGACCATCGCGCGTGCGCCGGCGGCGTTCTCCTCGCCGGGCTGGAACACGGCGAGGAAGGTGCCCGCCCAGTGCTCGCGATGGGCGTGCAGCGCCTGCGCCGCGCCCAGCAGGCAGACGATGTGGACGTCGTGGCCGCAGGTGTGCGCGACCGGCGTCTCACGGCCGGTGGCCTCGTCGAGCTGGGTCACGCCCTCGGCGGCGTAGTCCTTGCCGGAGCGTTCGGCCATCGGCAGGGCATCGGTGTCGCCGCGCATCGCCACCACCGGGCCGTCGCCGTTCTCGATGACGCCGACCACGCCGGTGGCGCCGACGCGCACCACGTCGATGCCGGCGTCCCGCAGTTCGGCTTCGATCCGTTCGGCGGTGCGGTGTTCCTGCAGGGACAGTTCCGGGTGCCGGTGGAAATGCTTGTACAGCGCCTCGCGGGCCTCGCGGCCGGCCTCGAGGTCGGACAGGACGGTCTTGATCGGCATCGGCAGGGCTCCGGTGGCATGAACGCACTGGATACGCCCGTGGCCGGGCGCGAGGCGTGCAGGGTGTCACGGAACGCGTGTGCGTGTGTTGAGGGTCGGCCGCCGCCCGCCGCGGCACGCGTTGCTTCTGCAACCACCCGTACCCGCCCGCCGGGGAGATCGCCCATGCACCTGACGCGACGCAGCTTCCTCGCGGCCCCGGCCGTGCTCTCGACCGCGCTGTTGCCGCCCAGCCTGCTGGCGGCGGTGGAGGCGGAAACCCCTGCCGTACCCGACCTCTCCAGCTGGGATGCCGTGCGCGCCCAGTTCGCGCTCGACCCGGCCCATGCGCACTTCGCCAGCTTCTTCATCGCCAGCCACCCGGCGCCGGTGCAGGCGGCGATCGACGGCTACCGCCGCGCGATGGACCGCAATCCGTTCCACGTGGTCGAGCACGGCATGTTCTCGGAAGGCGCGGACAACGTGCACATGCAGGTGCAGGCGGAGATCGCCGATTACCTGGGCGCGCGGCCGCAGGACGTCTGCCTGACCGGCAACACCACCACCGGGCTTGCGCTGGTGTACCAGGGCCTGCCGCTCGCCGCCGGCGACGAGGTGTTGTGCACCACCCACGACCACTACTCGCACCATGAGTCGATCCGCCTGGCCACCGAACGTGCTGGTGCCAGCATGCGCAAGGTCGTGCTGTTCGAGGACGCGGCCTCGGCCAGCACCGGCTCGATCATCGACGCGCTGCTCAAGGGCATCGGGCCGCGGACGCGGGTGGTGGGGCTGACCTGGGTGCATTCCAGCAGCGGCATCCGCCTGCCGATCCGCGAGATCGCCGCGGCCCTGCGCGCGCGCGCCGGCGCGCCGCTGCTGCTGGTGGTGGACGGCGTGCACGGCCTCGGCTCCACCGACGAGACCGTGGCGACGATAGGCTGCGACTACTTCTGCGCCGGCACCCACAAGTGGATGTTCGCGCCGCGCGGGACCGGCATGGTCTGGGCGAACGCCGACAACTGGGCACGCCTGCGGCCGCTGATCCCGAGCTTCACCGACGTCGACCAGTACGTCGCCTGGGAGCGCCAGGCCGAGCCCGCGTCGCCGACCACCGCCGACCGCATAAGCCCCGGCGGCTTCCACGCCTACGAGCACCAGTGGGCGGCGGCCGCGGCGTTCCGCATGCACAAGCAGATGGGCCGCACGCGGGTGGCTGCGCGCATCCGCGAACTCAACGACCAGTGCAAGGCCGGGTTGGCCGCCAACCCGAAGGTGACATTGCATACGCCGATGTCCGGCGAGCTGTCGGCGGGACTGGTGTCGTTCGAGGTCGACGGGCTGTCGCCGGCGGAAGTGGTGAAGCAGCTGCTGGCGCGCAGGATCATCGCCAGCACCAGTCCCTACGCGATCACCTATGCGCGGTTGGCGCCGAGCCTGGTGAACACGCCTGAAGAAGTGGACCGCGCGGTGCGCGCGGTGCGGGAGATTTCGGGGTAGGCCAGACGGGCCAGCGGTGTTCTCTAGCTGGACGGCCGCACGCTGATGGCCGGCCGGCGATGCGGCACGGGCACGGGCGTCGCCCCGGCGCCGCGGGATGGGGTGGTGCCGCGGCCGCACCGGTTGCGGGATCCCGTTGGACGGTCATCCCGACAAGGACTCTCCCTGCCATGGCGTCCCTGCGTTTTCGCTGCCTGCTCCTCGCCGTGCTGTGCCTGCTGCTGCCGGCGTCGGTGGCGGCAGCACCCCGGCTCGTACGCGCCCACGACGTCGCCATCGCCTATACCGAAACCGGCAGCGGCCCGCCGCTGGTGCTCATCCACGGCTTCGGGGACTGCGGCAGCGCGTGGGAGCCGTTCACCGCCGAGCTCGGCAAGCACTACCGCGTGATCGCGATGGAGCTGCGCGGGCACGGCAGTTCGGCGGACTTCGAGGGGCCGTTCCTGTTCGAGGACTCGGCGCGCGACCTGCTGGCGCTGCTCGGGCACCTGGGCCTGGACCGGGTCAGGGCGATGGGCATCAGCGCCGGCGGCATGACCCTGCTGCATGCGGCCGTGCAGGCGCCCGGGCGGATCGAGGCCATGGCCGTCATCGGTGCGGCGCACTACTTCCCGGAACAGGCGCGCGAGATCATGCGCGGGACGCCGGGCAACCTCCCGCCGGAGGTGCGTGCGGGCTTCGAACGTTGCGCCACCCGGGGCGCGGCGCAGGTCGATGGGCTGCTGCAGCGTTTCCACGGCTTCAAGGACAACGACGACGACATCCGCCTGTCGCCGCGGGAGCTGGGCACGATCCAGGCGCGCACGCTGATCGTGCACGGCGACCGCGACGTGTTCTTCCCGGTGGACATCCCGCTCGAGGTCTACGCCGCGATCCCGGATGCGCAGCTGTGGATCGTGCCCGGCGGCGACCATGTGCCGATCTACGGGCACAACCAGGAGGCCTTCATGGACACGGTGCTCCGGTTCCTCGCCGGCACGGCGCCGTGACCGCAGCGGCTGTCCACGACGCCGTCGCGACCCGGGCTTCACGGATTCCCGGTGCAAATGGATCCTTCGACGGCCCATGGAGTCCTCATGAAAAGTGCGTTGGGCTTCATCGCCCGTGTCCTGGCGTGTGGCGGCCTTGTGCTGCTGGCGGCCTGCGCCACCCCCGGCGGTTACGGTGGATACGGCGGCCAGGGTGGCTATCCGCAGGACCGCGGCGGCTACGGGCAACCGGGCCCGGGGAATCGCGGCGCCTACGGCCGCGAGCTGCTGGGAACCGTGGACAGCCACGATCCCCGCACCGGCCGCATCCGTCTCGTTGTCGACGATCCGCGCAGCGGCCGCATGCAGGGCGCGGAGGTGCGTTACGACGATCGCACGCGGCTGTACTACCAGGGCCGCGAACTTGCCGTGGGCGGCCTGGAGCGCGGTGACGTCGTGCGGATCGACGCCACCCAGTCCGGCCCGGACCTGTGGGCGCGCACCATCGAGGTGGTACGCGACGTGCGTGATGGTGGCTACGGCGGCGACGCATACGGCCGCGACGATGGCTACGGCCGCAACGACGGCTATCGCAGCGATGGCTACGGCTACGGCAGCGAGCTGCATGGCTCGGTGGTGGGGGTCGATGTCCGGGCGGGCCTGATCCGCCTCGATGACGGCTACGGCACCGGCCGCGGTGGCGTGGAACTGGCCTATGACGGCCGCACCACGGTGGACTACCAGGGCCGCCGCTATCGCCCGGAAGACCTCGAGCGGGGCGACCGCGTGCGCGTGCAGGCGCGGCAGCTGCGCGGCAACCAGTGGCTGGCCGAGCGCATCATCGTCGAGCGGTCCGTGCGCTGATCGGCCCCACCTGCGAAAGGACGCGGGTCCTGCCCGTCCTTTTTCGTGTGCGCGCACGCAACGCCTCCAGCGTCGCTGTGCACTCAAGCCTCCGCCACCCCGGTCGATATCGTCCCGATGCCGCGCCCGCCGCGCGCCACGCCACGGATCTTCGTGCCATGCATTCCATCGACATGCTCTTCGCCTATGTGATCGGTGGCTTCGGGGCGTGGGCGGCTGCGTTGATGATGCTGGTCGCGGTGCAGGGTGACCGCCTGCATCGCGGCGTGCTGGCGCGCTGTGCGCTGGGTTTCGGGGTGGTCGGCGCCGGCATGGTGCTCAGCGGCGTGGTCGAGCGCGACGCGCGTTGGCCCATCCTCACGCTGGCAATGGCGGCCGTGGTGGGAACCCTGGTGATCTACCGCGCCTCGCGCCAGCTGGTGGGCGCGCCTGCGGTCGGTCGGCCGCGGCGGCTGTCCGAGATCGCGGCGTTGTGCCTGGCGCTGCTGCTGGCCTGGGCCGCAGGGCCACGCAGCTTTGCGCTCGCGTTCCATCT
Organism: Luteimonas yindakuii; assembly: GCF_004803715.2. Lineage (NCBI taxonomy): Bacteria > Pseudomonadati > Pseudomonadota > Gammaproteobacteria > Lysobacterales > Lysobacteraceae > Luteimonas > Luteimonas yindakuii. The sequence continues at coordinate 1,381,710 of NZ_CP039383.2, forward strand.
GTTGTGCCTGGCCGTCTCGCTGGGCATCACCTGGACGGTGCGTCGTGCGCTGGTGGCGCCGCGCAATGCGGCCGAGGCGGCGATGGCGGTCACGCTGCTGCTCTACGCCGGCAGCTGGGCCTACGCACTGCACGCGGCCGTTCGCTACCACGGAGCCGAGCACCGCCATCTGCTCTACGTCGAGCCACCCTGGCTGGCCGCCTATGGCGTGATGTATGCGCTGTTGCCGCTGCTGGTGGGCGCGCACGTGCTCAACCTCGCCAATGCACGCCTGGACCGGCGCCTGCGGCGGCAGGCCAGCACCGATGAACTCACCGGCCTGCTGACGCGTCGTGCATTGAACGAGCGTGCCGCGGCGTGGCAGGCCGACGTGCTCGAACACGAACGCCAGCCGGCAGTGCTGTTGCTGGACATCGACCATTTCAAGCCGATCAACGACAACCACGGCCACGAGCGCGGCGACGAGGTGCTGCGTGCGGTGTCCGGCCGCCTGCGCGGCACGCTGCGTGAGGGCACCCCACTGGCGCGCTGGGGCGGCGAGGAGTTCCTGGTGCTGCTGGATGCCGTGAGCCTGGACGAGGCCGGCGCCACCGCCGAACGCATGCGCGCGGCCGTGGGCGCAACACCGTTCGCCTTCGGCGACGCCCGCCTGCCGGTCACGATCAGCATCGGCGTGGCGCCATGGCCGGCCGGCGGCGTGTTCTCGCATGCGGTGCGCGAATCCGACGCCGCGATGTACACCGCCAAGCGCGAAGGCCGCGACCGGGTGCGGGTGGCCGGGGCGGAGTAGCGGCATCCCGTGGCCGATTCCTGCTACAGGCACCGCCGCGCTGCTTCGCCACCTCGGATGCACGCCACCTGTGCACGCTTCGGGATAGCCTCGATCCGGATATCGTCCTGAGTGAGCAGCCAATGCGCGTGTCCCTGTCCCATCCCGTTTCTCCACTGCTGCTGTCCCTCGCCATCGCGTTGGCCTGCGCGTCCTGCGCCACGTCGCGCGAGGCTCCGTCCACGGCTGGCGGCGATGTCGCCATCGAAGGCACCGTGGCGTCCATCGACACCCGGCCGTGGATGTACGACGGCAATGCGGTGATCGAGGTGGATGTCGACGGCCGCGGCCGCGTGGCGGTGCAGCTGCCGGCGCGCTGGAACCTCTGCCGGGCCGCGCCCGTGGACGTCGAGGCGCTCGCCGTGGGCATGCGGGTGCAGGCGGTGGGCGCGACCGGGGACGAGGAGCGGCTGACGGTGTGCAGCGATCCCGGGCACCGGTTGCAACCGTTGGAAGCGGCTGGCGATGCAACGCAGGGCGGTGACGGTTCGGCGATCGTGCTCGTGCCGCTGTCGGCGACCGGGATCGATGCGACCGTGCTGGCCGGTGAGCTTGCCTGCAGCTTCTCGGGCGAGGCGGGGCAGGCGCCGCTGCTGCTGGCGAGGGGTGATGTCGCGTCGAAGACGCCCGCGCGTGGCGTGGTGAAAGTCGGCGACTACGTGGAAGCGGTGGCGGCGCCCGGCGGCTTCGACGCCATGCTGCGCGGCGCGCGCTTCTCGGGCGCCGGCAAGACCATCGATATCGAAGTGACCGGTGCCGCGGTAGGCGGCGGTGAGTCGCCGGCGCATCCGGCAACCCTCACGTATCACCGTGCGGATGGGGCGCAACGGCGGTGGGCTGGGTGGTGGCAGTGCGGGCCCTGACGAGGCTGGTAACACGGTCAGCTGAGCGTGTGGATCGATGCGCGCGGTGTCACCCTGGTCTTGCAGGGGCTGTCACGAGTGCACGGAGCGCATCGCGACGCCGTTGAAGGTCGACGTCCATGGATCCCCGCCTGCGCGGGGATGACGGGCGGTGGGGATGACGCGTGGTGGGGATGACGAGTCGGTGGGGATGAGGAGAGTGGGATACCGAGTCGTTGGGGATGGCGAGCGGGCGGGATGGCCAAGAAGAACGGGCGGCCCGGGGTGTTCCGGGACGCCCGCCTGGTTGACGGTGCAGCCGATCGTGTTTGCGCTGGCGTGCTTAACCCACCTGGATCGAGCCGCGCATCACCGCCCAATGGCCGGGGAAGCTGCAGAAGAACTCGTAGGGGCCGCTGCCCTGCAGCGCGCTGACCGGGAAGGTGACCGAGGTGGTCTGGCCGCCGCCGATCAGGTCGCTGGCGGCGATGACGCGGTCGTCGCCGTTCTTGACGTAACCGCCGTCAACGCCGGCGGCGACGCCGTCGGTGGCGATGCCGGTGCGGTCGGAGGCCTGCGAGACCACCACGTTGTGGCCCATCGCGGCGACCGGCATCTTGCCGACATGCTCGAGGGTGATGGTGAACTCGCTGCACGACGACGGCACGGTGATGGAGCCAACGCTGAACTGCATCGCGTCGTCGCCCTGGATGGTGGTGGCGCAGTTCGAGACCACCGCGTCCGGCTTGCCGCTGGCCGGTGCGGCTGTGTCGGTGGCTGCGGGGGTCGCTGCCGGGGCGGTGGCGTCCTGGGTGCCGATATCACCGCCGGCTGCAGGCGTTGCAGGCTCCACAGCTGCCGGGGGCGTGGCTGGCGCACTGGTGTCGGATGCCTGCTGCGACGTGTTGTCGCCACAGGCGGCGAGCGCCAGCGCGCAGGTCAGGCTGAGGGTGGTGAGCTTCAGATTCATCGTGTGTCTCCTTCGTCAATGACGGCCCAATCATGGTCAAGCGCGGGTAGCCCGGGGTGAAGAACGATGCCGCAATGCATGCAGCGCACGCGTCGAGACGTTGCATCGAACCAGGTATGAAGGCAAGGTAACTGCCGAACGCGGTCATATCGTGACGCGTGGCGACCCATTCGCGGAGCAGTCGAATGAAGGCGAGCACTCTGATTTCCCCCGTGCGCTGGCTCGGGATACTGGTGTTGCTGTTGATGGCGGTAGCGGTGATCTACGCCGGTTACACGGCAGTTTCCTATTGGCCCTCGATCGCCGTCTGAGGAAGGACACCCATGAACAAACGGCAGTCGCGCATCTTCGCCATCGTCGCAACCGGCATTGCCGCGGTTGCCTTCCTTGGCCTGACCCTGCACAGCCATACGCGTTTCGATGAACTGACCAATGCCGCGGACATCACGCCCGAAATCACCCACGGCAAGGATGTCTGGCACAAGTACAACTGCATCAACTGCCACACCCTGTTCGGCGAGGGTGCCTACTACGCGCCCGACCTGACCAAGATCGCCCAGCACCGCGGCGAGGCCTACCTCAAGGCCTATATGCGTGATCCCTCGCAGTTTTACGACGAGCAGCGCCATCGCCGCCTGATGCCGACGCAGAACCTCAGCGAGGTGGAGATCGCCAACCTGGTCAAGTTCCTCGACTGGGTGTCCAAGGTGGACAACCAGGGCTGGCCGCCGCGGCCGATCCTGGTGGCGGGGGGCGCGGTGAACGTTGCCGCGCAGGGGACCGAGCAGGGCGTGGCGCAGGCGCAGGACGTGCGGCCGGTGAGTGCGGACAGCGACCCCCGCGCCATCGGTGAACACCTGTTCCGCACCGTGGTGCCGGTGTGCACGGCATGCCATTCGCTGCAGCCGGGCGTCCAGCTTGCCGGGCCGTCGATGGCGGGCATGGCGGAACGGGCGGCGCTGACGCTGGCATCGCCGGACTACACCGGCAACGCAGCCGACGTGGAGGGCTATATCCGCGAGGCGATCGTCGCGCCCAGCGCACACCTGGTGCCGGGTGCGATGTTCTCGGCGGACGGGGTGTCGTTCATGCCCAACACCTATCCGGAAAGCCTGACCGACGAGCAGATCGACCAGCTCGTGGCCTTCCTTGGATCGATGAAGTAAGCACACGCGGGCGCGCTGCGCCGCACGGGGAGATCGTCCATGCGTTACAAGTCGCAATCGGTGGCCTGGTGGTATTTCGCGGTGGCCATGGTGCTGTTCGGGCTGCAGATCGTGTTCGGACTGCTGTCGGCCACCAAGTACCTCGGCCCGGATCCGCTGCTCTACATCCTGCCGTTCGACGTCACCAAGACCATCCACACCAACCTGCTGATCGTGTGGGTGCTGACCGGCTTCATGGGCGCCACCTACTGGCTGGTGCCGGAGGAATCGCGCACCGAGCTGCACAGCCCGAAGCTCGCCTATATCCAGCTGGTCCTGTGGACGCTGATGGGCGTCACCGCGGTGATCGGCTACCTGTTCCGCTACGGCACCGGCAACAAGCTGCTGGAGCAGCCGCTGCCGCACAAGATCGTCATCGTCATCTGCATGCTGATCTTCCTCTACAACATCGGCATGACGATCAGGAAGTCGGGGCGGCTGACCACCACCGAGGGCGTGCTGCTGCTGGGCCTGGCGCTGTCGGCGGTGCTGTATATCCCGGCGCTGCTGCACTACGAGAACTACACCGTCTCGATCTTCTACCGCTGGTGGACGATCCACCTGTGGGTGGAAGGCGTGTGGATGATGATCATGGCCGGCTTCCTCGCCTACCTGCTGATCCGCCTGTCGGGCGTGGACCGCGAGGTGATGGAGAAGTGGCTGTACGTGATCGTCGGCCTGGTGTTCTTCGCCGGCATCCTCGGCACCGCGCATCACTACTACTGGGTGGGCGTGCCGCAGTACTGGCTGCCGATCGGCGGCTTCTTCAGCGCACTCGAGCCGCTGGCACTGGCTGCGATGGCGATCTACGCCTATGCGGCGATGCGACGCGGCGGGGTCAAGCATCCCAACACGCTGGCGCTGCACTGGACCATCGGCAGCGCGATCTTCGCCCTGTTCGGTGCCGGCCTGCTCGGCCTCGCGCACACCTGGCCCAGCGTCAACAAGTGGACCCACGGAACGCTGATCACCGCGATGCACGCGCACTCGGCGTTCTACGGGGCCTACGCGATGATCATCATGGCGATGATCACCTATGCGTTGCCGGGCCTGACCAACCGGCCCCAGAACAGCTACTCGCCGCTGGGCTACTGGGCGTTCTGGCTGCAGGTGTCGGGCATGTTCGGGATGACGCTGTCGTTCGGCACCGCGGGCATCGCGCAGGTGTACCTGGAGCGGATCATGGGCATGGGCTACCTGGATGCGCAGCTGAAGATCCAGGTGCACTTCCTGATGCTGATCCTTACCGCCACGGTGTTCGCCACCGGCGTTGCGATGTTCATCTACGATTTCTTCCGCCACCGCCCGCAGTTCAACGTGATCACCGACGAGGTGATCGTCGACGACCCGGTCGATGCCGGCGCACAGGTACGCACGGGGCGCTGACCGGTGGATGCACGCACGGGCCCGGCCGGCACCGGGCCGTACTACCTGCCCAGCGGCAACGAGGTGGCGGTCGTCGAGCAGTGCCATGCCAATGGGCTGGCGGTGATGCTCAAGGGCCCGACCGGTTGCGGCAAGACGCGCTTCGTCGAGCACATGGCGTGGCGGCTGGGGCGGCCGCTGATTACCGTGTCCTGCCATGACGACCTGACCGCAAGCGACCTGATCGGTCGTTTCCTGATCCGCCACGACGACACCGTGTGGCAGGACGGCCCACTCACCCGGGCCGTGCGCGAAGGCGCGATCTGCTACCTCGACGAAGTGGTGGAAGCGCGCCAGGACACCATCGTGGTGCTGCATCCGCTCACCGATTACCGGCGCATGCTGCCGATCGACCGCACCGGCGAGACGCTGGAGGCCGCGCCCGGCTTCCAGCTGGTGATCTCGTACAACCCCGGCTACCAGCGCATGCTCAAGGACCTCAAGCCGAGCACGCGCCAGCGCTTCGTGGCCATCGAGCTGGGCTTTCCGGAGCCGGCGGCGGAAGCCGCGATCGTCGTCAGGGAAAGTGGGGTGGAAGCGGGCACCGCGGTCGCTCTGGTGGAGCTGGCCGGTCGCCTGCGCTCGCTGCGCGACCGCGGGCTGGCCGAAGTGCCGAGCACGCGCTTGCTGATTGCCGCGGGCCGGCTGGTCGCCAGCGGCATCGGCGTACGTGATGCCTGCAATGTCGCGGTGATCTCGCCCCTGAGCGACGACCCGACCCTGCTCGGTGCGATGCGCGAACTCGTCGATGCGATGTTCCCGTAGGCGGATGCCGAGGTGGCCGAAGCCGAAGACCTGGTCGTCGATGCCGCGCGGCATGCGACGGTGTTCATCCGCGATACCTGGCGACGCCACTACGCAAGCGAGCCCGATGCACCGGTCGCGCTTGCATCACTGGCACGACGCCTCGACCTGCTGATCTCCGCCGCCTGCGGCACCAGCCTGCCGATGCGTTCGGCGCTGCCGCCGGCACGGCCGACCCTGCTGCACCGGGTGTTCCACCCACGCGCCTATCCGCGTCATCGCCAGTCGCTGCCGGCGACGAGTGGCGAGGCCATCTGGCTGCCGGCCCACCTTGGCACCTGCGACGTCGTGGAAGCCTCGGAGCTGTATCGTGCGATGGCGTTGCAACAGGCGCGGCGGGCGATGCGCGGCACGGCGCAGGCGCTACTGGCCGAACCCGATCCGCTGCTGCGCGATACCGCGCTGGTACTGGAGGCGCAGGCCTCGGAACTCGACATCGCACGGGAATTCCCGGGGCTCATGCCCGCGTTGCGACGACTGCGGCAGCTGGCGCTCGCGGCGCGTCCATCGCTGCAGGCCTTCGCACCCGCACGCCAGCCGGTGGAGCGGCTGGTGCGCGGGATCCTCGAACGCGACCTCGATGGCGGCGCGACGTCCACGCCGGTGGGCACCGTCCAGGTTTCGCTGACGCGCGCACGCCAGCTGCTGGCGGAGTGGGCGATCGATCCCGTCGACGCACGCCGGCTCGGTGCGATGCCGCTGTATCGCGACTTGTGGACCGGCGAACTGCGCGCCGGTGGTGGAATCGCGCGTCTGCTGGACGGCACACCGTCCAGCCAGGGCGGCGACGACAACGACGGCAAGGTGCGCAGCGCACGCATGGAACGTCGTCCCGATGAGCGCGATGCGATCGAGGACGAGGACAAACCTGGTGAACCCGGTGTGTGGATGATCCAGCAGGATGCACCGCACGAAGTCGCCGAGGATCCCTTCGGCCTGCAGCGCCCGGTGGACCGCGACGACGAGACCAGTGCCGACGAGTACGGCGACATGCTGTCGGAGCTCGCATCCACGCGGATGGTGGCCGCGCCGGATCCGCCGCGCGAAGTGCTGCTGTCCGACGACCCGCCGGCCAGCCGCGCGCAGCTCGAATTCAACGCGCAGGGCGAGGGCGACACGCGCTTCCGTTACCCCGAGTGGGACCACGCGAACGCGTCGTATATCGAGCACGGCACCACCGTGCGCATGCTGCCGCCGGTACACGGCCACCCCGCCTGGATCGACGCCACGCTGGCGCGCCACCGTTCGCATCTGGACGGGATCCGCCGGCAGTTCGAGGCGCTGCGGCCCGAGCGCGTGCGCCTGCGCCGGCAGGGTGACGGCGAGGACATCGACATCGATGCCTGCGTCGAGGGCCGCGCCGACCTGCTTGCCGGCGGGTTCCTGCGCGAAGGCCTGTACGAAACACGCCGGCCCGGTCGACGCAGCATCGCGGTGACGTTGCTGGTGGATGCGAGCGGTTCCACCGATGGCTTCATCGGCAGCGGCCGGCGGGTGATCGACGTCGAACGCGAAGCGCTGCTGCTGGTCTGCATGGCGCTGCAGGGCCTGGGCGAACCGTTCTCGGTCATGGCGTTCTCCGGTGAAGGTCCGCACGGCGTGACCATGCGCATGCTCAAGGGGTTCGACGAGCTGTACGGGCAGGACGTCGCGCTGCGCATCGCCGGCCTCGAACCGGAGAACTACACCCGTGCCGGGGCCGCGATCCGCCACGCCACCGCGCTGCTGATGCGCCAGCCGGCCGAACACCGCCTGTTGCTGATGCTGTCCGACGGCAAGCCCAATGACGCCGACCGCTATGACGGCCTGTTCGGCGTCGAGGACATGCGCCAGTCGGTCACCGAAGCGCTCCTGCAGGGGATTTTTCCGTTCTGCCTCACCGTCGACCTGCAGGCTCCCGGCTACCTGCCGAAGGTGTTCGGCCCCGGCCACTACGCGCTGCTGTCGACCCCGGAGCGCCTGCCGCTGGTGCTGCTGGACTGGACCAGGCGGTTGCTGGCGCGGTAGTCCGTGTGGGCTTCGGGATAGTTCTCGCGGCGATGCTGCAAGCGGCTTTCGCAGGCGTGGCGTCGCCGCAGGGATGGGAGTCGTTACCCGCGGGCGCCAGCCTGATAACGACATGGCCGACGTCCTTGCCACCTTCGCGCTGCGTGCGCGGTGGACTAGTCTGTAGCGCCTTTTCTCCGCGGTGCTGCCCCGATGAAACTCCAGTTGTCGCTCGAGTGGTTCCTCAATCCCGATCACCTGCCGATGATGGCCGGCATCGACCAGGGCTGGTACCGCGATGCGGGCCTGGAGCTGGAACTGCTGGTGCCCGACGACCATTACGACGGTCTGGCGGCGACCGTCAGCGGCGACATCGCGTTCGCCTGCAACGAGCCGCTACACATGATCGATGCGCACCGCCCGGGGCTGAAGGCACTGGGCTGCTTCTTCGAGACCGACGGCGGCATCCTGCTGCAGCGCGCGGCCGGCCAGCGTCTGCTCGACGGAGGCGCAGTGCGGCTGGCATCCCCCGTGGCGGGCGGGGTGACCGACGCGATCGCGGTGGAGATCCTTGCGCGCTGGTGCACGCAACAGGGTGCGGCGTTCGATGCGGCGCAGGTGCGGATCGAGGAAGCGGGCTTCGCGCATCTGGACAACCTGCGTGCCGGTTACGACGGCGCGTGGCTGTGCTTTGCCAACTTCGAGGGCGTGGAGGCGCGGCTGGCCGGGATGGACGCGCACTTCATCGCCACCCACCAGGTGGGCATGCACAACTTCTCCGCGTTGGAGCTGTTCACCTCGCAGGGCTTCCTCGCCGAGCATCCCGATGTGGTGGCGACGGTGACGCGGCTGATCGGGCAGGGCGCGCAGCTGTGCCGCGATGATCCCGCGCAGGCCGCGGCGATCTGGTACCGCTACAGCGAGACGCAGCCGACAGCCTTGATGGACGCGATCATCGCCGACACCTGCCCACGGCTGGTGGCGCCGGTGACTCGCGACGCGGCACGCTGGCACGGCATGTGGGAGCAGTTCGACCGGCTGGGCCTGAGCCAGGTGGATCGCGCCGGCTACGACGCCCTCTACGCCTGACCGCCGGACGGAGCCCGCATGCGCAAGCCACCGAATAACCCCTACGACATCAGCCGGCTCGACCTCGACGACATCCTCGGGACCATCAACGAGGATGTGCGCCAGCGCTTCGGGGAGAACAGGGGCGAGGTGGCCGACTACATTCCGGCGCTGGCCGACGTGCCGAGGGACCGCTTCGGCATGGCGCTGGCGCTGCTGGACGGCACGGTGCACGAGGTCGGCAACGCGCGCGAGCGTTTCTCGATCCAGAGCGTGTCCAAGGTGTACACCCTGACGTTGGCGCTGGAAGCGATTGGCGACGCGTTGTGGAAGCGGGTGGATCGCGAGCCCTCGGGCGATCCGTTCAATTCGCTGATCCAGCTCGAGCACGAGAAGGGCATCCCGCGGAACCCGTTCATGAACGCCGGCGCGATCGTCACCGCCGACGTCGTGCTTTCGAACTACGGCGACGCGGAGGCCACGTTGCTGGAGTTCATGCGCGCGCGCTCGGGCAACCCGGAGGTCGGCGCGGATGTCGAGCTGGCGAAGTCCGAGCGCGAGAGCGGCCATCGCAACGTGGCGCTGGCCAACTTCATTCGCAGCTACGGCAACCTGCACAACGACGTGCAGGACGTGCTCGACTTCTACTTCCTGCAGTGTTCGCTGCGCATGGATTGCGTGGACCTGGCGCGCAGCATGCAGTACCTCGCCGATGGCGGCCGCTGCGGGCCTTCCGGCCAGCAGGTGACCACCGCCGAGGGCGCCACCCGCATCAACGCGATGATGATGACGGCCGGCACCTACGATGCCGCCGGCGACTTCGCGTTCCACGTTGGGCTGCCGGCCAAGAGCGGCGTCAGCGGAGCGATCGTGGCGGTGGTTCCACACGTGATGGGTCTGTGCGTGTGGTCGCCGGCGCTGGACCGGAAGGGCAATTCGCTGCTGGGCGGCTATGCGTTGCACCGCTTCACCCGGATGACCGGGTTGTCGGTGTTCTGAGCGGCGCACCGCAGTAGGGGGCCTGCGGGCGGGTTTGTGCCCGCGCCTGCGTCTGCCAGACTGCGTGCCGATCCGCCGCCTGGACCGGTCCCGCCGTGCCGATGTCTTTCCACCCCTGCAGGATCGCGCTGCTGCTGGCACTGGCGGCGCTGTCCGGTTGCGCCTGCATGCCGGACACCGCTGCGGACGCGCATGCGTACGCCCGCGCGGGTCCGCGGTTGGCCAATCCCTTGCCGCGCACCGTGGTGCGCGCGCGCGTGCCCGCGGAGGCGGGACCGGCACGGCCCGCGGCCCCCGCGTTCGAATACGCCTACCTTGCGCCGCAGTCGCCCGGCCTGCAGCAGATCCACCAGCGCGTGCGCGATGCCGACCTGTGGCACCGGCTGCCCGAGGTGCAGGCGATCGACGGCATGTTCGCGTTGCCGCGGCGCGTGCGTTACGTCACCACGGAGTGCGGCGAGTTCGGCGCGTTCTACCGGCCGGACGAGGCGGAAGTGGCGCTGTGCTACGAAACCCTGCGCACGCTCTACCAGCGCGGCCAGGAGCAGCAACGCGACCTCGGCCTGGCCGACGACTACCCGTCGCGCTACGTGCTGGCCAACGTGCGCTTCATCGTGCTGCATGAGACCGGGCACGCACTGGCGCACCTGCTGGACCTGCCGATCACCGGTCGCCAGGAGGATGCGGTCGACCAGCTCGCCGCGATCCTGATGCTGCGCTTCGCCGGCCTGGACGAAACCCCGGCCGAGACGATCGCCAACCTGCGCATGGCCGCGAACTGGCTGTTGTCGCGCAGCACCGGCGCCTACAACCTCTACGCCTACGCCGCCGAGCACGCGCTCGGTGAGCAGCGCTACTTCAACCTGCAATGCCTGATCTACGGCACCGACCCGACCGCGTTCGCCGGCATGGTGGCCGCCGGTGACCTCACTGCCGAGCGCGCCAGCGGCTGTGCCCGCGAAACACGGCTGGCCAGTCGTGCCTGGGTGCGCCTGCTGTTGCCACACCTGGCGCCGGGCTACGAGGTGTACGGGAAGGAAGCCGCGCAGTATCTCGAACGGGGTGGGTAAGCGGCGGCGGCACCGACGCTGCGTGTAATCCGCTGCACGCGGCAATACCATCGGGCCGCCAGCGCATCGGCAACCCTGCTGCCCGCGTGCCTCGAGGATGACCGCCGCCATGCCCACGCCCGACCCGCGCATCGACGCCTACATCGCCCGCCAGGCCGACTTCGCGCAGCCGATCCTCGCCGAGCTGCGTGCGCGCGTGCACGCCGCCTGTCCCGACGTGGAAGAAGCCATCAAGTGGGGCGCGCCGGCGTTCACCTATCGCGGCAAGCTGATCGCCGGCATGGCCGCCTTCAAGCAGCACGCGGCGTTCAACCTGTGGCTCGGGAAGCAGGTGGTGGAGACGAATCCCACGTTGGCACCGGGGATGGGGCAGTACGGCCGCCTCGCCTCGGTCGCGGACCTGCCGGCCAAGCGAGACACCACCCGCCACGTGCATGCGGCAATGGCGCTGGTGGATGCGGGCGGCGCCGCGCGGGCGGTGAGCGCGCCCAAGCCGCCGCCCAGCCTGCCGCCCGACCTTGCCGCGGCGATGGCCGGCAACGCGGCGGCACGACGCACCTGGGACAACTTTCCACCCGGCAAGCGCCGCGAGTACGCGGACTGGATCACCGAGGCCAAGCGCGACGAGACACGTGCGCGGCGCGTCGCCGAGGCGGTCGCGTGGCTGGCCGAGGGCAAGTCTCGGCACTGGAAGTACGCGGGCTGCTGATCGCCTGCGCGCCGTGGCCGGCTGCAGACGCCTGCGTCCAGCCGCATCCGTCGCTTCACCCGCGTCGGAGGCTGGGATTCCACCCCGAATTCCGACGGTCGCAACCGCCTTCACGCCGCGCGCCTATGCTGGCGGCATGCAGCAGCTTGCCGACACCTTCTGGAATCTTCGCGGCGTGTACCGAGTCGGCGGCGTGCTCGATATCGGCACGCAGATGTCGCTCGTGCGACGACCGAATGGACGCTTCGTCGTGATTGATGGCTGTGCGCTCGATGACGCGCAGCGGAGTGCGCTGCTGGCGCTGACCGGCGATGGCGCGCAGGTGGATGCAGTGGTGCATGTGCATCCCTTCCACACCCTGCACGTGGAGGCCACGCACCGGCTGTTTCCTTCCGCGCGCTTGCATGGCACCGCGCGCCACCGGCGGTTGTTTCCCTCGCTGCCGTGGTCGGAAGCGCCGATGGAAACATGGGGCGGGGAACATCCATTTGCCGACATGTTCGATCTGTCGGTGCCCGCTGGCGTCGATTTCGACTGCCCGGACGAGCGCGTGCACGTGGCTTCGGTGCTGGTGCGCCATCGGCACAGTGGCATCGTCCATGTCGACGACACATTCAACGTGATCGCCGCACCGGGACGACTGGGGGCGATGTTGCCGCAGTCGTCGCTGCGCATGCATCCGATGCTGGCGCGTGCGCTCAGGCCAGAGCGCGGTGCCGCGGATGCCTATGCCGCCTGGGCCCGCGCGCTGGCCTCGCACTGGGCGGATACCCGCATCGTCTGCTCCGCGCATTCCGCCGTGCGGCATCTGCCGGCGGGCGGGTTTGCACGCGAGGTGGAAGGCGCGCTCGATCGGGTGTCCGGCACGCTGGAGCGGCACCGCAGGCGGCATGGCTAGAACGAAGCGGCGGTACCTCGTGGGAGGCGAGCCGCACGACGCGCCACGGCTGCCCGGGGGATGACGCCCCTCTTCAGTAGCCGCGCTCCTTCCCGATGCGCGTATCCAGGAGCGCCTTGAGCTTGTCGCAGGCGCCACGCACCGCGCGGTCGATGTCCTGATCGTCGTGGCTGGCGCCCAACGGTGCATCGCTCTGCAGCCGTGCCTCGATCGCGCAGCGCTTGTCGGCGGGGCCGCCCTTGGTGGAGTTGCTGTCCGACAGGTACACCTCGATCCGGCTCAACCGCGGGAAGAAGCGTCCGAGGTGCTGCTCGAGCAACGCATTCACGCGCGCTTCCAATGCTTCGGTGCCGTCGATGTGGTTATCGGTGTTCAACTGGATGATCACTACGCAGTCTCCTTCATTGGTCGGTTTCGCACGCAGCCACCCTATCAATCGGCGCGTTGCCGCTCGCGTGAAGCGGACCACGCCGCAGCGGTATCCAAGGCTGTTCCTGCAATGGCAGCGATCGCCTGTGGCAGCCGGGTTTGCGAAGCACGTGCAGCATCCCCATATCGGTTGTCCCCATGCGTTCCACGGAGTTCCGATGCATTCCCACCTGCTTTCAGCGGTCCAGGCCGGCGCGCTGGCGCTTCCCAACCGCGTCGTCATGGCACCGCTGACGCGATCGCGCGCGGGCCAGCCCGGCGACGTGCCCACCGCACTCAACGCGGAGTACTACGCACAGCGCGCCAGCGCGGGGCTGATCGTCTCCGAGGCCACGCAGATCTCGCCGCAGGGCCAGGGCTACGCGTGGACACCCGGCATCTACGACGATGCGCAGGAAGCGGGCTGGAAGCAGATCACCGAAGCGGTGCATGCGCGCGGCGGGCGGATCGCCGCACAGCTGTGGCATGTCGGCCGCATCTCGCATCCGCTGGTGCAGGCTGACGGCGCGACGCCGGTGGCGCCGTCGGCGATCGTTGCCGAGGGTGCCAACGCGTTCGTGGTCAAGCCTGATGGCACGCCGGGCAATGTCCCCACGGCAATGCCGCGCGCACTGGAGACCGATGAGATCGCCGGCATCGTGGCGGACTACGCAAAGGCCGCGCAGCGCGCCGACCGCGCCGGTTTCGACATGGTCGAGCTGCACGCCGCCAACGGCTACCTGCTGCAGCAGTTCCTGTCGACCAACAGCAACACCCGCACCGATCGTTATGGCGGCGCGCTGGAGAACCGTGCACGGATCACGCTGGACGTGGTGGACGCGCTGATCGACGTGCTCGGTGCCGGTCGCGTCGGCGTGCGCCTGTCGCCGCATTTCGCCGGGCATGGCATTGCCGATGCGGAGCCCGAGGACAGCGCGCTGTACCTGGCACGCGAGTTCAGCCGCCGTGGGATCGCCTACCTGCATATCGCCGAGCCGGACTGGGCCGGCGGACCGAAGCTCGGTGACGCGTTCCGCCGTGCGCTGCGCGAGGCGTTCGAGGGCGTGCTGATCTTCTGCGGCGGCTACACCGCCGACCGCGCCGACACGCTGATCGCGTCGGGCATGGCCGACGCGGTGGCATTCGGACGGCCGTTCATCGCCAATCCGGACCTGGTGGAGCGCTTCCGCGTCGGCGCCGCACTCAACGAGCCCGATGCCTCGACCTTCTACGGTGGCGCGGAGCGCGGCTACACCGACTATCCGACCCTGCAGGGCTGAAGTGGCAGCAGGGCGCGCGCATCACGCGCGCCCGCTCAGAAGCGGTCACCCACCGGCAGGTAGCGCCACATGCCCACGGGCATCTTCGCAAGCGACACCTTGCCGATGCGGATGCGGCGGATCGCGACCACGTCCAGGCCGACCTGCGCGCACATGTGGCGCAGCTGCCCGCCCTGGACGCCCTTGAGGGCAAAGCGAAGCCGGATCTCGTTCTGCCAGCTCACGCTGCAGGGCGGTAACGCGCGTCCGCCGTACTCCAGGCCGTGCCGGAGCCGGGCCAGCCCGTAGGGCGCGATCTCGCCACTCACTTCGACCACGTATTCCTGTTCGATCAGGTCGCGGTCTTCGGAGAGGCGGCGCCAGACGCGGCCGTCCTGGGTCAGCACCATCAGTCCGCTGGCTTCGGCGTCGAGCGGCACGAGCGGCGTCAATCGGTTGAAGTGGCGCTGCAGCAGGCGCACGCCGGAAGCATCCTCGCTCCATCGACTGTCGGGCTGCACCAGCGTCGCCGCGGGTTGCCGGCCGCTGATGGTGTCGTAGCCGACCGGCTTGTGCAGCAGGATCGTCGCCGGCTCGGCAGCCGCCAGTTGCGCGGCGGGATCGACCACCACGGCCTCCGCCGTCACCCGGAACGCGGGATCCTCGACCACCTGGCCGTCGACCGACACCCAGCCGCCCTTGATGTACTGCTCGGCCTCGGCGCGCGAACACCCGGTCAACTCGATGACGCGTCGGGCCAGGCGTACGGGATCGGACATGGAAGGCTGCCGGAAACGGGGAGGCGCAGTGTACCGGGGCGTCGCCATGGGTCGACCGTTGCAGCGTCGGGCACGACTATCCTGCGGCCATGACCGCCACGCTGCCGATACTCGAATTCGCCAATGCCACGTTCCTGCCGGGTCGCAACACCACGGTGCGGCGGGGCACGCGCTGGCACGGGGTCGCGGTCGCGCGCCTGCGACTCGGGGATGGCCGCCTCTCCGCGCCGGTCGGCCTTGAGACCGAGTTGCGGGTATTCCGCGACATCGACGCGGACGCGTTGCGGTTCGAGCACGATCCCGACTGCCGCACGCCGCAGGGCTTGCTTGCGCGGCTCAGGATCCACTACCCGGGCTTCAGCGACGACGAGATCGTGACCCTGTGCCATTTCCACGTCTGACGCGGGTTGCGCGCGGGCGTGCCGGAACACGCGGCACCCTCAACGCCGGAACCAGCTGTGCAGGCGCGCCAGCAACAGCTCGACATCGGTCAGCCCCGCGCGTTCGGCACGCAGCCGCACCGCCTGCGCGGGCACGTCGGTGCTGATGTCGTCGACGCCCAGGTCCATGTAGCGCGCCATGCGCTCCGGGTCGTTGACCGTCCACGCCTGCAGCAGGTAACCGCGGCGGCGTGCATCGGCAAGGGCGGCGGTGTCGATCTGCAGGTGATTCAGCCCGAGCATGTCGAAGTCGGTGCGCCGAGCCGTGCCCGGCAATGCCGCATTCGCGAACAGTGCCAGCGGGAGTTCCGGTGCCGCTTCGCGGGCGCTGCGCACCAGCTCCGGCGACAGCGAGCCAAGCATCACCGCATCGTCGTGACCGCCGCGTTCCACCGCGCGCAGGGTGGCATCGAGCAGCGCGTGCGCGTTGTCGGCATCGGGCTTGAGCTCGATCAGGGCGAGCGCGCGGCCGTCGATGAAGGCGAGAGCCTCGGCCAGCGTGGCGATGCGTTCGCCGGCGAACGCCGGGTCGAACCAGCTGCCGACGTCGATGTCGCGCATCGCGGAAAGCGGCGTCTGCACCACGGTGCGTGGGTCGCCGGCGACGCGGCGGAAATCGCTGTCGTGGAACACGACCACCACGCCGTCCGCGCTCAGCCGCACGTCCAGCTCGATCGCATCCGCGCCGGCATCGATCGCCGCCTGGAACGCCGCCAGCGTGTTCTCCGGCGCGACCGTCGATGCACCGCGATGCGCGGTCACGGTGACGTCGGCACGCAGGTTCATGCTCGCCACCGCAAGTGACGCCTGCACCAGCGCGACCGCGAGGAAGGCGGCTTCCGCGCCCCACACGAAGCGGCCGGGGTGGGGCGGGGTGGCATCGACGGCGCGGCCACCGCGGGCGCCGCCGAGGCGGTGGAACAGCGCACGCACCAGCAGCGTGTTGACCGTGGTACCGAGCAGCAGCACGCCCAGCACGGTGGCGGCATACAGGGTGAGGTAGACCACCATGCCGGCGTTGGTGAGCAGGCGATACGGCGGGATCCAGTCCAGCAGCGGCGTGGCCGCACGGTCGTACAGGGCGGTCACGCCCAGTGGCAGGGCGGCGATGGTGAGCGCCACGCCCACCACCAGCACCGCGATGCGCAGGTGGCGTCCGCGGGTGAGGTCGCGACTGCGCAACAGCGCACTGATCGGTGACAGCCCTTCGAGCACGAGCGCGGGCGTGGCCAGCAGCCAGCGGAAGTAGAGCGTGGCGTGCAGCAGCAGGCCGACCGCCAGCACCGGCAGGAAGGCGCCAAGGAACCACCAGAGCGCGGCGGGGCGCGCCATCACCACGAAGTAGGGGTCGTAGCCGCCCAGCAGCAGCCGGTACAGCCCGGCGCCGATCGCGAGCCACGGCATGGCCAGCAGCGCGTGCGTGGCGACCTGGCAGGCGGCGAGCATGGCAAGCGGCAGCGCCCGTCGCAGCATGCCGAGCAGCGCCGCCGCCGCCGTGCGGTAGCGGCAGCCGCGGCTGGCCGAGACCAGCAGCATGCCGGCCTGTTGCAGCATCACCACGTACCACGACAGCGCGCCGGCCAGCACCAGCCAGGCCAGCGCCAGCAGGTTGTCGCGAAGGCCGTCGAGGTCGCCGGCCAGCGGCCGCTCGATCCAGTGCAACAGCGCGGCGAGCGACCAGGTGGTCAGCGGCGCCGCCGCCACCGTGGCGAAGGCGGTGAACAGCAGGTACCAGGCCAGCATCGGACGCAGGTGGCGGCGTAGATCGCGGCGGATGTCGTGGACCAGGATGCCGTGCAGGAGTTCGCGGTCGTCGGCGATCACGGGCACTCCGGTGTCGTCGCTGTTCCTCCGTGGGTTGTTCCCGCCTGCCTGTCTACGCATTCGCGGAAGTTTAGACACGCGGCGGGCATGGCCGCGTCGGCTGGCCGGGCATTCGATGCGATGCGTGAGGAGCCGTCACCCTTCGGTCCTGAAGGTCGACGTTGCCTGGAATTCACCCTGTAATTTTTGCGTCCGCACCATCCATGTGGATGGTGGTAGGATGGCGTAAGCCTTCCGGAGCCCTGTCATGTCTGACCCGCGCCCGCGCCCCATTGCCGACAGCGAGAAGCTCACCATCAATCTCGGCGTTGTCGATCTGGGCCAGATCGACCTGCTGGTGCAGGAAGGTTTCTATTCCAACCGCACCGATCTCATCCGCACCGCCATCCGCAACCAGCTGGCCACCCATGGGGAAGTGCTGCGGCATGCGGTCGCCCGGCGGACCCTCGTCGTCGGCCTGCAGGATTACGGACGCCGCGAGCTCGAGGCCGCGCGCGACGCCGGCGAGCGCCTGCGGATCCAGGCCCTGGGGCTTGTGCGCATCGCCGACGACGTCAGCCCGGAGCTGGCGCGGGAGGTGATCGAGTCGATCGCCGTCCTCGGCGCGCTGCAGGCGAGCCCGAAGGTGAAAGCCGCGCTGGCCGGCCGCATCCACTGACCAGGAATTCCATGAATCACGACAACGACACCATGCGTCGGGCGATGCGCCTGATGCAGGCCGGCGATCTGCAGGCCGCCACGCGCACGCTGCAGGACGCGCTTGCGGGCAACGCGGGTCCGGCACCCGCCGCGCCTGCTGCACACGACGCCCGCGGCGATGTAGCCGGTCGTGGCGCCTGCCTGGAGGGCGAGTTCCGGGTCATCGACGACACGAAGGCGCACGACGCGAGGCCGCCCGCCGACCACCACGCGGCAGCGGATCTCCGCCCTGGGCCGACTGCGGGGCAGCCGTATACGTGGCCGCGCTCCACGACGGGCGAGGGGGCAACGCATGCAGGCGTGACGCCGTGGCGCCGGCCAGCGTCCGGCGAAGGAACCGGCGACGGCAATTTCCCGCGCCTGCGTTTTTCCTGCGCGGCTGGCGAGCTGGAGTACGGCCTGTACATTCCGCCGGGCCTCGAAACAGCCGGCGCGCCCCTGCTGGTGATGCTGCACGGCTGCACGCAGACGCCCGAGGACTTCGCCCGCGGCACCCGCATGAATCAGCTGGCGGACGGACACGGTTACGTCGTGGCGTGGCCCGCGCAGTCGGCGGAGCGCAACCAGAACCGCTGCTGGAACTGGTTCCGCGGCAGCGACCAGCAGCGTGATCGGGGAGAGCCGGCGATCCTCGCCGCACTGACCCGGCACCTCGTCAGCACCCACGGGCTGGACGCCGGGCGCGTGTACGTGGCCGGGCTCTCGGCCGGTGGCGCGATGGCCGCGGTGCTCGCCAGCACCCATCCGGATGTCTACGCCGCCATCGGCGTCCACTCCGGCCTGCCGGTGGGGGTGGCCCGCGACATGCCGTCCGCGTTCGCCGCCATGCGCAAGGGCAGCGGACGACGCAGGCGTGCGTCCTTCAGCACCGCCGCGCCGGTGCCGGCGATCGTCTTCCACGGCGACGGCGACGCCACCGTGCATCCCGGCAACGGTCTGGGCGTGGTCGAACAGAGCCTCGACCGTGCGGCGGATGACGCGGGCATGACCAGTGCCGTCGAACGCGCAAGCGCGCCCGGCGGACGAAGCGCGACCCGGACCGTGCATCGCACGGCCGACGGGCGGATCGCGGCCGAACACTGGGTCGTCCACGGCGCCGGCCACGCCTGGTCCGGCGGCGATGCAAGCGGCAGCTACACCGACCCGCAGGGGCCCGATGCCTCCGCAGAGATGCTGCGGTTCTTCGCCGGGTGCAGGCGTAGCGGCAGCTGAGGATGGCCGGCGGCCCGGTGCGGCAGCCGGCCGCAACGCTGCAAGCACGTTCCGCGCGCCATACGGGCACCTCATCCATCGTCACGCCTGCGGCACTTCGCAGTGACGGTGCTGTGTCCTTGCCCGACGGGGGGCATGTACGGACGCGGGAAACACGTTGCCGCGGGTGCCGGCGCCACGCGCTCACAACGCCCGTATCGGCCGCATCGCAACGACCCGAAGCCCCCACGGCGCTCCGGAGTCGGCAGCCGGCGCTGCGCGCCGGAAATTGTTCCTTGCAAGGACATTAAGTTTCTGTTAGACGCAAAACGAGCCGGTGCGGACAGGGGCGACACGGCCAAGGAGCGGTATCCCATCCATCCAAGAAGGAATTTCGATGACGCACCTGAATCCCGGGCGCCTGCCGGCGCGCCATTCCCTGTCCGTCGGTGTCCGGCTCGCGCTGGCCGCCGCGATGCTCTCGGCGGCCGGCATCGCCAGCGCCCAGTCGCAGACCCGGGCGCCGCAGCCGGAAGAACAGCGGACCACCACGCTCGGTACGGTCTCGGTGCTCGGCTCGCGCACCAGCCCGCGGTCGGAAACGACATCGGCGGTGCCGATCGACATCATCGAAGGCGAGCAGTTCCACAACCAGCCCTCGGTCGACGTGCTCGACAAGCTGCGCACGCTGATTCCGTCGTTCAACGTCAGCACCGTGCCGATCGACGACGCCGCCACCCTGGTGCGCCCGGCCAACCTGCGCGGACTGCCGCCGGACAGCACCCTGGTGCTGGTCAATGGCAAGCGCCGCCACCGCGCGGCAGTCATCACCTTCCTCGGCCACGGCCTGTCCGATGGCTCGCAGGGCCCGGACATCTCGGTGTTCCCTTCGCTGGCGCTGGAACAGGTGGAAGTGCTGCGTGACGGCGCGGCCGCGCAGTACGGCTCGGACGCCATTGCCGGCGTCATCAATTTCGGGCTCAAGCGTCTGGAGGCCGGCGGCACCGTGGAAGCCTTCGGCGGCCAGTTCTACGACGGCGACGGTTTCACCCAGCAGTACTCGGCGCAGGTGGGCCTGCCGCTGACCGCGAACGGCTTCGCCACCCTCACCGCGGAGTGGCGCACCGCCGACCCGACCTCGCGTAGCGTGCAGCGCGACGATGCGGCCGCCGCCGCCGCCGCGGGTTACCCGGGCGTCGCCAACCCGGTGCAGGTGTGGGGTTCGCCCGAGACCGACCACGACCTGAAGTTCGTCGCCAACACGGGGCTGTCGACCGAAGTCGCGGACTTCTACCTGTTCGGCAACTACGCCCGGCGCGAAGTGATCGGCGGGTTCTACTACCGCGATCCCACCTCGCGCGCCGGCGTCTACACCAACGACGGCGGCGAGACCTTGCTGATCGGCTCGCTCGACGGCGGCGCCTGCCCGACGGTCGCGTTGCGCGATGCCGACGGCAACCTGATCCCGTATGCGACGGTTGGCGCGCAGGTCGCGGCGCTGCCGGACAACTGCTTCACCTTCCTCGAAAGCCTGCCGGGCGGCTTCACCCCGAACTTCGGCGGCGAGATGGAGGACCGCGCCGTCACCGCGGGCGCCAAAGGCATGTGGGCCGGCAGCTGGAGCTGGGACTTCAGCCTCTCCTGGGGTCGCAACGACGTCGACTTCTTCCTGCTCAACACGGTCAACGCATCGCAGGGTCCGGAGCAACCGTCCGGCCTGCGCTTCAACCCCGGCGGCAACGTGCAGACCGAGCGCAACGTCAACTTCGACGTCGGCCACGACATCGAGAACGGCTTCACCGACGGGCCGATCCGGCTGGCCATGGGTGCGGAGTGGCGCGAGGAGGAGTTCGAGATCAAGGCCGGCGATCCGGCGTCGTTCGGGATCGGCCCGCTCACCCAGCAGGGCTTCAGCATCGGATCGAATGGCTTTCCCGGGTTCAACCCGCGGATCGCGGGCACCTTCAGCCGCGACAACTGGGCGCTGTATGTCGACGCCGAAGCGCGCCTGACCCCGCAGTTCCTGCTGGCGGCGGCGGTCCGTCACGAGGACTACAGCGACTTCGGCGGGACCACCAACTGGAAGCTGACGGGCCGTTACGACTTCACCGAGGCGTTCGCCCTGCGTGGCGCCATCAACACCGGCTTCCGCGCGCCCACCCCGGGGCAGGCCAACGTCAGCCAGGTCACCAGCGCGTTCATCGATGGCGAATTGCGCGACACCGCCACCCTGCCGCCCACCAACCCGGTCGCTGCGTTCTACGGTGGCGAGCCGCTGACCCCGGAGGAATCGAAGAGCGCCTCGCTGGGCCTGGTCTGGGTGGGCGAAGGCTGGCAGACGACGCTCGACGCCTACCGCATCGAGGTCACCGACCGCATCGCGCGCAGTACCGACTTCACCCTGACCGATGCCGACCGCGCGGCGCTGGTGGCCGCGGGCATCGGCGAGGCGGCGACGCTCAGCCGCGTGGGCTTCTTCGTCAACGACTTCGACACCACCACCACCGGCGTCGACCTGGTGACCAGCCTCAACACCGCGCACTTCGGCGGCGCGACCACGTACTCGCTGGCGGCCAACTGGAACCGCACCGAAGTCGACAGCTATACGCCGGGCATCATTTCCGAAGCGCGGGTGAAGAAGCTGGAGGAGTCGCTGCCGCGCACCAAGGGTTACTTCAGCCTCAACCACCAGCGCGAGGTCTTCAATGCCAACCTGCGGGTGAACTATTTCAGCTCGTTCTACGAGGACCATCTCGACAGCGACGTGATCCTCGCCGAGGAGGGCGGCCTGCCGATTTATGGCGGCAGCGCCGTGACCGTGGATGCCGAGGTCGGCTGGAAGTTCGAGTCCGGCCTGTACGTCAACGTCGGCGCGCAGAACCTGTTCGACAAGGTGCCGGACGAGAACCCGTGGGGCGGTGTTGCCGGTGCACGCTATCCCGTGCACGCGCCGTACGGTTTCAATGGCGGCTTCTACTACGCGCGGGTGGGTTACCGGTTCTGACCGGGCCGGTGATGACACGCGGGCAGCCGGATGAACCGGCTGCCCGCGTTGCCGCGCGTTCGCGAGCCGCCATGCCGCCGGTCCCGCAGCGCCGGGCCGTCAGACGTTGAAACCCGGATGCGTGTCGAAGTTGCCGTTGAGGATGTTGTTCGCGCGCTGGCGCGCCTGGGTGCGCATCGCCGCCGAGGTGTGCCGGCCTTCCGCCGCGAACCATGCAAGCCAGGCCACGTGCCAGCGCCAGGCGCCGTTGTATTCCCAGGACGAATCGTTGTTGCCGCGGTCATGGCCCTTGCCGTCGGCGTGGCGTGCCTCGTGCAGCAGGGTGCCGGCGCGGCGGCTCACGCCCTGGTCATAGAAGAACGGCAGGAACAGTTGCGTCCAGTTGTCGACGATCGGTCCCCACTGGGTGCGGGCGAAGGCGCCGCCGCTGCCACAACGGGCGTCGAGCTCGTCGATGTTGTTGCGGGCGAAGCGGCAGCCCCACTCCAGGATGTTGGAGTCGTACGACTCGCGCGGGAAGTTTGGCGACGAGTAGGTGAGGCACCAGATGCCCGACAGTGCGCGCGAGAGCGGCAGGCGGTTGTTGCAGACGTCGTGATGGCCGAACCCCTGGTCCCAGTCACCCTGGTCGAAGTCGAAGACCTGCCAGGCCCAGTCGACGAAGGGTTGCGAGCAGATCCGCGGCCCGTAGAGATTGTCCCCGGACGTGACGAGGTCCGGGACGCTTGCAGTGCAGCTGGCCATGTCCTTACTCCTTCCTGGTGAAGCCGCAGGCCTGTGGCACCTGTCGCGCCGCGTCCTGCGCCGGTGGCCGGAAACGTCCGTCGACCTCGTCCTTGCGGCCCGGGTCGGCCTGGACCTGCTGGTGGTTGACGCGCTTGAGGTCGAGCATCCAGTGGTGCTCCTGTGGCAGCAGTTCGCGCACGCGGTCCTGCAACCCGGCATCGGCGGCGGCCTTGACCGCCTCGACGAGCACGGCGCGCTCCGGGTTGGCTTCGACGATGCGCAGCAGCTGGCCGGCGACCTCCCGCTCGCGCGTGGCGATCGCGGCGATCGCATGCACCGCCATCGTGCGGTTGAGCAGTTCGGTGTCGAACGGCCCTTCGCAGCCTTCCCGGCTGCGTTCCGGCAGGCGTTCGATCGCGGCTTCGACGAGATAACCCGCCGATGACGCATTGCCCGCATCGCCGAGCAGGTGCAACAGGTTCCAGCGCAACGTCGGATCGCCCACGGTCTGGTGCGCGAGCCGGACGAGCGCATCGGCCGCGTCTTCCTGCTCCCGCAGCAGGGCCACCGCATGCGCGTAATAGGCCTCGTCCTCGCGGCCGGCGCCATTGAGATGGCGGATCGCCTGCGCGGCGAGCCACTGGGTTTTCGAATCCGCGACCCAGCGCCGCCCGTCCTCGACCTGGACGTAGTCGCGCGGGCCGTCTCCGCCGGGATGACTTTCGCATTTGCAGTTCATGGTGGAACTCCCTTCCGCGTATCCGGCGCCGGCCACGCCTGGCGCCCACAACCAGTCACAACGCATGCGTCGTCGACGGCCGGACAGGCGGGCGGGGGATGCAGCGGGCAGGCAGTGCGGGCGGACACGAACGGCAGAATGCGATGCCACGCGCCGTGCCGCCGGAACCGTCCGGTACACTGCGGCACGCCCAGCCACCTGTGGATCGATGATCACCAACGACGTCCTGCGCAGCATCCGTTACATGCTCGACCTGAGCGACCAGAAGCTGGTCGATCTCGCGCGCCTCGCCGATCCCGGGTTCGCCATCGAAAAGGACGACGTGCGTGCCATGTTGCTCAAGGAGGACGAGCCGGGGCACCTCCCCTGCAGCGACGAGGTGCTGGCGCATGTCCTCGACGGATTGATCGTGCATCTGCGCGGGCGCGAGGAGGGCAGGGCGCCGCGTCCGGTGGAAAAGCGCATCAGCAACAACGTGGTGCTGAAGAAGCTGCGGGTGGCGTTCGAGCTGACCGACATCGACATGCACAGCATCTTTGCCGATGCGGGGTTCCCGGTGACCAAGCCGGAACTGTCGGCGCTGTTCCGCCAGGCCGGACACCGCAACTTCCGTCCCTGCGGGGACCAGCTGCTGCGCAACTTCCTCAAGGGGCTGACGCTGCGCGTGCGCGGCGGCTAGTCCGTTCGCGGTCGGCACTCCGGCAAGGACACGACATGCGTCGCCAGCTGCTGCCACGCGACCTCGGCTTCGAGCTGCATCGGGGCGACGAGTTGTCGCTATTCAAGTGGTTCCTGGCCAGCTTCCTGTTCGGCAACCGCATCTCGCAGTCGATCGCCGCCGAAACCTGGCGGGTGATCGTGGAAACCCACGGTTGCGACACGCCGCGCAAGCTGTGCGCCCTGAGCCACCGTGAGCTGGTGCGGATGCTGGGCGACGGCGGCTACAGGCGTTACGACGAATCCACGGCGGAGCGGTTGTCCTTGTTGTGCCGCACGCTGATCGCGCAGTACGACGGTCGGATCCTCGGCATTGCCGAAGCAGCGGACGACCGCGCGGACTTCGAGCGCCGGTTGCTTGCATTCAAGGGCGTGGGGCCGGTGACGCTGGGCATCTTCATGCGCGAGGCCGGGCCGGCGTTGTTCGACCACCAGTGATCGCGTGCGGTTGATCGGCGCGTTGCGTGCCGCGCTACGGCGGCCGTGCCGACGGGCCTATCTGCGCGTGGCGCGCCATGCCTCGCGGGCCGCGGAGTCCATGAAGCTCCAGGCGACGAAGCGGCTCTGCTTGCTGCCCTGCGCCATGGCCACTTCGCGTACCTCCAGCGCGCCTGCCTCGCGCAGCTGCCTGCGCACGCCGGGAAGATGCGCGGACTTCGCGACCAGGCTGCTGAACCACAGCACCTGCGCACCGAAGCCGACGCTTTCGCGCACCATTCGGCGCAGGAATTCCGCCTCGCCGCCCTCGTACCACAGCTCGTGCGCGTGCCCGCCGAAGTTGAGCGCCGACGCGGTGGCAGGCGCGCCGGCGCCGCCGAGCTGGCGCCGCTTGCGCTGGTTGGCCTGCGCGGCCTCCGTGGCGGAGGCGTGGAAGGGCGGGTTGCACAGCGTGACGTCGTAGCGGTCGTCGTCGGCGACCACACCGCGGAAGACGTTGCCGCGACGCGGCTGCTGCCGCAGCGTGATCGCCTTGTCGAGCCGGTTGGAATGGACGATCGCCGCGGCCACCTGCAGCGAGGTCGCATCGATGTCTGTACCGGTGAAGCGCCAGCCGTACTCGGCGTGGCCCAGCAAGGGGTAGATGCAACTGGCGCCGACGCCCACATCGAGCGCGCGGACCGACATGCCGCGCGGGATCGTGCCATCGCCCGGATCCACCGCCAGCAGGTCGGCCAACCCGTGCAGGTAGTCCGCGCGGCCCGGGATCGGTGGGCACAGCGCGCCGTCCGGAAGGTCCCAGTGCGCGATGCCGTAATCGCTGTGGAGGATCGCGCGGTTGAGCTCGCGCACGGCCATCGGGTTGCCGAAGTCGATGCTGGTGTCGCCGCGCGGCGTCGTCAGCATATACGCCGACAGGGCGGGACGTGCCGCCAGCAACCGTGCGAAGTCGTAACGGCCCTGGTGCCGGTTGCGCGGATGCAGTGCGGGGCGGGTGGCTGCGCCTGCTCCGGTCGAGTTTGCTCCGGCCGGGCGTGTGTCGCGGCGAGGCGTTGGCGTCATGCGTGGGTCAATCCTCGTCCGCCGCCTCGCGACCCTGCTGGCGGATCAGCGCCAGCTCGCGCGCGTCGTTGATGGCATCACGCACGCTGTCGAGGTCGATGGTGCTTTCATCGAAGGTGAACTGCCCGGTGAGCTCGGTGTCGGGCTGAAGCGCACCGGCCTCGAACAGCGCCCACATCTCCTCGCCGTACCAGGTGTCGAGCAGTTCCGGTGCCCAGCGGCCGAGGGTGGCGGTGAGGTTGTTGACGTCGCGCAGCAGCATGGTGCGCGCGGCGTTGTTGCCGGCGGCGCTGACCACCTGCGGGAAGTCGATCACCACCGGGCCATCCGGGCCCACCAGCACGTTGTAGGCCGACAGGTCGCCGTGGATCA
This sequence comes from Luteimonas yindakuii, assembly GCF_004803715.2. NCBI lineage: Bacteria > Pseudomonadati > Pseudomonadota > Gammaproteobacteria > Lysobacterales > Lysobacteraceae > Luteimonas > Luteimonas yindakuii. The sequence goes on from NZ_CP039383.2 coordinate 1,408,173, forward strand.
GGCCGCAGCACAGCATCCGCACCACCTGGCGCACCAGCACGCGGTGGAACTCGCGGGCCTGTTCGGCGGTGAGCTCCACCTCGCCCAGGCGCGGGGCGGAGAAGCCGGCGGCGTCGGTCACGAGTTCCATGACCAGCACGCCGTGGAAGAAGCCATGCGGCTCCGGCACGCGCACCCCGGCCTCGCGCAGCTGGTACAGCGCATCGACCTCGGCGTTCTTCCATTCGGCCTCCTGCTGCCGGCGGCCGTAGCGGCTGCCGGTGGCGACAGCGCGCGTCTCGCGGCTGCCGCGCGACTTGCGGCCTTCCTGGTACTGCACGCGCTTCTGGAAACTGCGCTGTGCCATGTCCTTGTAGACCTTTGCGCAACGCACGTCGTCGCCGGAGCGCACGACGTACACCGCGGCTTCCTTGCCGCTCTTGAGCGGACGCATCACTTCATCGATGACGCCTTCTTCGATCAGCGTCAGCAGGCTTGCAGGAGTTTTCACGGGGTCCCGGAGATGGGTCGCGCAGGCAGGGCCCCGCGACGGGCGTGCAGTGTCGCCGAAAGCGCATCGCAGCGCCTCAGGCGCGAGGTACGGAGTTCACGTTGGGGTACAGCGCGTGGGGCTGCCCGCGGCTGCCAGCGGCCGGTACCGACGGACTGGACCCGTATGTCGGGAAGTTTTGCCCGGGGGCGGATACGCGGGGCGCGCAGCCGCGCAATGAAAAGGCCCGGGCGATGCCGGGCCTTTTCCAGGGTGCACGGAGCGCCCTCACACCGGCGCGAACGCCTTGGTGGCGCTCTTCTCGCGCTTCTCGGCCTTCTTCTCCTTCATCGTCTTGGCCGGCTTCTTCTTCTGTTCCTTCTTCTGGTTCAGACCCTTGCTCATTCCGTTCTCCTCGCGTTGGCACGGGGCCGCGACTGCGGACCGTTGGTGGAGTATGCCCCTGCCATCGCCGCAACGGTGCCGCGGCCGGCGGCATGCCGTGCGGCCCGGCGGGGCCGGTTCATGCCGGTGTCGGACGGGGCCTTCGCCGGTACGCGGACGCAGTGGATGTCCCCACGCACGCCGCGGCCGATCACCCCATCATGATTACCACCAGCCCGCTCAGCCGTCGCGCTTGAGCAGGGCGGCCAGGGCGGCGAAGGGCTGGCTGGTGGCGGTGGCCACGGCGTCTTCGGCCCTGCCGGCGGCGACACCGGTGTGGTCGCCGTAACGCGAGTGTTCGTTGTCGTGGCAGTACAGGCACAGCAGTTCCCAGTTGCTGCCGTCGGGCGGATTGTCGTCGTGGTTGTGGTTGCGGTGGTGGACGGTGAGTTCCGACAGGTTGCTGCGGTCGAATTCGCGCGCGCAGCGGCCGCAGACCCAGGGGTACATGCCGAGCGCGCGTTCGCGATAGCCCTTGGCGCGCTGGTCGGCGTCGCGACGTGCCTGGGCGACGATGCGGTCGAGGCGGTCGTTGTCGGGTGGTCGCGGTGGAGTGGCCATGACGATGCCCGTGCGGGGGAGATGGCGAGCATAAGCCCGTGCACGCGGCGCCGCACGCACCTGCACCGGTGATACCAAGGCCATATCCTTGGCGGATGAAGATGCTCCATTCCCCGCTTCATGCGCTGCACGACGGTGATGTGGGAATGCATCGTGGGGCTCGACCTACCCGCGACGGCATCCCCGCCAGCCGCTTCCAGCTGCCACCGGGACCGTGGACAACGGTGCTCGATGCGCTGTGCGCACGGTTCCCGCAGGTGGGGCGCGAGACCTGGCTGGACCGCTTCGCCCGCGGGCGCGTGCTCGATGCCCAGGGGCGCCCGCTCGACGCCCGTGGCGCATTCCGAGCCGGCGCCGAGATCTTCTACTTCCGCGAGGTGGCCGACGAGCCGCGGGTCCCCTTCGTCGAGACCGTGCTGCATGCCGACGCGCATCTCGTGGTGGTCGACAAGCCGCATTTCCTGCCGGTCACGCCGACGGGCGCGTACGTGCGCGAGACCCTGCTCACCCGGCTGGTGCAGCGCTTCGACAATCCCGCGCTCGTGCCCCTGCATCGCATCGACCGCGACACCGCGGGGCTGGTGCTGTTCTCGGCCGACCCGGGCAGTCGGGCCGCCTACCAGGCGTTGTTCCGGGAGCGCCTGATCCGCAAGGAGTACCGCGCGCTCGCGCCGCCACTGCCGCAGTTGCGGTTTCCCCATCTGCATCGCAGCCGCCTCGAGCGCGCCGAGCCGTTCTTCCTGATGCGCGAAGTGGCCGGGGCGCCCAACAGCGAGACGGTGATCGATGTGCAGGCCCGCGATGCCGATGCCTGGTGCTATCGGCTGATGCCCATCACCGGGCGCAAGCACCAGCTGCGCGTGCACATGGCTGCGCTGGGCGTGCCGATCCTCAACGACCCGTTTTATCCACGACTGCGCGAGCCGCTGGAGGACGACCATGCGCGCCCGTTGCAGCTGTTTGCCGAGGCGCTGGAGTTCGACGATCCGCTGACCGGCGAACGCAGGCGGTTCTCGCGTGGGCAGGGCGTCGCTGGCGATGCGCCCCGGTCCGTGCCCTGACATCCGTTCACGCGTGCCGAACGGCCGCGTCCGAATCATCGGTCGCAGCCGATGGAGCGCACCGACATGTCAGACAACCCCGTCACCGGAGAAATCTCCAACAGCAAGATCGCCGCGGTGTTCGATACCGCCGCCGCCGCCCGCGACGCCGCGACCGCGGCGATCTCGGCGATGGACCTGCACCCGACCCAGGTGAAGGTCATCACCCCCGACGAGCCCGACGCCAGCATCAAGCTCGAGCCCGAGGGTCGCGGCATCTGGCGCACCATCGTGATCGCGCACCTGCGGCTGGGCCTGTTCGGCGCTGCCGCCGGTGCGATCGCATTCGCGATCATGATGTGGATCGGCGTGCCCTTCGTCGTGCAGTCGCCGGTTGCCGCCGCGCTCGTCACCATCGCCTTCGCCACGGTTGGTGGGCTCATGCTGGGTGGCCTGGTCGCCATGCGGCCCGACCACGACCGCTACGTGGATGCGACGCGCACGGCGATGGCGGCGCGCCGGACGACGGTCATCGTGCATGCGCGGTCCCGGGAGGAGCAGCAGCAGGCAAAGGATTTCATGAGCGGTCGCGGAGGCGACGTCACCGGCACGTTGTGAGCGTCGCGCCTGCGGAACTCCCGCGAGAGATTCGATGGCCGCCGTGACGCACGCCTCATCAAGGTGAACCGCCCCGCACGCGGAACTGCGTCGGGCCTCGGCTTACACATGCCGATGGCATCGGTCTGAATAGCCTGCTTGCACTGGCTACCGCCGCAAGACACCGAGCATTCCGGAATGACGTCGCGCAACAGTGTCACCCCACGCCTCGCCTGCAAGGCGTCCGTGGCAGTTCCCCGCCCGGCTGACGGAGCGGGGGAGATCACCAGCCGTTTCCTAGAATTCGTCGGCGACCCGGACTTCCCCTGTGTCGGTTCCAAGGCGGCGTTGGCCCGCAATGCGATCGAACCGTACGAGTTCGGGCGCTTGGGCGATCGCAGGAACGACGCGCAGTTGCTCGCCGATCTGGCCGGCTTCGCCCGCCGCGTCGACGCCATGGACCCCGCGGATACCACTATCCGTTCGTTCGTCGCGCTGTTCGACGGCCCACAGGACACCGACGAGCCCCGTTTCGAGGCGATGCTGTGGTCACAGTTGCAGCGCCTGCATGACCTTGACGCGCGTCGCGGTACGCCGTGGGCGGCCGACGTGAGCTGTGATCCGCACGATCCACGCTTCAGCCTGAGCCTGGCCGGGCATCCGTTCTTCGTCATCGGCCTGCACCCCGGTGCATCGAGGCTGGCACGCCGGTTTGCGTGGCCGGCGCTGGTGTTCAACTCGCATCGCCAGTTCGAGCGCCTGCGCGCGGACGGGCGTTACGCCAAGATGCAGGCGGCGACGCGTGCACGCGATATCGCCCTGCAGGGTTCGATCAATCCGAACCTCGCCGATTTCGGCACCGCGACGGAGACCCGGCAGTACAGCGGGCGCGCGGTGGATGAGGGTTGGACCTGTCCCTTCCGCGTACGCAGCGTCAATGACCGGGGTTGAATCGATGAACGTTGCCGTGGAACGCATCCCCCCGTGTTCCGGCCGCGCCGTTGAACTCGAGACCGGCGACGAGCTGATCGTGATCGACCCGATGGGGCAGCAGGTCAGCGACCTGACCGCATTCGCGCGCGACGACACGGCCGAATACCTGTCGTCCGGCCGGTCCATCGATTACGCATCGAAGCTCTGGCTCAGCACGGGCGACGTGCTGTATTCCAACCGCAGCCGTCCGATGTTCACCATCGTGGAAGACACCTGCGGCCGCCACGACTTCACCCTGACGCCGTGCTCGAAGCGGATGTTCGAGCTCATCTACGGCGAAACCGAAGGACGGCCCGGCTGCGAGGGCAACCTGGCCTCCGCGCTCGCACCCTATGGCATCGGTACCGACCGTATCCCGATCGCCTTCAACATCTTCATGAACGTCGCCTTCGACGCCATCACGGGCGCCGTGGCCGTGCTGCCGCCGTTGAGCCGTGCCGGCGATTCCATCCGGCTGCGCGCGGAAATGCCGATGGTGGTGGCGATGACCGCATGTTCCGCCGGGCAGTCCAACAACTTCAGTTACAAGCCGATCGACTTCGGCATCCGGCGCGCGCGGGCATAGGCCCGGCGCGCAGGCCGAGGTGTACGCTTCCTGCCTGCGCTGATGCCGGCCACTGCCACCGCGAGGCCCCGATGACCATCCCGTTCCAGTGCACCTGCGGCCAGTTGCGTGGCGAGATCGATCCACGCGCCGTCTATGTCCGCGCGGTCTGCTATTGCCTTGACTGCCAGGCGTATGCGCATGTGCTCGGCCGCGAGGACGTACTCGACGGGCAGGGCGGCAGCGACATCATCGCAATGCAGCCCGGCGGCCTGCGCTTTACAGCGGGAACCGACCGCCTGGCCTGCCTGTCGTTGAGCCCCAAAGGGCCGCTGCGCTGGCATTCGGCCTGCTGCAACATGCCGATCGCCAACACCGCGCGTACCCCGGCCCTCCCGTACGCGGGCGTGCTGGTTGCGTGCCTGGCCACCAGTGCGCAGGCATTGGATGCCGCGTTCGGGCCGGCGCGGACCGCGCTCAATACCGACTCCGCAGCAGGGAGGGTCGCAGCGACGCCGGTACGAACGGCCGCCGGCATCGCCCGGATCATCCTTGGCGTGGTGCGGGCAAAGCTCGGCCGCACGCGTGAAAGTCCGTTCTTCGAAAGCCGTAGGTCACAGCCGCGGGTGCTGACGCTGCAGGAACGCGCCGCCGCGACGCCACCGCGCCGCGGCTGATCGCGCACGTCTCAACGCAGCGGGACGTCGCCGACCTTGTCGTCGTAGTCCTTCTTCGGGTCCACCCCGAACAGCATCTTGACGCCCGCCATCAGGCTGTTCTCGTTGAGCCACACATGCGCGTCGGCGGCGTCCATGCGCAGCAAGCGCAGCTTCGGATCGTCCTTGCCATCCTCGTACCAGGCGGCCACGAAGGGGTTCCACAGCCGCTCGATCACCGCGCGGTCGTTGTCGATGCGCACCTGGCCGGTGATGGTCGCGAACAGGTCGTGGTCCTTCGCCGCGAACGTGGCCTGTGCGGCGTAGCCCCCGCCACCGCCTTCGAGGGACTGCGCGAGTTCGGTGTCGATGGAGGTGAAGAACCACAGCGGCGCGCGCTGGTCCTCGGCCATCGCCGTCATCGGACGCGGATCGACGCCCGAAGCACCCAGCATCACTGTGCGGTCCTTGTCCAGGGCCTTCCAGAACTTCTTCTCGAGCTCACGGGTGTCGGTGGTCATGCGCGGACTCCACGGGGAAAGGACGCTCAGGGTCCGGCCCGGGCCGTGACGGAGCCGCCAAGGTGTCGCTACACGCGGATCGAGCCGGAAGCGCTGCGTTGTTGCACGATACGGGCATGGATTCCATCACCCCCAAGCCGCATGCGCCGGCCTGCGAGCGCAACCGCGAACCGATCCTCGGTGTCCTGCGCGAATACTTTGCCGATCGCAAGCATGTGCTGGAGATCGGCAGCGGCACCGGCCAGCACGCGGTGCACTTCGCGCAGGCGATGCCGTGGCTGGCCTGGCAGGCCTCGGACGTCGCACCGAACCTGCCCGGTATCCAGGCCTGGCTCGATGAGGCCGGGCTCGCCAATACGCCACCGCCGTTGGTGCTGGACGTGCTGCAGTCGCCCTGGCCCGCGATCGGGGCCGACGCGGTGTTCACCGCCAATTCGCTGCACATCATGGGCATGGATGGGGTGGAGGCGTTCTTCCACGGCGTCGGGCGCACGCTGTCCGCAGCCGCCGGCGGCACGCTGGTGGCCTACGGCCCGTTCAATTACGGCGGCAGCTGGACCAGCGACAGCAACCGCGATTTCGATGGCTGGCTGAAGGCGCGTGATCCGCGTTCGGGCATCCGGGATTTCGAGGCCTGCGACATGCTGGCCAGCCGCGCGGGGCTCCGGTTCGTTGCCGACGTGGCGATGCCCGCCAACAACCGCTGCCTGGTATGGAGGCGCGGACCGGGTTGATCCGCGATTTCTGCTGCCACCGCATGCATGCATCGACGCGCCCCTGCATCGGGGTTCGCTAGGCTCGAAGCTGCGATCAATCGGACACACAGATGCCTGGTTTCGAGCCGGAGACCTGCAACGCGCCCGCCAGCGCATGCCGTAACGGCCATGCGCGACCTGCACGGCCGGTCGCCATTGCGTTCGTGCTCCTCGCCATGGGGACCGCGGCTGCCTGCAGCGAGGTCGAGCCAACCATGCGAGCTGCTACCGCGGAAGATGCAGCGCTTCCGGCGCAGTCGCAGCCGACTGCGGCAGTGCCCGCACCGCTGACAGCGGCGCAACACGCGGCCGTCGAGGCCCTGCTGGACGATGCCGGGACGATCGAGCCGCTGAAGGCGGTGGTCGTCGCCCACGACGGCAGGGTCATCGCCGAACGTGGCTATCGCGGCGCCACGCCGGCCACGTCCACCAACATCAAGTCCGCATCGAAATCGGTGATGTCGGCGCTGGTCGGCATCGCCATCGACAAGGGCGTGCTTGCGGGCACCGACCAGCCGATCGCACCGCTGCTGCACAGCGACCTGCCGCAGGATCCGGATCCACGGCTGGCGCAGGTGACCATCGGCCATCTGCTCACGATGCAGGCGGGACTGGAGCGCACCTCCGGCGCGAACTACGGACGCTGGGTCACCAGCCGGAACTGGGTGCGCGCGGCGCTGGCGCAGCCGTTCGTCGACGAGCCCGGCGGGGCGATGCTGTACTCCACCGGGTCCACGCATCTGCTGTCCGCGATCCTGGTGCGCGTCACCGGCCGCTCGACGCTGGATCTCGCGCGTGAATGGCTCGGTCCGCAGGAAGGCTTCGCGATCACTGCCTGGGATCGGGATCCGCAGGGGATCCATCTCGGCGGCAACAACATGGCGATGAGTACCCGTTCGCTGTTGGCGTTCGGCGAGCTGTACCGCAATGGCGGCCGCAGCACCCAGGGCCGGCAGCTGCTGTCGCAGGCCTGGATCGACGCCTCGTGGCAGCCGCGTACCGCATCGCGCTATACCGGCGATGCCTACGGCTACGGCTGGTTCCTGCGCGACATCGCCGGCGATCCGGTGCGCTACGCCTGGGGCTACGGCGGGCAGATGCTCTACATCGTGCCGTCGCTACGGCTGACCGTGGCGATGACGTCCGATGACGGCGCCGCCTCCGCGCGCACCGGGCATCGCGATGACCTGCACGGCCTGATGGGCCGGATCATCGCGGCGGTGCGGGAACAGCCTGCGGGGTAGCGGGACCAGCCGTATTCAACCGGCCAGCGACGCGGCGATCCGGGCTTCCGTCTGGTCGAGCTGGACCAGCAGGGCGTCGTGGGCGCCAGCGTCGGGCATGCCGGTGATCAGCTCGCGCAGGACCTGGAGATCCTGCCGGCGGCCGAGCCGGTCGTTGAGCTTCTGCAGGCGACGGACCTGGCGGTCGTGGCGGTCATTGGCGAACGCCGCGGCCAGCCGGGGCCTTATGCGGTGGACGGCCTGCACCTGCATCCGCAGCTTGCGTACGCGCCTGCGCCAGCGGTGCAGATTGTCGGGCGTCGGCTCCCGGCGCGCCTGCTTGCGGGCCTTGTCGACGCGACGCTGGCCACGCTCCAGTCCACGCCTCAGATGCCGGCCGCGCAGGGTCTCCCACGCGGCGGAGTCGATCCGCCGCGCTGCACGCGCCACCCAGGCGCGCCGTCGCGCGAAGCCGGGGTCGTGGGCGAGCGCCTCGGCGAGCAGCGCATCGCGGCGCGCAACCAGGCGCGCGACCACCGGCTCCCATAGGGCGCCTTCGTCGCGGGCAAGGCCGCGCGCCACATCGATGGTGGCGTGGGCGTCACGCAGCGCGGACAGGCTGTCGCCGGTGCGTTGCAGGATGCGGTCGGCGACCGCGAGGTCCAGCGGCCCGTCCACGAGCTGCAGCAGCGCACGCAGCCGGCGGATGGCCTTGCGCGCGGCGTGGATGGATTCATGCACCCCGTCGGGCGATGCCAGCGCCTGCCCGATGGCATCGAGCTCGCTTCGTGCGAGCTCGAGTGCGGTCTGCGCGGTGGCGGTGGGCGTGGGCATGTCCATGCTGCGACTCGGGGCCTGGTACTCAACCGTACATCCGCTGGCAGGTCCCGCACCAGAAGGCACGCCGTTGTGCCTGCCCCAGGTGCTTGCGATAGCTGAGTCGCGTGCCGTCGCGCGGACAGGTGGTCTTCGTGTGCACCTGGTAGTTCTTCCGGAGCACGAAGGCCTTTTTCCAGTGGTAGAAATCGAAGCTGTAGTCGCGCGCCTGGGCGACCAGTTCCGACAGCTTGCGCGGTGGCAACGCGCCGATCCGGCTCTCGGGGTGCACGCGGATGCGGTGCAGCACCTCGTTCTTGATGATGTTGCCGACGCCGGCGAACACGTCCTGGTCCAGCAGGGCGTCGGCGGCCAGCGTCCCGGGTTCCGCCCTGAGCTTGCGCCGCGCGGCGGCGGCGTCCCAGCTGTCGGCCATCACGTCGGCGCTCCAGTCATAGCTGTCGTCGAGGTCGCCCTCGATGAAGCGCACCGAGCACGCGTAGAAGTTCAGCACCTCGCCCTTGCTGAAACCCAGCGACAGCCGCGGCGGCGTGCCCTTGTCCTCGTTGATGCGATAGCTGCCGAACAGCAGGAAGTGGATGCGCAGGGCGAAGCCGTCGAACTGCAGCAGGAAATGCTTGCCCCAGCTGCGCACGGCCAGCACCTTGCGGTTGCGCATGCGGTCGATGTCCTGGCTGCTGTTGCCCGAAACCCGCAGTACCTTGCGGCCGGCGAACTGCGCAGCGGCCTCGCGGAGGATGACGATCGAAGGACCTTCAGGCATGCGCGCGAGTATCGCCATGCCCGATGAGGCAGGCGTCAACGATGCTGCAGGCACATAGCCCTGCGCGTCGTGCGATGCGGCGCGATGGGTGCCGCGGCCCGCCTGTGCCCGTCAGGGCACGACCCGCAACACTTCGCCACCCATCGCGGTGATGCCGCGGTTGGCCACATACAACGCCTGGTCGGGACCGACGACGAGGCTGGTCGGCCGGTCGAGGTTGCCAAGCACCAGCGAACGGCTGCCGTCCGGGGCGATGCGCAGGATCTGCCCGGGCCCGGCGAAGAACACCGGTCCACTGGCGTGCAGCAGCACATAGAGGCTGCCATCGGCGGCGAAATCCAGATCGATGATGGTCTTGAAGCCGCTGGCCCACACCGTCGGTGCAGCGCCGGGCACGATGCGGAAGATGCTCGCCGCGCCATCGGCGAAGGGCACGCTGGTGAGCTGGCCGACGTACAGCGCGCCGTCCGGACCACGCACCACGCCGGTCGGCACCGCATCCGTCGCCGCGGCCGGCCGTGAGGGGAAGGTGGCGACGGTGCTGACGGCACCGCCCAGGGCCACCCGCAGCAGCGAGTTTCCCGCGGCGTCGGTGACGTAGTGCGCGGCGGACTCGGACAGGACCCCGAACGGATTCGTCTCCACCGGCCCGCCGGCCGGGTTCTGCCTGCCCTCGTGCGCGGACACGTCCGCGACCACATGCCACAGACCGCCCGGGGTCACCCGCAACAGGTGGCCGAACACGCGGCCGGCCGCACCGAACTCGGCGCGCACCGATGGCGCGACGCCGGCGAAACCCATGGTCACGTAGCCGATCATTCCGTGGAACGAGATGCCGTGGGTCCGGCAGCCTCGGTGCCCGCTGCATCCGATATCGACGGCAAGCCACGGACCACGCGTTCCTGCCGCCCATGTCGAAGCCGGCTGATCGCCCCGGTGGGGCCATGGCAGAACGCGGTGCCGCGGATCGAGATGCAGGGGCTGGTGCCACCGTGGCCGGCCTCGGTGACATACAGGGTCCCATCGGCGGCGAAGGCCAGGCCGCGGGGGTTGTCGAGCCCCGACATCACGACGTCGACCGAAGCCGACCACGCCGGGGCCGGCAGCAGCAGGGCGGCGGCAAGAACCAGGGTGCGCATGACGGTTCTCCAGCTGTGCCCGCGCCGCGAGTGTGCGGCGCCATGTCGGGGAAGAACGCGGGGGCAGGGGCCCGCCGGACACCCGGGTCCGTGCAATGCTTGCGGTATCGGGCGTCGCCGGCCGGCCATTCATGCGGGCCAGTGGCCGATCCCCGAAGCGGCGGACGTTTCGAACTGCGTCGCGCGCCACAGCGTGTCCATGCCGCCGTGGGCGGTCGACGGAAAGACGGCAATGCCACCCAACAGGAGATTGCAGGATGAGCTACCACACCGGATCGATCGCCGCCGTGCCCACCGCGAACAGGCAGCAGTATCTCGACCACGCGCGCGCGTGCTGGGAGTTGTTCCAGCGCCACGGCGCAACGCGCATGGTCGAGACCTGGGGCGAGGACGTGCCGCACGGCAAGCTCACCGACTTCAACCGCGCGGTGGAATCGCAGGACACGGAGACGGTCACTTTCTCGTGGATCACCTGGCCCGACCGCGCCAGTGCCGACGCCGCCTGGCAGAAGATGTCCGAGGATCCCGCCATGCGCGACATGCAGATGCCGTTCGATGGCAGCCGGATGATCTGGGGCGGATTCGAGACGATCTTCGAGCAGGGCGACGCTGTCGGTGGCGACTACTACCAGGGGTTCGCGCTGGCGGTGCCGGCGCAGAACAAGGACGCCTACACCGACATGGCCGGCAAGGGCTGGGACATGGTGCGCAAGAGCGGGGCGTTGGGGGTGGTGGAGGCCTGGGGCGAGGACGTGCCGCATGGCAAGCGCACCGACTTCCATCGCGCCACCCAGGCGCAGGACGACGAGGTCATCGTGTTCTCCTGGATCAACTGGCCCGACCGCGCCACCTGTGACGCCGCAGCCAAGGCGATGGAGCAGGACACCGACATGGCGCAGTGGGAGATGCCGTTCGACGGCAAGCGCATGATCTGGGGCGGCTTCTCGACGCTGTTCGATTCGGCCTCGTCACCGCGTTGACGCGCCCGGCGGTATGGATCGGGGCCTCGCCCTTGGATACCGCCCGATGCCAGCACGGATCCGTACCTCCGGTTGCCTGGTCAGCATCATCGCCTCGGTGGTGCTGACCGTCGTGTTGAACCTGCTGCTGCGCGGCTGCATGGCATGAGTGCGGCACGACGGCGCGCGCCTGCGCGGCAGCTGGTGGGTTGTGCGGGCTGGTCGATCCCGTCCGGCCACATGCACCTGTTCGACGAGGGTGACAGCCATCTCGCGCGCTACGCCACGCGCTTTCCCGTCGCCGAAATCAATTCCACTTTCTACCGGCCGCACCAGGCACGAACGTTCGAGCGCTGGGCCGCGAGCGTGCCCGCCACGTTCCGGTTCTCGGTCAAGCTGCCGCAGGCGATCACCCACGACGCGCGCCTGCACGGGGTGGGCGATGCGTTGACCGTGTTCCTGGACTCGGTCGCCGGCCTCGGCACGAAGCTCGGCGGCGTGCTGGTGCAGTTGCCGCCCAGCCTGGTGTTCGATCCGCGCACGGCCAGCACCTTCTTCGGCATGGTGCGCCGGCGCACCGCGTTGCCGGTGGCGTGCGAGCCCCGCCATGCCAGCTGGTTCGAACCGGCGGTGGATGCGCTGTGGCAGCGCCATGCGATCGCACGCGTGGCGGCCGATCCGGCACGGCTGCCGGCGGCCGCCGAGCCGGGTGGTTCCAGCGAGCACTGGCGCTACTGGCGCTGGCACGGCTCGCCGCGGGTCTACTACAGCCAGTACGACGACGCCGCGCTGGAGTCCCTGGCCGCGGCGATGCGCGACCGCGCCGGGGCGTCGCCGTCGTCCTGGTGCATCCTCGACAACACCGCCGGTGGCCATGCGATGGGGGATGCCGCGCGCCTGCAGGCCCTGCTCGCCGGCAGGTGAGTTGTCCGCTTGGCGCCGCAGGCTCTCGTCGGTCAGGTCGAGGGGCGCGGCCTGACGGCCAGGCGCATCAGTGCGCCGGCCGCAGCCATCCGTCGCGTGCTTCGCATCCCCTTGCTCGGGCATGCGCGACCATCGCCACATGACCCCCGACACTCCGAAGACGCCATGACTGCAGACACCATGACCGCCATCGCCGTGCGCGGCGGATCCGGGCCCGCCGATGCATTGCACGCAGTGCAGGTACCCATGCCGGTGTCGGCGGAAGGCGAGCTGCTCGTGCGGGTGCTGGCAGCAGGCGTGAACCGGCCCGACACCCTGCAGCGCGAGGGCCGCTATCCGCCGCCGCCGGGGTCGCCAGCCACGCTCGGCCTCGAGATCGCCGGCGAAGTGGTGGTCGGCGCCGGCCGCTGGCGTGCAGGCGACCGCGTGTGCGCGCTGCTGGGCGGGGGTGGGTACGCGACCCATGCGTTGGTCGACGCACGCCATGTGTTGCCGTGGCCGAAGGAGCTCGACGCCGTGCAGGCGGCCGCGCTGCCGGAGACGCTGTTCACCGTGTACGCCAACGTGTTCGAACACGGCGCGCTCCGGGCTGGCGAGACGTTGCTGGTGCACGGCGCGACGTCGGGCATCGGCGTCGCGGCGATCCAGATGGCGAAGGCCGCCGGGGCGCGGGTGATTGCCACCGGCCGTGGCGCCGCGAAGGCGGAAGCGGCGCGCAGGCTGGGCGCGGATGTCGCCGTCGATACCAGCCACGAGGACTTCGGGCAGATCGCGATCGACGCGGGCGGCGTCGATGTCGCGCTCGACATGGTCGGCGCGCCGTACCTGGCGTCGACGCTGGACGCACTCAAGCCGGGCGGGCGCATCGTCTATATCGCCGCGCAGGGCGGCAATGACCTGCAGCTGCCGGTGGCTGCGCTGATGCGCAAGCAGGCGGTGCTGACCGGCTCGCTGCTGCGCCCGCGCAGTGCCGACGAGAAGGCGCGGCTGGCGGCCGAGGTCGAACGCGTCGTGTGGCCCTGGGTGGAAGCCGGCCGCGTACGCGCGGTCGTGGACCGCACGTTCCCGCTGGAGCAGGCTGCGCAGGCGCATGCCTGGCTCGAAAGCGGCAGGCATACCGGCAAGGTGGTGCTGGTGACCTGAGGTACGCGGCGTCCGCCGGAACGGTCTTTCCACTGGCTGCGTGAGCGCATGGTGCTGGGACTTGGATCTGCCGCGGTCAACTCGTCCTGCAGTGCCTACTGGTCGCGATTCCCGCGCGAGGTATCCTCCGCCGAAAGGGGGAGTTGATGGACGGAACCGGAAGCGGTGGCTCGCAAGCAGAAAGGCGCTGGCGATGGGGCGGGCGGGGGTGGTCCACAACCGTGGCACAGGTGAACCTGTTTGCTATCCGCACATTGCAGGCACGCAGCTGGTACGGCGTTGCGATTTCAATGGCACTACTCGCGCTGGCAACCTGGCTGGGCTATCACGACTTTACGTCCGGCGCCTGGCTGTCGCTGGTTGCGGGCTTCGTCGGATTGGGACGCGAAGCCTGGTCATTGGCACGGGCTGCGCGCGCGCCTTCGTTGATCGTCGTGGAGCGGCAGGACAGTTTCGTGGATCAACTTCTCGAACGTGTGGTTCCCTCACCAGGGGAGGTCGATGACGGGCATGTCGTTACCCGCGTGCCCCATCTTCGCGAGGCGGTGGTGCGGTCCACGGCGGTTGACCGCTGGTTGCGCACACATGCGCTGTCGATGGTGGAAGACACAGGCAAACGTCAGGAAGTGGATGCGCGGCTCAGGGGCCACGCGCCGGCGTTGGAAACGCTGCTGCGCTGCCACGCGCGCCAGTCGCTTCGCTCGGTGCCGCCACGCGTGCTCGTCAATGAGACAAAACTCGGGTTGTCGGACGGCGTTTCGCCCTCGCGATCGATGGTGCGCGTTCACCAGGTCGGTTATTTCCATTCGCTGTTGACCAACGAGGCATCAACGCGCTGTCTGGAAACCCTGCATGAGGATCCGGAGATCGTGTTCTCCGGTTGTGACCAACTTTTTCCACTCGCATCGAGGGACGGACCCAGCTGGCCGCTGCTGCCGCTGGCGCAATCACGGATGGCCGACCACATCGGCATCAGTACGCTGGTCGTTACCCGGGATCACAAACTGGTCCTCTGGACCCAGGGCAGCAACGCGCAGCACAGCAGACAGCAGCTCGTCTCCACCGGCTCGGGTTCCTGCGATTGGGATGACCGGACCGGGGATGACCTGAAGGCCACCTTGGTGAGGGCCATGGAACGCGAATTCGTCGAAGAGTCCCTTGGCGGAGGCACCGCGCCGGAGTTTCAGCGCGAGACACGCGTCTTGGGTTTCTTCCGCTGGCTGACGCGCGGCGCCAAGCCCGAGTTCACCGGGATCACCTGGGTCGACCTCGATGCGCACTCATTGCGACCGAATATCTCCGAGGTCACCAGGCGTCACCGCGCGCAGCTATGCCATGACGTCGGCACCATGGAGCGGCTGCGCCTGGTCCTCGACAACCTGCTGCAGAACCAGCAAGGGTCGGTTTCCTTCTGGGCCAATGTTCTCGCGGTGCGCGAAGCCATCAACGAAGCGCCCGAGGAAATGAGATCGTTCCTGCGCTTGCCGGGTTGATCGCCGGCAGTGGGTTCGGCCGCCCGATCCCGGCAGCTCGCGCCGCTGCGGCAAACGGATGCCGTGCCCTCAGTGGTCCATGAAGCCTTCCCCCGGCAGGCGCGCCGAGCGGCCGCTGAGCAGTTCGAACTCGGCGATATCGTGCGAGCAGAAGACGTCGATGTCGCGTGCGTCGCGGCATAGCGCGCGCAGACGGTCCTGGTTGTGCAGGCGCGCGTCGCGGTCGAGTTCCATCATCCACTGGTAGAAGCGCAGTCCAGGCGGGCAGCCGGGCGTGGCCTCCATCTCGCCGATGTGGAAGTACGCGTCGGCCGCCAGGAACTTCCAGCGTTCACCGGCATCGATGGCGATGCCCGCATGGCCGTGGGTGTGCCCGGGCAATGGCACGAGCAGGATCTCCGGCGGCAGCCCGTCGGGGGAGCGCACGCCTTCGAAGCCGTGCCACCGGCCACCGCTGTCGGGTTCGTAGGTGCGCCAGCGTGGTTGGCTCGACCATTGCTGCGGCCGGAAGCGCTGGCGATCGAGCCAGCTGCGTTGCTGTAGCGCGTGCTCGCGCTCGCGGGCGAGCATGTGGACCGTGGCACGCGGGAAATCGTCGAGCCCGCCGGCGTGGTCGAAATCGAGATGCGACAGCAGGATGTGGCGCACATCGGCAGCGTTGAAACCAAGGCGTTCGACCTGCCGCACCGCGGTCATCTGCTCGCGGAATTCCGGGCGCAGCAGGGTCAGGAAGAACCGGCTGAGCCGGGTCTTCGGGTCGGCGACGTCGAGCAGGCCAAAGCCGGTATCCACCAGCACCAGGCAGTCCGGTGTTTCCACCAGCAGGCAATGGCAGGCCAGGTGACCGCGCTCGAGCACGGTGCGCGAGCGCCCATCCATCAGGCGGCCGCCCAGCGGGCAGGTGGAGATGCAGTTGAGGTGGTGCACGCGGATTGCCATGGCCCGCTCCCGCAAGCGAAAGGCCGAGCATGGGCGCGTGCAGGTCGGCTTGCGGTGAACCGGCGTGGCACACGCTGGCTCCAGGTCCACTTTGCCCGGTCCTGTCCGCCATTCCATCTCGGACTGTTCACGCCGGGGGCGGGAGAGTGCATCTCCCCCCGTTGCGGAGATCCATCATGACCACCGAAGCGCACGAACACCTGCTCGACTGGCTGCGCGATGCGCATGCGATGGAGCTGCAGGCCGAGAGCATGCTCAAGGCGCAGGCCGGACGTATCGAGAACTATCCGAAGCTGAAGGCGCGGATCGAGGAGCACCTGCAGGAAACGCTGGGCCAGCAGCAGTTGCTGCAACAGTGCATCGAGCGCCTCGGTGGCTCCACCTCGGCGGTCAAGGACACCATGGGCAAGATCGCCGCGATGGGCCAGGCCATCGGCGGCATGACCGTGTCCGACGAGATCGTGAAGGGCTCGATGGCCAGCTACGTGTTCGAGAACATGGAGATCGCCTCGTACACCACGCTGATCGCCGCCGCCGGCGCGGTCGGCGACACGCAGACGCAGCGTGCCTGCGAGCAGATCCTGCAGCAGGAAATCGCCATGTCCGAGTGGCTGCTCGAGCACCTGCCGGAAACCACCCGCGAGTTCCTGGCGCGCTCGGAAGCACCGGGCGTCACCGCGAAGAAGTAACCGCCCCAGGCGGACTCATATGCCCGTGTCGCGTCCCGGCGTCAGGCCGCGGACGCGGCAGGCGTCCAGCTCGGCTGGACCCGGTCGCGTCCCGCGGCCTTGGCCAGATAGAGGCAGCGGTCGGCCTCGCAGAGCAGACGGCTCAGGTTGTCCTGCGGCGTGGCCATGGTGATGCCGATGCTCACCGTCACCCGCACTTCCTCCTCGTTGACCATGATCTGCAGCGTGTCGATCCGGTGGCGCAGGCCCTCGAAGTAGGCGTGCGCATCGTCGCGCGCGAGCCCCGGCACCAGCATGCAGAACTCCTCGCCGCCGAAGCGCGCCACCAGGTCCTGCGGCCGCGCATGGCCGGCCACGGCGGCCGCGATCGCACGCAGCGCCTGGTCGCCGGCGTCGTGGCCCCAGGTGTCGTTGATGTGCTTGAAATGGTCGATGTCGAGCATCGCCACGGTGACCGCTTCGCCTTCCGCCAGCAGCTTCGCCAGCATCCGTTCGCTCTGTTCGAGGAAGTGGCGACGGTTCGGCAGGCCGGTGAGGAAATCCCGCGTGGCGAGATCCTGCAGGCTGCCGATCAGCTCGAGCTGGTCGATGTTCTGCGAGACGCGGCAGAAGAATTCCTCGCGCGAGAACGGCTTGCGCAGGAAGTCGTTGGCGCCGTTCTTGAGGAAATGCGCGACCAGGCCCGGATCCTCATTGCCCGACACGCCGATCACCGCAAGCCGGTCGCGGGTGCGCACGCTGCGCATGCGCCGCGCCAGTTCGATGCCCTGCATGCCGGGCATCTCCTGGTCGACCACGGCCAGCCGGATCGTCGAATCCGCCTCCAGCGCGGCGAGTGCGGCGTCGCCATCGGCGGCCTCCACCACGGTGTAGCCATAGAGTTCGAGCAGCGCGGCCGCGTAGGCCCGCGCCGAGGAAGAGTCGTCCACCACCAGCGCCGAGACCCGCCGGTTGCGTTCCAGGCGCTGCACCAGCCACAGCAGGTAGTCGAGGCTGCCCGGCGCGTTCTTGAGCACGAAGTCGATGATCTGCCGGCGCAGCACGCGCCGCCGCAGGTCCTCGTCATAGACGCCGCTGACCACCACCGTCGGCAGGCCGCGATCGAGGAAGAAGTCCACCACCGCGTCGCGGTTGCCATCCGCCAGCACCAGCCCGGTCAGGGCGAGGAACCAGTCGTCGTGCGACTCCAGCGCGTCGCGGGCTTCGGCGAGGGTGGCCGCCACCGTGACCGGCAGCCCGAGCTTCTGTTCGATGGCCTCGGCCACCATCCGCGTATAGCTGCGCGAGTTCTCCACCAGCAGGATGCGTTGCGGCAGCGCCGCCGAGGGCGGTCGCAGAGGGAGGACGTGCATGCCGCGGGGTCCGGATCGTCGCAGGGTTCGCAGCCGCTATCGGCCGTGCCCGGCCGGACTTGAGCCCGGCGCCACCGTGCGTCGTATCCTCCGCGCTCCATTCGCGGAGGGTCGGCCATGCGGCGGTATTCGGAACGGTTCCTGGTGGTGTACTCGGGTGCGTTGACGGTGGCGCTGGCCGCCATCCTGCTGACCGGCGCGCGTGAAACCCGCACCGCGACGTTCGACGAAATCGATGTGCAGCGGATCAACGTGCGCGAACCCGACGGAACATTGCGGATGACCGTATCCGGGCGCGAACGCTTCCCCGGCGGGATCGTCAAGGGTCGCGAGTTCCCGTTCGACCGCGGCGTGGCGGGAATGATCTTCTACAACGACGAAGGCACCGAGACCGGCGGGCTGGTGTTCCGCGGCGAGGCGGGCGAGGACGGCAGGCCGGTGACCACCGGGCACCTCAGTTTCGATCCCTACCACCGCGATCAGGCGCTAGGGCTGAGCGTGCGGCAATTCGGCGGTGGCTACGAATCCGGCCTCACCATCAACGACGTCGGCGACACGCCGATCGAGGAGCTGTTGCAGGCCATGGAGCGCATCCGTGCGCTGCCCAAGGCCGAGCGGGCCGCCGCCCAGCAGGAATTCGCCGCGGGCGCGCAGCCGCTGGTGCCGCGGCTGTTCGTGGGTCGCACGCATGACGGCATGGCCGCGCTGCAGTTGCGCGACGGCGACGGCAAGACCCGGCTGCAGTTCCGCGTCGACGAGGACGGAGCGGCGAGGATCGACTTCCTCGATGCGGGCGGGCGCGTGCAACGCACGCTGCGTGCCGATGATGCCGGCGCGGCCGGGGACGCCGCGGGCAGCGACGCCTGACCGGCGCTGCCGGCGCGCCGGAACGCATGCGGGCCGCTCGGTTGCGATCCGCTGAGCGCCGGGCCGATCCCCTCACGGGGCAGGCGAGCCGCCCTGGGGGGTGTCGATCAGGTCGGCCAGTTCGAAGCCGTGCTCGCGGGCGGTGGCGAGGTAATCCTCGCGGGTCACCGCGTCGATCCGCGGCTCGCGCGCCAGCAGCCACAGATATTTGCGGTCCGGGCTGCCGACGAGGCTGATGCGGTACTCCGGGTCCAGCCGCAGGATCCAGTAGTCGCCCTTGGTGAAGGGAATCCAGCGCAGGCCGTCGGGCAGGAAGCTCACCTTGAGCCGGCTGTTGGTGTCGTCGACCGGAGTCGCCTCGCCGATGGCTTCCTGCGGCTCGCCCTTGCCGTCGATCGCCCGGTTGGCCACGCGCACCTTGCCGTCGTCCTGAAGGCTGTAGGTGGCGGTGATGTCGCGGTAGTCCTCGGGCTCGTGGCGCATTGGCAGGCGGGCGATCTCGTACCAGGTACCGAGGTACCGCTGCAGGTCGACCGACGGCACGGTGGCGGGTTCGTCGTGGTGGCTCATCAGGAGTTCTCTTGTGGGGAACGCCCTGTCTAGGCCATCCCGGGTGAACCGGCCGCATGCATCGGCCGATCTCCCGCCCTCGATGTGATGGCCGCGGCAACGGGTTGGAGGCGCCGCCGCGCTAACGTGAAGGCATCGGGCATGGCCCTGGATTGAACGAGGTTGTCGCTATGAAGATCTGGATCCAAGCGCTGGCAGCGGGCGTGATCCTGACCGGCTGCTCGGCCGAACGCTGGGCCGAACGCGACGCGGTGGTGGCATGCGAACGCATGCTTGCGCAGGTGTTGGCCGATTCCGGCTCGGCGGTGATTCCCGAGCCGCAGGCGCAGGCGGCCGAAGGCGACGACGGCTTCCTGGTGACGTGGCCTGCCGGCAGCGGCCTGCGGGTGGCAGGGGCCGAAGGCGGCGCCTTGCGCGAAGCCACGGCACGCTGCCACTTCGGCCTGCAGGGCGACGTCGAATGGCTGGAGCTGGACGGAGAACGCGTCTTCGATCCGCTCACCGGCCAGGACGCGGCCCGCGAGCAGCGGCGGGACGCCACCGGCGACGACGCCACGCCTGCCGGCCAGTAACCCTGCGGAGCAGTGCAACGCGCACCGGCTGAACGACCTTCAGCCTGGGCCGGTGCGCAAGCACCAGGCACAGGCCGGTCGCCGGTCGCGATCGCCGACAATGGGCGGATGATGGATTCCGCTACCGCCGCCGCCGCTCCGACGCCTGCCGATACGCCTGTGCCCACCGACACCCCCGCCCGCGTCCTGACCGAGGCGATGAAGGACGGGGTGCGCCAGGCCTACCAGCGGCTGCAGGAGAACACCCCGGGATTCAGTCCGCGGCGCGCGCAGCGGCAGATGATCGGCATTGCCTCGCGCGCGCTGGCCACCAGCGGTGGCGTGGCCGCGATCCAGGCTCCCACCGGCGTCGGCAAGAGCCTCGGCTACCTCAGCGCCGGCGTCCCGATCGCGCTCGCCAGCCAGCGCAAGCTGGTGATCAGCACCGGCACCGTGGCGCTGCAGTCGCAATTGTTCGATCGCGACATCCCCGCCTTCCTCAAGGCCACGGGACTGGAAGCGCGGGTCGCGCTGGCCAAGGGCCGCACCCGCTACCTGTGCCCGCGCAACGCGCTGGAGCTGCATGCCGGCCCCGGCCAGGCGTCGATGTTCGGCGACATGCCGGCGGAGGAGGGCGAGCGCCTCTACGACCGCCCGCCGACGGTGCTGGAGATCGACGCCGCCGGCCGGCTGCTCGAGGCGTTGGCCGACCGCTCGTGGGACGGCGACCTCGACGACGCGGCGACACCGGTGTCGCCGGCCCTGCGTGGCCACATCACCACGCCCGCATCCGGCTGTGCCGGCAGGCGCTGCAGTCACGCCGCGCAGTGCCCGGTGCTGCGCGCGCGTCAGAACGTGCGCGAAGCGCAGGTGGTGGTGACCAACCACGCATTGCTGCTCTCGTCGCTGACCCTGGGCGAGATCGAGAACGGCCAGCCGCTGCTGGCGCCCCCGGGCGAGATGCTGCTGGTGCTCGACGAAGCGCACCACCTTCCCGGCGTGGCCATCGACCAGGGGGCGGCACGCATCGACCTGGGCGAGGCCGCGCGCCAGGTGCGGCGCATGGAGGGCCTGATCGCCAGTGCCTACCGCACGCTGGACAAGGACACCATCGGTCGCCTGCTGCCTGGCGACGTGATCGAGCTGGCCGCGCGGCTGGCGAAGGCACTGAAGGCGTTCCGCAACGAGCTCGAACAGGCCTGGACTCCGGAACCCGGCGATCGCGAGCCGCTGTGGCGCGCGCCGATGGGGCGGCTGCCCGACAGCTGGATGCCGTCGATCGAAGCGCTCGCTGACGACACCCGCGAGCTCTACAACTGGGTGCATGCGGCGCAGCAGGCCGCGTCCAAGGGCAAGCCCGACGAACCCCTGCGCGAACGCCTGCTGCGCACGCTCGGCCCGGTGGTCGAGGCGATGGCGCAGCAGGATGCGCTGTGGGCAGGCTGGCGCCGCGAGGACCATGACGGCCAGCCGCCGATGGCACGCTGGATGGCGATGGACCGCGACGGCGAGCTGCACTGCCACGCCTCGCCGGTGTCGGCAGCACAGGTGTTGCGTTCGCTGGTGTGGCGCGAAGTGGATGCGGTGGTGATGACCAGCGCCACGCTGGCGGCGGGACATGATTTCCGGGCCTTCGCCGCGGAGAACGGGCTGCCTGCACATGCCGAGATGGTGGCGCTGGACTCGCCGTTCGACCTGCAGCGCCAGGCGCAACTGGTGGTGCCGCGGTTCCCGGTGCCGCCGGACGACCGCGAAGGCCACCCGCGCGAGGTCGCACGCTGGCTCGACCGCGAACTCGACTGGGGCCGCGGCAGCATGGTGCTGTTCACCTCACGCTGGAAGATGGAAAAGGTGGCCGAGCTGCTGCCGGCCACGCGCCGTGCGCAGGTGCTGGTGCAGGCGCATGGCAACAAGAGCAGGCTGGTCGCCGAGCACCTCGAACGCGTCGCCGCAGGCAAGGGCTCGGTCCTGTTCGGGCTCAACTCGTTCGGTGAAGGGCTCGACCTGCCGGGCGAAGCCTGCACCACGGTGGTGATCACCCAGGTGCCGTTCGCGGTGCCCACCGACCCGCAGACCGCGACGCTCGGCGAATGGCTGGAAAGCCGTGGCCACAACCCGTTCAACCTGATCGCGGTGCCGCAGGCGCTGCGCACCCTGACCCAGTTCGCCGGGCGGCTGATCCGCACCGGCGAGGACACCGGCCGCGTCGTCATCCTCGACTCGCGCCTGCTGACGCGCCAGTACGGCCAGCGCATCCTCGACGCACTGCCGCCGTTCGAACGGGTGATCGGCTAGGGAAGCTCTGACAACTGCCGTCATTCCCGCCTTCGCGGGAATGACAAGCCAGGACGATTTCGTTCAGACGTTCCCTGGCGCGATTGCGGGCCGAGGTTTTTGCGCGCGTCAGCAGGCGCGGGCCGCGATGCTAGAGTCCGGTCCCCCTCATGCCACGGTGATGTCATGTCCACGACCCGCGCGTTCTATCCCATCGGTACACCCGGTGTGCCCTGGACGGAGGCCGAACGCGCCGCCTGGCTTGCGCGCCAGCGTCGGCTGCGCAGCCATGCCGACGACGTGCTGGCGGCCATCGAGCGGCTGCGTGGTGATTGGGACGTTGTCGAGTACGGCACCCTGGACTATCCGCCGGAGACCTACCCGCTGCTGGCATTGCGCAGCCGCGACTGGAACGCGGCGCGCCCGCTGGCGCTGGTGACCGGCGGCGTGCACGGCTACGAGACCAGCGGCGTGCGCGGTGCGCTCGCCTTTG
This sequence comes from Luteimonas yindakuii, assembly GCF_004803715.2. Classification (NCBI taxonomy): domain Bacteria; kingdom Pseudomonadati; phylum Pseudomonadota; class Gammaproteobacteria; order Lysobacterales; family Lysobacteraceae; genus Luteimonas; species Luteimonas yindakuii. The sequence goes on from NZ_CP039383.2 coordinate 1,430,969, forward strand.
CACAGAATCACGGCCACGAGTACGCGGGGCGCATCGACCTGCTGGTGGTGCCCTGCGTCAGCCCCTGGGCCTACGAACGCATCCATCGCTGGAATGCACATGCGGTCGATCCCAACCGCTCGTTCCGTGCCGACAGCCCGGCTGCGGAGTCCGCCGCGTTGATGGCACTGCTGGCACCGTTTCGCGACCGGGTGCTGGTGCATATCGACCTGCACGAGACCACCGACACCGACGAGTCGGAGTTCCGCCCCGCGCTGGCCGCGCGCGACGGTGCCGACTGGGTGCCGGGCAGCATTCCGGACGGGTTCTACCTGGTCGACGACAGCGAGCATCCGCAGCCCGGCTTCCAGGCTGCGGTGATCGAGGCGGTCGCGCGGGTGACCCATATCGCGCCTGCCGACGAGCGCGGGGAGATCATCGGTTCGCCCGTCGTGGCGCCCGGGGTGATCGAGTATCCGGTCCAGCGCCTGGGCCTGTGTGCGGGCATCACTGGCGCACCGTATGTCACCACCACCGAGGTCTATCCGGACAGTGCCAGCGCCACGCCCGAGCAGTGCGATGCGGCGCAGGTCGCGGCGATCCGCGCAGCGCTCGACTACGCGCTGGCGCATCCGATCGCGCGCTGAGCCGCGCACGTCTCGCTGCGGCTGCGACCGCGTGAAGGCGCTGGAGTAACATGCGCGCCGGGGAACGGAAGACGGTGCGCAACGGATGGATGCAATCGTGGGAACAGGACTGCTGGCGGCTGCGCTGGCGGTGGTGGCCTGGTGGTGGCGACGCGCGTCGTCCACGCGGCACGTAGTGGATGCGATGCCCGCGCAGTGCGACGCCGATGCCACGTCCACGACCACCGTTGCGCCGCCGGAGCGGGGCTGGCCGGTGGTGCTGCTGGAACTCGCGCTTGGCCCGTCGACCGTCGATGGCCGCACGGAGGCACATGACGAGGCCATCGTCGCCGCCGGCCGTTCGCTTGAACGTTTCGCCTCCGAGCCGAACCGCCTGCCGCGCCGGCCGCAGCTGTTGCCGCAGTTGCTCGGTGCCCTCAATGACGAAACATCGTCGGCGTCGCAGCTGGCCGCACTGGTCGGCCGTGATCCGGCGCTGGCGGCGAATCTGCTCAGGCTCGCCAACAGTGCGCTTTACCGGATCTACCCGGCGCCGGTCGAGAGCCTCGAACGCGCGGTCACGCTGATCGGCATGCAGGGCATGCGGCAGCTGGTCGCGCTCGCGTTGATGCAGCCGGTCATGCGCGCCGATGGCGGCGTATTCGGCCGGCTGCCGGACCTGGTCTGGGAACACACCCAGTACGCCACGCTCGCCGCGCGCGAGCAGGCCGCACGGGTGCACGGCGTCGATGCGTTCGCCGTGCAATTGCTGGTGCTGCTGCAGTGGCTGGGCGCGATCGTGGTGGTGCAGGCGTTGCGCGACGAGCACGCCCGACGCGACCTTGTCGCACTACCGCTGCCCGCGATCGCGGACCTGCTGCAACACTGGGCACCGCGGCTCGGACGCCTGGTCGCCCAGGGCTGGGACCTGCCGGCGCGGACTTGGCAGGCCTTCGAGCGTGCCGGCCCGGGCAGCGAGCTGGCGACGCTGGTGCAGGCCGCCTGTGCCGATGGCGCCGCGGCGCTGGATACGGTGCACGCCACCGACGCCGCGCGGTCGCCTGCGCAACTGGCGCTGGCCGCGTCGTAGGCTCACCGCGGCAGCGCAGGCGCCGCGTTCAGGCGACGCCTGCGTGCTGCAGTCCCCTGTCAAGAATCACGTCGCCCGTTGCCGGCATCGATGGTCTCGGTGGACTGCGGCGCGTCGGCCGGCAGCATGCCGCTGGAGTGCCGGGCCCCTTCGCTGGCGCCACGGCCGCCGACGCGGATCCGGTTCTCGACGTCCTTCACTCCACTGCAGGCCTCGGCGAGATCCTCCGCGCGATGCTTCATCCACCGATGCGACACCGTGCCGGTAAGGGTCGCAACGCCATCGCGGACCTCCACCGAGATGTCGGACGCGTCGACATCGTCGTCCTCGGCCAGCTGTTCGCACAGGTTTTCCATGATGCGTTCGTCCGAGCGCGTGTAGCCCTTGGGGCCGCGACCGCGGAATCCGCCACGCCCGGCGGGATCGCCGCCGTTGCCGCGCCACGGTTCACCGCCGTTGCGATGGCCGCCGGTGCGCTGTGGCTGGTCCTCGCCGCCCTGGTACATGGTGGTGACGTCGCCGCCGCGGCTGCGGTCGAGCGACGAGGTGTCGTATTGCTCCAGGCGCGGATGGGAGCGGTAACGCCCTTCGCGCGACTCCTCAACGGGCGGGCCGGACATGCCATGGCCGAAGCCACCCTGGCGCGATGCGCTGCCACCGAATCCACCCTGCGCGTAGGCCCCGCGGTTGTAGCCGCCGTCACCGTGGCCGTAGCGCTCCGAGAGCTGGCGGGTGTAGTCGCCATCGTTGCGCGGATCCTGCTGGCCGTGGCGCTGCTCCCGCTGGCCTGCGTGCCGGTCCTGGTCGTGGCCGTGGTCGTGGCGCTGCCGTGCACCGCTGCCCTCGTCGTGTCGGCCCCTGGCAGCCCAGTCGTCGTCGCGGCCGAACTGCCGGTCCTCGTTGTCCTGCCACTGGCCGCGGTGGCGCTGCTCGTGTCGATCGTGGTCGTGCTTCATCGGTTGTCTCCTGTCGGCTGGACGCCGCGTTGGAACGGTGGCCCGACTATCGGCGCGGCGGCGTGCAGCGCGCGCATCCGTGGTGTCTAGAAATCGTTCAGTACGCCCGTTCACCCACCGGGCACGGGGGCTGGAGGCCGCCGGCTGGCTGCGGTCACCCCCACTTCCGGCAGGGCAGGGCGCGCCCGCGCGGCAGCAGACTCGCCGCACACCCTTCCCGTAGCGGAGCCCGCCATGCCGACCTCCCGTCGTGATCTGCTGAAGTTCGCCACCCTGGCCGCCGCCGCCGGCGCGTTTCCCGCCCTGGCGAGCCCAACCGTGGCCAGGGCGGAGCGTCCGTTGCGCATCCTGATCCTCGGCGGCACCGGCTTCACTGGCCCGTTCCAGGTCGCGTACGCACTTGCCCGCGGGCACAGCGTGACCCTGTTCAACCGCGGCAAGCGGCCCACGCCGGAGTGGCCGGGCGAGGTCGAACAGCTGCATGGCGATCGCAACACCGGCGACCTCTCCGCCCTCGACGGCCGCGAATGGGACGTATGCATCGACAACCCGACCACGCTGCCGTTCTGGGTGCGCGATGCGGGGGAGGCACTACGCGGCCGGGTGGGGCACTACATCTTCATCTCGACGATCTCGGTCTACGCCGATGGCAGCCGTCCCGGCATCGACGAGGACGCACCGCTGGCCGCGTACACCGGCGCCGACCCGCTGGCCGAGACGATGGAAAGCTTCCGCGCCGACATGGCCGGCCTGTACGGGCCGCTCAAGGCCGCCAGCGAGGCCGAGGCGCGCCGGCAGTTCGGCGAGGCGGTGACCGTGGTGCGCCCCGGCTACATCGTCGGCCCGCGCGACGAGACCGGCCGCTTCACCTACTGGCCGCTGCGCGTGGCCGAGGGCGGCGAGGTGCTGGTGCCCGGCGACGGGCGCGACCCGGTGCAGTTCATCGACGGCCGCGACCTCGGCGAATGGGTGATCCGCCTGGCCGAGACACGCACGTTCGGCACCTTCAACGCCGTCGGGCCGGCAAGGCGGATGGACACCGATGCCTTCCTCGCCAGGATCAAGGAGGCGACCGGCAGCGATGCACGCTTCACCCATGTGCCGGCCGACTTCCTCGCCGCGCGCGAGGTGCGGTTCGGCGCCGACCTGCCGATCTGGTTCCCGCAGGACCACGAGTACGGCGGCTACGGCCAGGTCGACAACAGCCGCGCGATCGCGGCGGGGCTGGTGTTCCGGTCGCTGTCGACCACGGTGACCGACCTGCTGGAATGGCACCGCGCCCTGCCTGCCGAACGCCAGGCCGAGCAGCGCGCCGGCATGTCGCGCGAGCGCGAGGCGGAACTGCTGCGCGAATGGCATGCGCAGGGCGAGGCCGGTACTGGCTGAGGATGTGCGCCAGCGGGCCCGGCCGGTCGCGTTAAGATCCGGCGATCGTTGCTCGGGGAGTGGGCGGATGCGCGGATCGCGATACGGATGGGGCGTGGGCTGTCTGCTGGCGATCGCAGGCCTGGCATCGGCACAGGTGCAGGCCTCGCCGCGGCCGGTGTGGAAATTCTCCACCGATGCGGTGTTCGACGCCTCCGCGGTGCCTGCCTATGCCGGGCGGCACGACGATGTCTATGCACGCATCGATACCGACCTCGACACCCACGTCGCGCACCTGCAGCGCTGGGTGCGGCAGCGCTCGATCAGCGCACTCGACGACGGCATCGACGCGATGGCGCGGCTGCTCGCCGATGACCTGCGCACCATCGGCTTCCAGCAGGTCGAGCTCGTGGAAACGCCCGGCCATCCCGGCGTGCTGGCCCACTACGATGCCGGCGCGCCGCGCACGCTGGTGGTCTACATGATGTACGACGTGCAGCCGGTCGAACCGAACTGGCGCATCGATGATCCGTTCGCCGGCGAGCTGGTCGAACACGAACTGGGCACCGTGCTGATGGCGCGCGGGGCGACCAACCAGAAGGGCCCGCAGCGCGCGTTCCTCAATGCAGTGGACGCCATGCTCCGGACCCGCGGCACGCTGCCGGTGAACCTGTACGTGGTCGCGGAGGGCGAGGAGGAACTCGGCTCGCCGAACTTCGGCGCGGTGCTTGCGCCATGGCAGGAGCGCCTGCGCCGGGCCGATGGCGCCTTCTTCCCGATGAACATCCAGGGGGCGGATGGCAGCGTGGCGCTCAACCTCGGCGTCAAGGGCCTGGTGTATTTCGAGCTCGAGGCACGCGGCGGCGATCACGGCGGCCCGCTGCGTTCGGAAGTGCATGGCTCACTGAAGTCGCTAGTGGATTCGCCTGCATTGCGACTCGTGCAGGCGATCGCGTCGCTGACCACGCCCGATGGCAACACCATCACCGTGCCCGGTTACTACGATGCGGTCCGTGCACCAACCCCCGCCGAGCAGCGCCTGGTCAATACCCTTGCACGCGATGCCGACGATGCCGGCCAGCAGCGGCTGTACGGGGTGGCGCGCTGGGTCGATGGCGTGACCGGGCGCGATGCCATCGTGCGCAACCTCTACGACCCCACGCTCAACCTCAACGGCATCTGGAGCGGCTATATCGGCGAAGGGATCAAGACCGTGCTGCCGCACGTGGCCACTGCCAAGGTCGATTCACGCCTGCCGCCCGGGCTCGAGCCCGACGACGCCTACCGGATGATCCGCGCGCATCTCGATGCCGGCGGTTTCGGCGACATCGAACTGCGGCCACTCGCCGGCTACCCCGCCGCGGCAACTGGCGTCGACACGCCGCTGGTGCAGGCCGCGATCGGGGTCTTCAACAAGTACGCGGCGACGCCCCGGGTGGCGCCGTGGCTGGCGGGAAGCGCGCCGTTCCACCAGTTCACCCGCACCCTCGAGCTTCCCTTCGTGTTCGGTGGGCTGGGCCACGGCTCCGGTGCCCATGCGCCCGACGAGTACATGCTCATCCACCCGGCTCAGGGCGTGCGCGCCGCCGGCCTGGCCGACATCGAGAAGTCCTACGTCGACCTGCTGCACGCATTCGCGGATGCTCCGGCGCCGTGACGCATCCCGCGCGCGATGCGCCTTGGCCCTCCGGCTTTCGTACCCGTCGCGTGCTGGTGCGTCCGCTGCAGGCGGACGATGTGGGGCCCGTCACCGCACTGCATCTCGACCCTGCGGTGATGCGCCACGTGGACGATGCGCTGGGCCCGGACTCGGCTGCGGACATCGCCCGCCGGCTGCTGCGCGCGGCACAGCGCAAGCCGCCGTCGGTGTATGCGTGGATGCTGCAGACGCTCGATTCAGGGGCGCTGGTCGGACTGATGACGGTGACGCCGTCCCCGGAGCCCGCGCGCGGCGAGCTCGGGCTGATGTTCGACCCGAAGCTTTCCGGCTGCGGATACGCCACCGAAGTGGTCGCGGAACTGCTGCAGCGGATCCAGGCGTCCGGTGGAATGCTCGACGCACGGCACCGGCCCGGCAACGTGCCAGTGCGCCAGCTGATGCGCCGGCTGGGGTTCCAGCCACAGGCCGGGGAGGGCGGCTACGTCCGCTGGCGCAGTGGCCTCGCCGGGCCATGGCCCGTGCTGTCGCTCGGCAGCAAAGGGTGATCTAATTCACGTTCGCAAGTGTCGGGGGACACCTGGATGGGTGGTCGGGGGCGGCTTTCCTGCGTGGGGCTGGGGATGATGCTGGGCGCGCATCTGGCACCGCGTGCGCGCAGCGAAATTGCCGGTGCCGACGTGGTGTTCGTCGCCGCCGCCGACCCGATCGTCGAACGCTGGGTGCTGGGCATGCACGCCGACGTGCGCAGCCTGCAATCCTGTTATGGCGATGGGCGTTCGCGCCACGCGGCCTATCGCGACATGGTCTCGATGCTGCTGGCCGAAGTGCGACGCGGTGCGCGGGTCTGCGGCGCCTTCTACGGGCATCCCGGCGTCTTCGCCACCGTGCCGCATCGTGCGATCGCGCAGGCGCGCGAGGAAGGGTTCGACGCCTGGATGGAACCGGCGGTATCCGCCGAGGACTGCCTCTACGCAGACCTGGGCATCGACCCCGGTCGCGTCGGCTGCCTGCACCTGGAAGCCAGCCAGTACCTTGCGTATGTCCGTACCGTCGACCCCACGGCCTACCTGGTGCTGTGGCAGATCGGCGTGGTTGGCGACCTCGGTGTCAGCCGCCGCAGCACCGGCGCGGCCGAGCGCGCGCTGCTGGTCGAGAAGCTGCTCGGCGACGGCTATCCGCCGGACCATGAAGTCATCCTCTACGAGGCCGCGACGCTACCGGTGGATCGCGCGCTCGTGCTGCGGATCACGCTGGCCGGGCTGGTCGACGCCGCTCCGTCCATGCAGGCGACGCTGGTCATTCCGCCGGCGGGACCGATCCTGCGCGATGACGCGATGATCGCCCGGCTGCGCCATTCCGGCCGCCAGCCGATGGCATACGGGTCCGTCGGGTGCGGCACCGGTGCGGACGCGGCTCTTCGCGAAGCCGCGCCGGCCTGACCTGTCTGCGCTGTACGAAACGTATGGGGTTGCTGTTGCGTGCGGGTTCGGCGGTATCACCACACAGAGGGGAAGGCGGATGTTTGACGAGGACCTGGGCAGGCTCGAGGCATTGGGGCAGATGCCACACGGCAGCGCGATCGACGACCTGGCGACGCTGGTTGCGGCGGTCCGGCAGGAGCGCGCGCGGCACGATGCGTTGATGTGCATGATCATTGCGCCGGATGAAGGTGAAACGGAATTCCCCGAGGAGCGGACCGATGAAGGACATGACGACGGTTCGCGCGAACCGGCCGACCGCGACGACCGCGCGAGGGAGTAACTGGCTGCGGCGCGGAAGCTTGCTGTCCGCGTTGTGCCTGTTGCTGGCCGTGCCGATCGTGGCGGTTGCCACGGATGCGGCTGCCGCGGGCGTCGACGAGGTCGAGGCCCTGCTTGTCGAGGCGGGCAGCGTCAAGACATCGGACGTCGCCCGCTTCCAGCAGCTGCTCGGTGAGCTGGACACGCGCGCCGGTGACGCCACACCGGAGCAGCGGCATCGGCTGCAGATCCTGCGTGCGTATCGCCACGCGCTGCTGGGCGAGTCGGGCCCGGCGGTGGAACTACTGGGCGGCGTGCTGGGCGAAAGCCGTGTCCCGGACATCCGCTTCGAGGCGGGTGGCCTGCTGTCCAATATCCACGCGGCCAACCGCCGCTTCGAGGATTCGTTGCGCATCCTCGAGGAGATCCTGCCGCTGGTCGACCGGATCAAGGACCTGGAAACCCGGCATCGCGGCCTGCTCAATGCCGGCGTGGTCTACAACCAGGTCGGCGAGTACAGGATCGGCCGCCAGTTGGCGCAGGCCGTGGTGGATTCGCACCCGGATCCGCGCAATGCCTGCGCCGCGGAAAACCTCGTCGCAGAGGCGTCGCTCGGGCTGGAGGAGGATGTCGGCGAACCCCGGCTGCGGGCCAACATCGCCCACTGCGATGCGCTCAACGAGCGGGTGTTCGCCGCGTTCGCGCGTGCACACCTCGCCCGCTGGCTGGCGGCAAGCGACCGCGTCGACCAGGCGATCAGGCTGCTGGAGGGCTACCTGGCGACGGTCGAGGACACCCGCTACCCGTTCCTGCAGGGCGTCTACCATGCGCTGCTTGCGGGATACCGACTGCGTGAGGGAGCGCAGGCGCAGGCCGAGGCGCACGCCGTCGTGGCGGTGGAGCGGACCCGTGGCATCGGCAACATCGAGCCCCTCGTGTCGGCCTACGGCACGCTGTACCGCATCGCCAGCCAGCGTGGTGACGCGGAGGCCACGTTGCTCGCCTACAAGGCGTTCGTGGATGCCGAGCGCCGGCACCTCAACGACGTCAAGTCGCGCGAGATGGCCTACCAGATCGTGCGCCACCAGTCGCAACAGCAGTCCCAGCAGATCGAACTGCTCAACCAGAAGAACGCGCTGCTCGAGCTCGACCAGAGCAACACCAGGCAACGCGCGCGCCTGTGGCTGGTGGTGGCCGGCCTGCTGGCCTTCCTGCTCGCCACCACCGCGTACTGGGCGTTCACGACCAAGCGCCTGCAGATGCGCCTGCGGCGGCTGGCCGAACTCGACCCGTTGACGGGGGTCAGCAACCGGCACCACTTCAGCGAGAAGGCCGGCTGCGTACTGGCGTCCTGCAAGCAGGACCACCGGGTGGTGGCGCTGCTGACCTTCGACCTCGACCATTTCAAGCAGGTCAACGACCGCTACGGCCATGCGGCGGGCGATTGGGTGCTGCAGCAGGTGGCGAAGGCGTGTGCCGAACTGTGCGGCCCGGGCGACTGCATCGGCCGGCTCGGTGGCGAGGAATTCGCGATGCTGCTTCCGGGCTGCGATGCCGCCACCGGCCTGCAGCTGGCGGAAGACGCGCTTGACCGCCTGGCCGCCATCGACACCGATGGCCGCGGCTACGAGGTGCGCATCGCTGCAAGTTTCGGCATCACCGACACCACGTTGTCCGGCTATGACCTGACCCGGCTGATGTCGCACGGCGACCGCGCGATGTACGCGGCCAAGCGCGCCGGCCGCGCACGGGTCGCGGTGTTCGACGAAGACAATGTGCGCACCCTGACGCCACGTTCCGGCGGCCTCGACGGCCCGGCCGAGCTGCGGCTGGCGGGCGACGAGCGGCGCACGTTCCCCGCCTGAAACCGTGCGAGAGCCCGGCCGGAAGGGCCGGGGCCTTCAGAAGGTGATGTGTACCGACGGCGCGCTGCGGCGAGCGTCGCCGTGGTGCACTGCCTCGATGTTGTTGCCGTCCGGATCGAGCACGAAGGCGGCGTAGTAGCCGGGATGGTACGGGCGTTCGCCCGGGGCGCCGTTGTCGCTGCCGCCCGCGGCGAGCGCGGCACGGTGGAATGCGTCGACGGCCGCGCGGTCCCGCGCCTGGAAGGCGAAGTGATGCCGGCCGGTGAGCTGTCCCTGCGCGGCCTCGCTGCCGGCGCTGGAGATGAACAGTTCGTCCGCCCAGAACCAGCCATCACCCGAGCCGCCAATGGGGACGCCGAGCGTGTCGAGCACGGCAGCATAGAAGCGCCGGCTTGCCTCGAGATCGCGGACCACCAGTTGCAGATGGTCGATCAACCGCCCGCGGTGCAGTTCATTGGTTTCCATCAGCTGCCTCCTTGTGCCGATCGGCATGCTACTGCGCGGCGGGCCGGACGTGGACCGGGACTTTTGGCCCACGGCGACACCGCCGCCGGCCGGTACTCTGGGTGGCTGGGGCAATCCGTGTGCCCCGTTTCCACGACTGGAGAACCCATGAAGAAGTCCCTGCTGTCCCTTGCCACCGCGCTGGCACTCACCGGTGCGGCACCGCTGGCCGTTGCCCACGACAACCACGCCTGCATCGATGCGACCTGCGACATGGTGACCCTCTTCCAGGCGGCGCCCGCTGGACAGGGCGGCAGCAGCGAAGTGATCGAAGCGAAGCGGTTCGGCAGCTGGGGCATCGACACCGCCGGCATGGATACCAGCGTGAAGCCGGGCGAGGACTTCTTCGCCTATGTCAGCGGCACCTGGGCCGGAAACACCGAGATTCCGTCCGACCAGTCGATGTACGGCTCGTTCCTGATCCTGCGCGACCTGTCGGAAGCTCGCGTGCACCGGATGCTGGAGGGCTACCAGCTCGGCAACCCGGCCGGTACCGACAACGCCGCCAAGCTCGCCGCGCTGTACCAGGGCTTCATGGACGAAGCGGCGGTCGAAGCGCTGGGCGCCGCGCCGCTGCAGCCGCTGCTCGACGAGATCCGCGCCGTGTCGGACAAGGACGGCATGGCGCGCCTGATGGGCAAGCGCAATGCCGGTCCGCGCGGCAGCTTCTTCGGCCACAACGTGTCCGACGACCAGCGCAATCCCGACGTCTACACCCTGTACCTGAGCCAGTCCGGCCTCGGCCTGGGCGACCGCCAGATGTACCTCGACGAGAAGTTCGCGCCGCAGCGCGAGCGCTATGTGGCCTACATCGCCGAACTGCTGGAGCTTGCCGGCTGGGACGACCCGCAGGGCAATGCACAGAAGATCATGGCGATGGAAACCGCCATCGCCGAGGCGCACTGGACGCGTGCCGAGAGCCGCGACCGCGACAAGACCTACAACCCGGTGAAGTTCGCCGAGCTCGATACCGTGGCCCCCGGCTTTCCGTGGCAGACCTACCTGGCCTCGGCGGGCGTCGATTACGCCGATGCCGGCGTGATCCGCCAGGACACCGCGTTCCCGAAGATCGCCAGGATCTTCGCCGACACCGATCTCGACACGCTCAAGGCGTGGCAGGCATTCCACACCACCGACAACGCCGCGCCGCTGCTGTCGAGCGCGTTCGTCAATGCGGTGTTCGAGTTCCGCAACAAGTTCCTGTCGGGCCAGCCGGAGCTGCGCGCGCGCTGGAAGCGCGGCGTCGACTACACCTCGATGGCCATGGGCGAGGCGATCGGCCAGGACTACGTGAAGCAGTACTTCCCGCCGGATGCGAAGGCGAAGATGGACGAGCTGGTCGCCAACGTGAAGGTGGCGATGGGCGCACGCCTGGACCAGCTGGACTGGATGAGCCCGGCCACCAAGGCGGAGGCGCGGGCCAAGCTCGAAGGCTTCGGGCTGAAGATCGGCCACACCGACGAATGGCGCGATTACAGCGGCCTGCAGCTCGCCAACGGCGACGTGTTCGGCAACATGCAGCGGGCGATGGAGTTCGAGTGGGACTACCGTCGCGTGCGCATCGGCAAGCCGGTGGACAAGGCGGAATGGGGCATGACCCCGCAGACCGTCAACGCCTACTACAACTCGGTCAAGAACGAGATCGTGTTCCCGGCGGCGATCCTGCAGCCGCCGTTCTTCGATCCGGACGCCGACCCGGCGGTGAACTACGGCGCCATCGGCGGCGTGATCGGCCACGAGATCATCCACGGCTTCGACGACCAGGGCCGCAAGTCCGATGGCGCCGGCCTGCTGCGTGACTGGTGGACGGCCGAGGACGCGGCCAAGTTCGAGGCCCAGGCCGCGAAGCTGGGCGCGCAGTACGAGGCCTACGAGTTCCCGCAGCTGCCGGGCATGCACATCAACCCGCGGGTGGCGATGGGCGAGAACATCGGTGACCTCGGCGGCCTGACCATCGCGCTGGAGGCCTACCGCCGCTCGCTCGACGGCAAGCCGGCACCGGTGATCGACGGCTTCACCGGCGAGCAGCGCCTGTTCATGGGCTGGGCACAGGTGTGGCGCACGCTGTGGCGCGACGATGCGCTGCGCCAGCAGCTGGTCAACGGCACCCATTCGCCGGGCCACATCCGCGCCTTCGCGCCGCTGCGCAATATCGATGCGTGGTACGACGCGTTCAACGTGACCGAGAACGATCCGCTCTACATCGCTCCGGAAGACCGCGTGCGGATCTGGTAAGCGATCCAGCGCAAGTGGCAACACGAAACCGGGCGCCGCAAGGCGCCCGGTTTTTCTTTTTCGCCGTGTGCAGGTCGTGCTGTGGCTGTAGGTCGCCGCCGTCAGGCGCCTGGTTTCGTCAGGACGCCCGGGCCGCTGCGGCGCAGCCAAGGCGTCACGGAGCGGATGCCCCGGCGATGTAGTCGTCCACCTCGCGCTCCAGCAGCTCCAGCGGCACCACCCCGGTGAGCAGCACGCGGTTGTGGAACTCGCGCGGGTGGAAGCGCTCGCCGAGTGCGTCGCGGGCCTTGTCGCGCAGGCGCACGATCTCGAGCTGGCCGATCATGTACGACGTCGCCTGGCCCGGCATCACCACGTAGCGGTCGACCTCGGACGGCGGGATGCCGTAGTCGATCGCCTGCTGGCGGGTCCAGCGCATCGCATGCAGGCCGGTGTCGGCGACCAGGCGACGGGCGCGGAACAGCGCGGCGTCGAGCTGGCCGAGCCGGCCTTCCGGGTCGCCCTCGTACCAGCCTTCCTCCGCGGCGAGGCGTTCCGCGTACAGCGCCCAGCCTTCGCTGAAGGCGGAGATGCCGCCCAGCGCGCGGGTCTGGCGGAACTTGGGCAGCGCCTGGTTCTCGACCGACAGCGCCACCTGGAAGTGATGGCCGGGCACGGCCTCGTGGTAGACCAGCGTGCGCAGGCCGAAACGGGTCAGGCGGTCGGGGCGCAGCGGCATCTGGTAGACGCCCGGGCGCGAGCCATCCAGCGGCGGTGCGGTATAGCTTGCGGCGGCGCTGGCCCAGCGGTATTCGGGATAGGGCTGGGCGATCACCGCGGTCTTCGGACGGATGTCGAACAGTGCATCGGCGCGGCGTTCGGCATCGCGCATCATGGTTTCGATGTCGTCCATGATCGCCTTGCGGCCGGCGTCGTCGTTGCTGTAGGCAAGGTCCTTGCGCAGCGCGTCGATGCGCTCGCGGACGGTGCCGTCGGTGCGGCCGATCGAACGCAGGATCGTGTCCATCTCGCCTTCGATGCGCGCGACCTCGCGCTTGCCGATCCCGTGGATCTCCTCGGCGCCCAGCGAAGTCGAGGTGAACCGGCGCAGGTGATGCGCGTACGCCTCGGCGCCACCGTCGAAGCGCCACAGGCCGGCATCGTCGGTGGCCGCAGGCAGCTGCGATTCCAGCGTCGCGATCGCCCGCTGCCAGGCGGGGTACACGCTGTCGCGCACCACCGCGGTGGCGTCGTCCACGTGCGCCTGGCGCGTGTTGGCGTCGATCGCCTCCACCGATGCCAGCCGGTCGTTGAAGGTCGTGACCAGCGGATTGGCAGCCGGCGCCGGTGTGATGAACTGCCGCATCTGCGCGATGGTCGCTTCGAGGATGAATCGCGGCGGCAGGATGCCGCGCGTGGCCAGCTCGCGCGAGCGTTCGGTCGCCTCGTCCATGCGCGCGTCGAACTGGCGCAGCCGGGCGAGGTAATGCCCGGCATCCTGCGCGTTGCGCACCGGATGCACCACGGTCATCAGGTTCGGCAGGTTGACGTTGGCGCCGCTGAACTGCTGCAGCGGGAAGTCGAAATCGGCATGCCGCTCACCGTCGACGATGCTCTGCAGCTGCCACGCCATCAGCTCGGCGGACACGCGCTCCGTCGGGTCCATCGCCGCGCGATCGAAACGCGCGAGGTCGGCGAGGCCGCGCTGGGCGAGCGCCACCGTCTCCTGGCGGAACGCACGCGTCTGCGGGGTCAGCTGGCGATCCATTTCCGCCTGCACGGCAGGATCGTCGAAGTAGCCGCTGGCGGTGGCCGACGACGGCTGGCGGCGCATCCAGGTATCGGTGAACGATTCGAAGAACGCGGCGACGCCGCGCTCGTCCTGGGCGCCGGCGGATGCGACGGGGACACCCGCCGGGTTCGGCGACGTAGAACACGCGGCGAGCGTGAGCGCGGTGGCGAGCGCGATCCCCAGCGGGGCGACACGGAACCTGATGGGCACGGCAACTCCTGGCAGACAGTGGACGCCCGATTCTAGCCGCCGCGCGCCGGCTGTCCCGGTGCCGATAGGCCTGTCCGTCGCCATGCGTGCACGGTACCGAAGGCGATCGCGACACGCTTACCCTTGTGAGCCCCGAGTCCGGAGAGAACGACACGATGCGCAGGATCCTGATTGCCGCCAGCCTGTCCGCGTTGCTGGTTGCATGCGACGGCACGCCGACGGCCACGTCACGTGACCTGAACGACGCGGCTTTGCAGGCACCATCAGCCGCGGCGCCGGCCGGTGATCCGGCACTGGCGCAGGATCTCGTGGTCTCCACCAACGAGCCCTTCCTGCAGGCACGCATGGAGGGCGGCGTGCTGGTGCTGACCGGCGTCGACATCGGCGAACGCCGATTGGTGGTCGAGCGTTCCATCGTCGACGGCACCACGCGCACGATCATCGGCCGCGACGCCACTGGCAGTGTGGAAGCGCGCGTACACGCACGGCCGTGCGAGGACAGCATGTCGGGCGCCGCCTTTCCGCTCAGCGGCGAGCTGACTGTCGATGGCAATGGCCCGCACCCTGGTTGCGCGCGCCCGGCCGCGATGCCAGCGCCCGGTGAGCGGGGTGCCGATCCCACTGGCGCGCTGCTGCCGGCGGTGTTCGGTGGCCGTTGGGCGCCGGACGCCGCGGCCTGCGCGGATCCTGCCAGCATCGAGGCGATCGTCATCACAGGCGATGCCATCCGTTTCCACGAAAGCGTGGGCAGGCCGCGCGAGGTCCGCATGGAGGGCGACGACGCGGCCACCGTGGTGTTCGCCTATGAGGGCGAGGGCGATCAGTGGGAATCGGAGCAGCGCCTGCGATTGCCCGAAGCTGACACGCTCGAGATCACCGGCCCCGAAGAACTGCGGTTGCAGCGGGTGCGTTGCGCCGAATGACGCGGACGGCGGCGCCTATGGCGCCACGTCGTCCGCGCTGAGCCGACGCAACCTGGCCGCCACGAGGGTGACATTCGCCCGCGTGGCCGCGAGCTCACCGGCAACCGTGGGCGGCAGCATCGCTTCCGCCCGTGCGCGCAGGTCACTGGACTGGTCCAGGCGCGCGCCATCCAGCACCCGTGCACGTTCGCCGGCGATCGCCAGTTCGTCCGGCTGTGGCAATCCGTAGCCGGGCACCTGCGCCAGCAGCACGGCAGGACGTACCAGCATGCCCTCGGCGGCGAGGACGTCCTCGGCGAGGCCACGGGTCGCGACCGCGTGCGCGTCATCGGCACGCAGCAGGCGTCGCTTCAGCGCATCACGTGCGCGCACTTCCGCGCGGCGCAGTGCCGCTTCCTCCAGCACCAGCAGTGCCGCCGTGGCGCGGAGGTCGCCATGTTGCAGCCACGGTGCACGCACGGGTGCCTCCAGTTCCAGCCAGCCGCGGGCGTCCGGTGCGGGCATGGCGAGTGCAGCGGCGGCCACGTCGAACAGCGCGTCGTAATGGGCGTCGGCTGCGGGGAAGTGATAGCCGAGGCGGACGGCGGTTTCCATGTCAGTCAGTACCGAAGCGTCGACGATGCCGCGGCGTTCGAGCTTGCGCCGCAGCCCGTTCGGAGTGATCGCCGCCAGCCGCGCGGACGCCAGCCGCGGCACCGCGTCATGCAGCAGCTTGAAGGTCTCGCTGGCGCAGTTGTTGCCAAGGAAGCTGTAGCGCCCGTCGTAGGTCCAGTGCAGCTGCGAGGCGCGTTCGAGCAGTGCCGCGATGTCGGCAGGTTGCAGTTTCAACGGCACCGAGCGCAGGCCGCGCAGTTCGACCCGGGTGTATTCCTCGACCACCTGCGACAGCGGCAGCACGAAAAGCCGAGACGGATAGCGCCC
This sequence comes from Luteimonas yindakuii, assembly GCF_004803715.2. NCBI lineage: Bacteria > Pseudomonadati > Pseudomonadota > Gammaproteobacteria > Lysobacterales > Lysobacteraceae > Luteimonas > Luteimonas yindakuii. The sequence goes on from NZ_CP039383.2 coordinate 1,446,813, forward strand.
GGTCAGCCCGCGCCAGCTGGAAATCTGCACGTCGTCGACGAAGGCGCGGAACGACAGCACGCGGTGGTGGTCGAGATCGAAGCGGCAGTCCGGGCCAGCCACGCGCTCCGGCGCGCAGACCACCAGTCGCAGCATGCTGTGGCCCCAGCGGCTCATCGGCGCGCGGGTGGGTTCGGCGAACAGGTACTCGACCGCATGCACGCGCGCGGGGTCGAGTGACTCGAGCGGGGAGCGGCCGGCGCCGTCGCCGGGAGACACGAAGGGCAGGGCGTCCGCACAGGGCTGTGCCGGGGGATCCGCACCTTCGCTGCCGAGCCGTGCGGTGAAATGGCGATGCAGTGCCGGACGCCGGCAGCGGTAGTGCGGGTCGAGCAGGAAATGCCCGAGATTGACCGCGACGAACTCCGCCGGGCTGTGCAGTTCGTACGGATCCGGACTGCGATCGCGCAGCGGATTGTCGGCGTTGCGCAGGCCGAAGCGGCGCGGCCGCACCTGCCAGCCGGCGAGGTCGAGCAGCCGTGGCTCGCGCGACAGGCCCAGGCGGCCATCCAGCACATGGGCGAGTTCGTGCACCAGCGCCGCCAGCGCCGGATCGGGGCCGTCATCGCCAGGCGGCGCGATGACGAGGTGACGTGGCAACTGGATGTCACGCCCACGCTGTCGGCCCTGCACGTGCGCAGGCAGCGTATCGACGATATGCAGTCGCAGCGGCGGTAGTTGCGCGTTCAATGCTGCAGGCAGCGTTGCCCCGGCACGCTGCAGCAGTGCGGCAGCCGCGGCATGTGCGGTGTTGTCGACGGGTGCCACGGTCACCGGCAGGACCGCGCCATTGGCGTTGGCGCCCGGCATCAACGAAAGCGCCAGCAGCCAGCCGGCGAGGCCGGCGCGGTGCGCGCCGTTCACAGCGCGAGGATGCTCCTCGCAAGCGCCAGGTCGCTGGCATTGCGTGCGGCACCGGACTGCTCGCGCAGGTGCCGCAGCGCCGCCTCGAGGCGCACGCCGCGGATGCGGCCCTCGGTGGCGACGAAGCTCGCCGCATCGCTGCGCGCTTCCAGCAGCACCTTGTCGTTGCCGGACGTGCTGCCGCTGGAGGCGGAGATACCGCCCGACGTGGCGCCGGCCGACGTGCCGGCGAAGCTCGATGCGACGGCAGGTGCAGCCATGGCGACAAGGAGGAGGGCGATCGCGGTGGAAGTACGGCGCATGGCGTGATCCGGAAGCATGGTGGACGGCAGGCGCCAGCCTAGCGCACGACGGCATCGGGCCCGATGGCCGCCGTCGCGGTTTCGCCGCGCGCAAGCCACGCAAGCACGCCTTCGGCAGCCACCACGCCGCTGGCGAAACAGGCGGTCAGCAGGTAGCCGCCGGTCGGTGCCTCCCAGTCCAGCATCTCGCCGGCCACGAACACGCCTGGCCGCGCCGGTGCCATCAGCGCGTCGTCCAGCGTCTCGAGGCGCACGCCGCCGGCGGTGCTGATCGCCTCGGCCACCGGGCGCGGGCGCAGCAGGCGCAATGGAAGCCGTTTGAGCAGCGTCGCCAGCGCACGCGGGTCATCCGGCAGTTCGCGGCCCGACACCTCGCGCAGCAGGCCGGCCTGCACGCCGGCGATGCCCGCGCTGCGGCGCAGGTGTTCACCGACACTGCGCTTGCCGCGGGGTCGTCCGAGGTCCGACGTCAGCCGTTCGACAGCGCGTCCCGGTACCAGATCCAGCCACAGCGTGGTCTCGCCATCGCGTTCGATCGCATCGCGCAGCCCGGCGGCGATGGCGTAGATCGCGCTGCCCTCGATGCCGGTCGCGGTGACCACGCATTCGCCCTGCAGCTGGTGCGGGCTGCCTTGCATGTCGTTCCACTGCAGCACCACGGGTTTGAGCGGCGCGCCGGCATGGCGTTCGGCGAAGTGCGCACTCCAGTCGATGTCGAAGCCGCAGTTGGCCGGCTGCAGCGGCGCGACCTCGATGCCGGCCTGCTGCAATGCGGGCACCCAGGCGCCGTCCGAACCGAGCTGCGGCCAGCTGGCGCCACCCAGCGCAAGGAGGGTGGCGCGTGCGTGCAGGCTGCGTGCGCCGTGCGGCGTGTCGAAACGCATCGCCCCGTCGTCGCCCCAGCCCAGCCAGCGATGCTGCACATGGAAGCGCACGCCGGCTTCGCGCAACCGCCGCACCCAGCCGCGCAGCAGTGGCGCGGCCTTGAGGTCGGCGGGAAACACCCGCCCGGAACTTCCGACAAAGGTCTCGACGCCGTGGCCGCGGGCCCAGTCCCGCAACGCCTGGGCATCGAAGCGCCGCAACCAGCCGGCGACGGCCGCGCTGCGAGCGCCGTAGCGGGCGACGAACGCATCGAACGGTTCGGAATGGGTAAGGTTGAGCCCGCCCTTGCCGGCGATCAGGAACTTGCGGCCCACCGACCCCTTCGCTTCGAACAGGTCGACGTCCATACCTGCGGCACGCAGGATCTCGGCGGCGATCAGGCCGGCGGGGCCGCCGCCGACGATGGCGACGCCGGGCACGGCGGACGGGTGGACCTCGGACATCGCGGAATTATCGGCGCGTGGCGCCGATCAGGACACCGGCACGTTGCGGTCGCGACGCTCGGCTTCGAGCGCATCCAGGTGTTCTGGCAACGTGCGTGCATGCGCAGCGGCCTCGCCGGCGGCCGCCGCGCGCAGCTGCGGCGAGCAGCGCAGCTGCAGTCCGGCTTCGCCTGCGGCATGGCGACGGGCGATATGCCGCAGCATCGCCAGCACCATGGCGGCGCTGTCGGTGCGCGCGGCGGTGCGGCCGTCGAGCAGCAACAGCCATTCGCCATCGCGCAGTGCGGCGGCCGCGATGGTCTCGCCTCCAGGCTCGGCCAGGCGCGCCTGCAGGCGCAGCGGATCACCCAGGCGGCGGATCGGTCGCGCGGGTTCATCCTTGCGTCTGGCGTCGCGACGCGCCTTGGAAAATCGGGACATGCAGGTGGATCCGCTGTCGGCGCCTCGTGGCCGGCACCCATCGTAACGGGGTGGTGACAGCGCCGCAGCTGAACGTCCGGTGCGCGCGTCGTTGCCGGCCTCACCTGCGGCCCCATATCGTGGGTTTCCGACCAATGCGGAGGCTGGGACATGGCAACCGGATGGGCCAATGAAGGCGCGGTGCAGGAGCAGATCGACGCCACCGTCGAGGATGCGATCAAGCGTGCCCGTAGCCAGCTGCGCAAGGGGCCGGGGCTGAGCCACTGCGAGGAATGCGAAGCGGAGATCCCGGAGGCGCGGCGCCAGGCCGTGCCCGGCGTGCGGCTGTGTGTGCGCTGCCAGGAAGCGGAAGACCGCGAGCAGCACGCCGCCAGCGGTTACAACCGCCGCGGCAGCAAGGACAGCCAGCTGCGCTAGCGCGCGGCCGGGGTCAATCGTCGAGGTCGAGAGCGCCACCGCGCACCGCGGCGACGCGGGTGTCGATGCGGTCCGCCTGCGCGCCGGGCAGGCGCGGCAGTGCCGGCGGCGGGCCGCGCCAGCGCCGCACGGTGCGCTGGAAGAACAGGTTGTTCGGCACCAGCAGGATGGTCCCCGCGCCCTCGGCGCCGGTCTCGTGCAGCGTGGTGTAGACGAGGTTGATGTCGACCACGCGGCCGCGCAGCCCGGGCTTCTCGCCGTTCTCCAGCAGTTCGACGTGGTCGAAGAGGCGGAACGGGCGGGTGGTGAAGATCAGGATCGTGCAGAAGATGTTCGACAGCACGCTCCACGCGGCGAAGAACGCCACCGCCGCCACCGCTGCGAAGCCGGTGAACGCCGTCCACAGCACCGTGCCGGACACGCCGAGCCGTTCCAGGATCAGCATGCTGGCGGCGGCGTAGATCACGAAGCCCAGCACCCGGCGGGTGCCGACGGCGAGTTCGACGGGCAGTTCGTAGCGTGCGTTGACGCGCAGCACGATGCGGTGGACCAGGCGCTGCAGCAGCCATGCCACCAGCACGACCAGGACCACCTGGGCAACCGGCACGATCAGCCCCAGCCACTCCACCAGCCAGGCAGGAAGTCTGTCGTGCATCCGTAGCGCTCCGTCATCGTGCAGGGGTCGCCATTGTAGGAGCCCTTGCGCAGGCAACCGCCGAACGTGCGTCTCAGGCGATGGGCGCAGCACTTGCCGGCGACATGCGCACGCAGCCGCGGCCCTGCGCCTTGGCGACGTAAAGCGCGCTGTCGGCGGCGGCGAGCAGGCCGTCGACCCCCTGGTTGTCGGGCACTCCCGCGTGGATGCCGATGCTTGCGGACAGCATGATCTCGCGTGACTCGAAGAGGCACGGCGTGGACGCCAGCGCGGTGCAAACCGCGTGCCCCACCGCGGTCGCGGCGGCGGCATCGTGGCCGGGCAGCGCGGCCACGAACTCCTCGCCGCCGAAGCGCGCCAGCAGCGCGTCGTGCTGGCGCAGCACGCGGCCGATGCGACGCGCCGCAATGCGCAGGCATTCGTCGCCACCGAGATGGCCGTGGCGGTCGTTGATCGCCTTGAAGTGGTCCAGGTCGATCATCAGCACCGCCAGCGGGCGCTGTTCGTCGGCGGCGTGCCGCACCAGCACGGCGAACTCCTCGCGGAACCAGGTGCGGTTGTAGAGGCCGGTGAGGCCGTCGCGGCGGCTGGAATCGCGCAGCCGCGCGTGGGCTTCCTCGAGCTGGGTCAATGCGCCGCGCAGCTCCTGCGTGCGTTGCGCGACCTTGCCTTCCAGCCGTGCGGTGGCCTCGGCGACGATGCGCTCGTTCTCGTTGCGCAGCGAGGCGTAGCGATATCCGAGCGCGACCGAAAGCAGCAGCATTTCCAGCGCCGAACCGATCTGCACGCCGTATCCGGTGGCGAGGTTCTTCGGCAGCAGGCCGAAGGCGAGCAGGGTGAACGCCGCGGTGCCGGCGAGGAAGGCCAGCCAGGCCAGCAACAGCAGCTTGGCGGGCGCATAGCCCTGGCGCACGACATGGATCGTCGCCAGCAGGATCCACGCCACGCCCACCAGCACCGCGCCCGACGCCACCGGCGTCGCGGTCCGGTAGGGCATCCAGATCGAGGCGATGCCGAACGCGATGAAGAAGCCGATCATGCCCAGGCTGATCGCGTTGCCCAGGGACCAGCGCCGCGGCAGTTCGAGGAAGTGGCGCGCGAACTGCTGCATGGCCACCAGTGCGAGGCAGATCGACATCGGCACCGCGCGGTCGGCCAGCCACGGCGAATCCGGCCACAGGTACTCGAAGCCGAAGCCGTTGAGGGTGAACAGCACCAGCCCGAACGCGCAGATGTGGAACAGGTACCAGAAGTAGCTGGCGTCGCGCAGCGACAGCCACAGCACCAGGTTGTAGACGAACAGCGCGAGGATGATCCCGTAGTAGAGCCCGATCACCAGCAAGGAATCACGCGCGTGCCCGGCATAGGCCACCGGCGTGTACAGCACCAGCGGTACCTGCAGCGAGCTCTGGCTCTCGATGCGCAACAGCAGTTCCACCGGCTCGCCGACGGGCAGGCTGATGCGGAAATTCGGATGGCGGTCGCGCACCGCGCGTGACGCGAACGGCAGGTGATCGCCGCCGGCGTGGTGCAGCGTGGTTCCGTCTGCATGCACCACGTAGAGGTCCAGCCGGTCGCTGAGCGGATATTCCTGCACCAGCAGCCAGTCGCGTTCGCGCGCGTTGCGGTTGACCACGACGGCGTGGAACCAGTGCGCGCCGGGCTGGAAGCCGAGCGCGGTGCGGCCATCGGGCAGCGGCTCGAAGCCGCCAGCGCGTGCCAGTCGCAAGGCCTCGCCGGGCTCGATGTCGCCGGCGGTGTCGTGCAGCAGCTGGAGATGCGGCGCGAGGCTTGCGCGGGTTGTCGCGGCGTCGATGAGGGCCTGGGCGGACGGCGCGGCAGCGCATGTCGGTGCCGGCAGCAGGCAGGACAGCGCGAGCAGTGCAGCAGCAGTGCCCGTCCGTGCAGCAGCCAAACCGGTCCCAGAGCCATTGCGGTCCTCGCGTGGCATTCCCCGCGCACAGGGTACGCCTGCGCGGTGCAGGATCAACGCCGGTTGCGCGATCGCTGCGGACCGACCGGACGGCGGGGTCAGCAGCTTTCGTCGACCGCGTGCGGTCATCGTGCGATCGCATAATGCATGCCCGTTCCGCCGACCCGAACCGCGATGCGCACACCGATCCTGCTCGCCCTCCTGCTGTCCACTGCGTGCGGCACCGTCGCCGCAAGTTGCCGGGTCGGTCGCGTCGTCGACACCGGTGGCGAGGGAATTGCTTCCATCCGGGTCTCGGATGGTCGGCAACTCGTCGCAACCGGTGTCGATGGCCGCTTCGCGTTCGCCGCGCCACCGCAGGCGCCGGTGTTCGTGATCAAGCCGGCCGGCCATGCGGTTCCTGCGGGGAGCAACGGCCTGCCCGACTTCTGGCGACGGCCGGATGCCGCTGACTGCACGTTCGTGCTGCGGGCGGAACCGGTCACCCGCGATGCGCTGGAGGTGCTGGTGTTCTCCGACCCGCAGACCAGCGACCTGCGCGAGGTCGGCTACTACCGTGACGACGTGGTCGCGCCCCTGGCCGGGCGCCACACCGCCGCGCTGGGCGTCACCCTGGGCGATGTCGCCAACGACGACCTGACGCTCTATCCGGCGATCAACGCGGTCACCGCGCGACTCGGCGTACCGTGGCTGCACGTGGCCGGCAACCACGACCTCGATGCGGGGACGGACGCGACCTCGCTGCACAGCTTCCAGGCCATCTACGGCCCCGACACGTTCGCCTGGGAAGAACCCGAGGCGGTGTTCGTCGGCCTCGACAACGTGATCGCGCAGCCGGAGGGCCGGCCGGGCCATATCGGCGGCCTGCGCCCGGACCAGTTCGAGTTCCTCGAGGCCTACCTGCCGACCGTGGCGCACGATCGCCTGCTGGTGCTGTCGATGCACGTGCCGCTGTTCGACGCCCCGGCAGGGCGCGAAACCTTCCGCGCCGGCGATCGCCAGCGCCTGTACGGCCTGCTGGCCACGCATCCGCGCGTGCTGGTGCTGAGCGGCCACCGGCACACCCTGCAGCATGTCTTCCACAATGCGGCCGATGGCTGGCCCGGAAGGGAGCCCCTGCACGAGTTCAATGTCGGCGCGGTCAGCGGTGCGTTCTGGAGCGGGGCACCCGATGCCGCGGGGATTCCGGATGCGACGATGGCCGAGGGCACGCCCAATGGTCACGCCACGCTGGTGGTGCGCGCCGGTGGCGACTATGCGCTGGCCTGGCATCCGGCACGCCTGGATGCTGCCGACGATGCGACCACTGCGGCGATGGCGCTGCACGCACCACGCCGCCTGCGCCGCGGCGCCTATCCCGCCTGGGGCGTCTACGCCAACGTCTACATGGGGCTGCCGGAGACGCGGGTGGAGTTCCGCGTCGGCGGCGGTGACTGGCAGCCGATGCGACGCATCGAGGCGCCGGACCCGCGGCTCACCGCCGAGAACGCGCGTGATGACCTCGCCGATGCGCTGCGTGGGCGCGACCGCTCGCCGGAAGCGGTGCCATCGACCCATCTCTGGCGCGGCGCGCTGCCGACCGATCTTCCGGCCGGCATGCATCGCGTGGAGGTACGCGCCTTCGACCGCTGGCAGGGCAAACAACGCGCGAGCACGACGTACAGCCTGGAGGAGTGGGTCGACTGAGCCGCTCCATGTGCGGTGTCCTGGCGCCGGAGATCGGCCGTCGGGCGAACGGGGTGCGCTCCGCCGTTGCTGCGCGAGTCAGGAGTGCTTGGCGGAGCGCGCCCTGGCGCTGCTATGGATCGACCGGGGGCGCGGTGAACGGTACCGGCGGCCCGGGTTCCATCGTCGCCTGCCATTGCTGCAGGCGTCGGCTGATGTGCGAGCCGATGGAGATCTGCGGCAACGATGCTTCGAAGCCCGCTTCGCGTTCGCGGTCGGCGATGCCCCGGGTCGCAACGTCGTAGGCCCCGATGAAGTCGTGCGTGGCATTGAGGCCGTCCACCAGCCACGCACGGCCGAAATAGGTCAGGTCCGCTTCGGCGCCACAGCCGAACGATGGCCGGTCAGCGCTCGCCGCGGTGATCATCAGCGTGTCCGGCCCCTCCAGGTCGCGGATGAAGCCGCCCGAGAAGCACGCCGACACCACCAGCACGCGGTGACGGATGCCGGCGTCGTCGAGCGCCTCGCGCAGCTCCGCGGGGGTAATGCCCTCGTCGATCATCGGCGGCAGCACCGCGGCGAGTTCATGGTCCTCGCTGCCGTGGGTGGTGGCGAACAGCAGCAGGATGTCCTCGTCGGCATCCATCGCCCGACCCAGCCCGGCGAGGGCGTAACGCAGGCTGGCGCGGGTCGCCAGCGGGTGCGGCGCGTCCTCGCCCAGGCTGTCGGGATGGTTCACCAGCAGCAGCGTGCGCCCGCCGTTGCCCAGGCGCGTGGCGGCAACCTGCCGCAGGTGCATGACCTCGTTGCGGAACACGTCTTCCTGCCCGTCGCCGGCGAACCCGAGGACGTAGAGGTCGGTGATTCCCGGGCGCTGTGTCGGCAGTTCCGCCAGCGCCCGATCGATCATCTGCCGGTCGCGCGCATCCCAGCCGTCGTCCGCCGGCTGCGCGCAGGCCGGCAGGGCCAGCGCAGCGCCGAGCAGCAGGGCGGGCAGGCGCCAACGCCCGCGCACCGGCCGCATGCTCACCCGACGTCGATCCCGTCGAAACCTTCGACCCGGCGATGGCCGCCGGTGGCATCGCCGGTGCGCGGCTGCGGGTAGTCCTGGTGGCGGTCGAGCAGGACGGTCTGCAGGCCGGCCGCGCGCGCGGCGTCGAGCTCCTCCACCACGTCGGACAGGAACAGGATGCTGTCGGGCTGCGCGTCGAGCGACTGCGCGATGCGCGCATAGCTTGCGGCTTCGCGCTTGCCGCCGGTCTCGGTATCGAACCAGGCGGAGACCAACGCGCCGAGATCGCCGGCGTCGCTATGGCCGAAGAACAGCTGCTGTGCCGGGACCGAACCCGAGGAATACACGGCGATCCGATGACCGTCGGCATGCCAGCGGCGCAGCGCCTCGACGGCGTCGGGATAGACGTGCGCGGTGAAATCGCCGCTGCGGTAGCCCTCGGCCCACAACATGCCCTGCAGCGCCTTGAGCGCGGTGTGCTTGCGGTCGGCGTCGATCCATTCGCGCAGGATCGCCACCACCTCCTCGTCGCTGGCCACGCCCGCCTCGCCGGCGACGGCATCGACCCAGCGGCGTACCTCGCGGTCGTCGGCGTGCGCGGCAACGAAGGCCGGCAGGCGCTCGTGCGCGTACGGAAACAGCACGTCCTTGACGAAGGAGATGCTGCTGGTGGTGCCCTCGATGTCGGTGAGGATGGTGTGCGGAAGCGTGGCCATGGCTGGACTCAGTTCTGCCCGTAGCGCGGGAACTTCTGCGCGATGTCGGTGCCGGTGAAGTGGCCGATCCAGCCATCGGGCTGCTGGAAGAAGCGGATCGCGACGAAGTTCGGTTCCGGGCCCATGTCGAACCAGTGCGTGGTGCCGTCGGGCACGGCGATCAGGTCGTCCTTGACGCATTCGATCTCGTAGACGCGGTCGTCGACATGCAGGGTGAACAGGCCCGAGCCGGCGACGAAGAAACGCACTTCGTCTTCCTTGTGGAAGTGCTCGTCGAGGAACCTGGCGCGCATTTCCTCGCGCTTCGGGTTGTCGGGCGCGATGCTGATGACGTCGACGCTGTTGAAGCCGCGCTCGGCGACCAGGCGATCGATGTCGGCACGGTAGGCGGCGATGACTTCTTCCTGCGAGGCGCCGGGCGATACCGGCTGGCTCGCCTGCCAGCGCTCGAAGGTGACGCCGATGGTGGCGAGTTCGCGGGCGATCTCGTCGCCATCGTGGCTGGTCAGCAGCGGCACGTCGGGTGCGTCGTCGGAAAAGATGCGCAGTCGGCTCATGGGGGCTCCTTGGCTGCGGAGTGAGGGCCGCTCAGGTTAGCAACGCGATCCTGCATGGGTGTGCGGCCGGCGGAATACAAGGCCGCCGGCGCTGCAACGGGCAGACCCTGCGTTCAGCCGCGTACGCCCAGCCGTCGCAGGTCGAGTTCGCAACCGATCAGGAATTCGAACGCATCCAGGTGCCGGCGCGCCTCGGCCATGTCGCGGCCCCAGGCATACAGACCATGGCCGTCGATCAGATAGCCCCACATCGGCCCGTGGTCGAGCAGGGTGTCGACCTGCGCCGCCAGCGTCGGCATGTGCTGGCTGTTGGCCAGCACCGGCAGTTCGATCGCGGCTTCGTGGGTGGCGTTGCCGCGGAAGGCCTTCAGCAGCTCGTAGCCTTCCAGGCGCACGCGGCCTTCGCCTGCGAACAATCGCGAGGCCACGGTCTGGTTGTGCGAATGGGTGTGCAGCACGCAACCCACGTCGGCGTCGCGCCGGTACAGCTGGGTGTGCAACAGGGTCTCCGCCGAGGGGCGGTGGTCGCTGCCGACGGCGGTTCCATCGAGGTCCACCACCATGATGTCGGCTTCGGTGAGACGCCCCTTGTCGCGCCCGGACACGGTGATTGCCGCATGTGCGGCGTCCAGGCGACGCGAGAAATTGCTGCTGGTGGCCGGCGTCCACCCGAGCGCCGCGAGTTCACGGACATTGACGATGATCTCGCCAGCGGCATCGGCGAGCTGCTTGTGGTCGTACGGAACGGCGCTCATGGCAGGACTTCCTCGAACAGCCGTCACTATACCGTCGACCGCGGGGACTGGCGTGCGTGCCGTGGCCTGCCTAAGCTGCCCCGTCCCCGGGGGAGGTGTCCATGTCGTCGTCAACAGCAGCACCGCGTCGCAAGCTTCCGTTGCACTGGAAGATGCTCATCGGCTTCATCGCCGGCCTCGTCGCCGGTCTTGCGGCCTATCTCACCAGCGCGGATGCCGAGTGGGTGCAGGCGGTCACGCGTTACGTGACCACGCCGTTTTCGACCATCTTCCTCAATCTCATCTTCATGCTGATCGTGCCGCTGCTGTTCTCGGCGCTGGTGGCCGGCATCGCCGAGATGGGCGACGTGCGCTCGCTCGGGCGGATCGGCTGGAAGACGCTGGCCTACACGGTGGTGCTGTCCACGGTCGCGGTGGTGATCGGCCTGGTGGCCACCAACTGGCTGCGGCCCGGCGCCGGCGTGGACCCGGTACTGGCGAACTCACTGATCGCCGAGAACACCGAACGCACCCAGCAGATCGTCGCCAGCGTGGACGACACGCCGCGCGGCATGGACATGCTGCTGTCGATCGTGCCCAGCAACGTGATCGACGCCGCGTCCAGCAACGCCTCGATCCTCGCGCTGATGTTCTTCGCGGTGATGTTCGGCATCGGCATCGTGCTGACCGACCCGGAAAAGACCCTGCCGCTGCGGCGGGTGATCGATGCCGTGTTCGAGGTCTCGATGACGCTGATCGGCCTGGTCATCCGGCTGGCGCCATACGCGGTGTTCTGCTTCATGTTCAACCTGGCCGCGATCTTCGGCTTCGAGCTGCTGATCCGCCTGGGCGCGTTCGTCGGCGTGGTGGTGGGCGCGCTGGCGGTGCACATGTTCATCAGCTATTCGATCGCGCTGAAGCTTGCCGGGCATTCACCGCTGGCGTTCTTCCGCAACATCCAGGAAGCGATGCTGATGGCGTTCTCCACCGCGTCGAGCAACGCGACGCTGCCGACCGCGTTGCGGGTGGCGGAGGAGAACCTGCAGCTGCCGCCGCGGGTGTCGCGCTTCGTGCTCACGGTGGGCGCCACCGCCAACCAGAACGGCACCGCGCTCTTCGAGGGCGTGACCGTGCTGTTCCTGGCGCAGTTCTTCGGCGTCGACCTGACGCTGGGCCAGCAATTCATGGTGATGCTGGTGTGCATCCTCGGCGGCATCGGCACCGCCGGCGTGCCGTCCGGCTCGTTGCCGGTGATCGCGCTGATCTGCGCGATGGTCGGGGTCAACCCGATCGGCATCGGCCTCATCCTCGGCGTCAACCACTTCCTCGACATGTGCCGGACCACGCTCAACGTGACCGGCGATCTTGCCCTCGCGGCGATCGTGTCGAAGGGCGAACCGGTGGATGCGGGGCCGGTGTTGCCGGTGGAAGAGGGTGTGCGGCCCGCGTAGCGGAGCTGCTGGGGAGCCGGGGAGCTGCACCCCGATCGAGGTGCAGCTCCCTCCGGAGCGGCTGCTTCGCGGGCTACCGCGTGAAGCGAAAGAGCTGGGTCAAGCGCTCTCCGCGCCGCGCCGCGCGAAGCCGCGATACGCCGCCCAGGCGAGCAGGGCGATCACCAGCGAGCCGATCAGGGTGTCGACCGGGGTCGACCACACCAGCAGGCCACAGGCCACCAGCGCGCCCATCCCGAGCATGCGTTCGCGGCGGCCCGACGGGCGTTCGCGGGTACCCAGCAGCAAGGCAAGGCCGGCCGTGGCATAGGCCATCACCACCAGCATCACCACCATCTCGATGATGACCTCGAACTGCGCGCCGACCGTGGAGGCCATGGTCAGCACCGCGATCGCGCTCATCGACAGCGCGACGATGAAGAGGCCCCAGCCCGCGGAACCGTTCGAGCGCAGGCGGCCGAAGATCGCCGGCAGGTAACCGCGCTGGGCCGCGCGTGCACCGGTTTCGCCCGACACCAGCATCCAGCCGCCGAGCGTGCCGGTGGCCTTGATCGCCGCGGCCGCGGCAATCACCGGGATTGCCCAGGCGCCGAACATCTCGCCGGCCACCAGGGCGAACGGCGCACTGGAATCGGCCAGGACATGGGCCGGCACGATGCCCATCATCAGCACCGACGACACCAGGTAGACGGTGCCGGCGATGAGGATGCCGCCGATGGTCGCCCGGGGCACGTTGCGGTCGGGATCGTGGACCACGCCGGCGACCATCGCGCCGGTCTCCAGGCCGATGAACGCCCAGAAGATCGGCGCCAGCGAACCGAACACCACCGCCGCGTCCGATTGGCCCGACACGTTCCAGGCAGCGCGGTAGATCCCCTGGTCGAAGCTCGCCCAGCCGGCGATGAGCACGGCGGCCACCGGCAGCAGGCCGAACACCACGCAGAACGACTGGAAACGGGCGATCGGCCGCGGACCCATCATGTTGAGCGCGAACATCAGCCAGATCAGCAGCAGCTGTCCGCCGAGCCGCACGCCGTAGCCATCCTCGATCGGCAGCAGCAGGATCAGGTAGCCGAACGCGGCGACCGCGATCGCGTTGTTGCCGATCCACGACGACACCCAGTACAGCGTGCTGGTGAGGAAGCCGAAGTCACGCCCCAGCACCGGCCGCACGTAGTCGTCCGGCGAATTCATCTCCGGATACTGACGCGCCAGGCGGGCAAAGGCCGCGCCCAGCACCACCGCCAGGCAGGTCGCCAGCAGCCAGCTGAGCGCGGTGACCGCGCCGGAGCGCGCAAGCGTTGCCGGCAGCAGGAAGAACCCGGAGCCGATCATGTTGTTGGCGACCATGAAGGTCGCAAGCACAGGGCCGATCTTCTTGGCGGTGGAGACCGTGGACATCGCGCATCCAGCTGAGGGCGCACCTGCGGGTGCGGGAAACGCGCCACGGGCCCGCACGCGGCGGGCCGTGGCGGCCTGGCATCAACGCGTGTTGAGCTTGCTGTTGCGGCGGCCGTACAGGAAATAGATCAGCAGGCCGACGACCGTCCATGCGGTGAACAGGTGCCAGTGCTCCAGGAACGACTGGAAGAACAGGAACATGCAGGCCAGGAAGCCGAGCGGGCAGATGATCGACGCCGCCGGCACGCGGAACGGGCGATGCAGTTCCGGGCGCGTACGGCGCAGCACCAGCACGCCCAGGCACACGGTGGCGAACGCGATCAGGGTGCCCATCGACACCAGCTCGCCAAGCACGCTGAGCGGCATCAGGCCGGCAAGCAGGCAGGCCGCGATGCCGACGATGATGGTGCCGACGTAAGGCGTGTGGTGCTTCGGATGCACGCGGCCGAACACCTTCGGCAGCAGGCCGTCGCGGGCCATGGTGTAGAAGATGCGCGGCTGCGCCATCAGCATCACCAGGATCACCGACGACAGGCCGGCGATCGCGCCGATCTCCACCGCGGTCTTGAGCCAGGCGAGTTCGGCATAGGGCTCGAGCGCGGTGGCCACCGGCTTGGCGGTGTTGAGCTCGGTGAACGGCGTCATCCCGGTGAGCACGGCGCACACGGCGATGTAGATCACCGTGCACAGCGCCAGCGAGCCGAGGATGCCGATCGGCATGTCGCGCTGCGGGTTCTTGGCTTCACCGGCAGCGGTGGACACCGCGTCGAACCCGATATAGGCGAAGAACACCACGGTGGCGGCGCGGAACACGCCTTCCATGCCGAACTGGCCGGGGCCGGTGTTCTCCGGGATGAAGGGCGTCCAGTTGGCGGGGTCGACGTAGAAGATGCCGACACCCAGGAACGCGGCGATGACCGTCACCTTGATGGCCACCACGATCCCGTTGACGAACGCCGACTGGGTGATGCCGACGTAGCACAGCCCGCTCACCGCGGCCACGATCACCACCGCCGGCAGGTTGAACATGTTCGCGGTGCGGACGAAACCGCCGTTCTCCCATGCGATCGGCGCGCCGGCGAGCTCGGCGGGGAACGGTATCCCCAGCGTCGAGGTGAGGAAGCTGACCAGGTAGCCGGACCAGCCGACCGCCACCGTCGACGAGGCGAACAGGTACTCCAGCACCAGGCACCAGCCGATGAACCAGGCAACGAACTCGCCCAGCGTCGCGTATGAATACGAGTAGGCGCTGCCCGACACCGGCAGCAGGGCCGCGAACTCGGCATAGCACAGGCCGGCCAGCGCACAGGCGATGCCGGCGATGACGAAGCTCAGCATGATCGCCGGGCCGGCGTGGTTCGCCGCGGCCTGGCCGGTCAGCACGAAGATGCCGGCGCCGATGACCGCACCCAGGCCGAGCAGCACGAGGTGCCGGGCGGTGAGGGTGCGCTTGAGTTGTACTTCGCCTTCGAGACTCCCTTCGACAGGTTCGCCCGCGTCCACGTGCGGTGCGGCTTGTACCGGTTTGACCCTGAAGAGGTCTCTGAGCATGTTGTTCCCCAGCATTGAGTGCGAGCGGGACGTCGCAAGGACGCCTGCGGTGCGCGCTCCCCCCGGGAACGCAACCGCCGTACCTTGCCAAAGCCGCCACGGGATCACAAGCAGGTGAAGACGTGGATAATCCTGCGCTTTGCGCTGCCCCTATGCCATTGGTCATGCACCTGGACACACCATCGCGCGAGCTGGTTGAGGATCTCGCCGAGTACGCCCTGCGCTGGCCCGAAGAGGCCGGCGTCGCACATGCGTTCGCCGCGCTGCTCGACGATGCCGTCGATCCCTTCAGGCGCGAACGGCTGGCCGGGCATTTCACCGCATCGGCCTGGCTGGTCAGCGCCGACGGCCAGCGCACCCTGTTGACCCACCACCGCAAGCTGGGCCGCTGGCTGCAGCCGGGCGGGCATGCGGACGGCGATCGTGATCTGGCCGCCGCCGCGCTACGCGAGGCCTGCGAAGAGACCGGCGTGGCCGGGCTGGGGGTCGAAGGCGGGATCTTCGATCTCGACCGGCACTGGATTCCCGAACGCGCCGACGTGCCCGGGCACTGGCACCACGACGTGCGCTACGTGGTGCGCGCAGGGTTCGACGAGCGCTTCGTGGTGAGCGACGAGTCGCATGCTCTTGCGTGGCGACCGGTCGACGTCGTGGCGTCCGATCCGGACGCGGATCCGTCGCTCAGGCGGATGGCGCGCAAATGGCTGGCGCGGATGGCCGATGCCTGAGGGAAGCCTTCAACCCACGGTGTTGGTCGCGTCGCGCTTCTCGCGCGGCGGCAGGCTGTCGTCGCCATGCACCAGGAACCACACGTTCTCGGCGATGTTGGTGGCGTGGTCGCCGATGCGCTCGAGGTTCTTGGCGATGAACAGCAGATGGGTGCACGGCGTGATCGAGCGCGCGTCCTCCATCATGTAGGTCAGCAGTTCGCGGAACAGGCTGGTGTAGCGCGCGTCGAGTTCGGCATCGGAGGCGCGGATGCGCTGCGCCGCTTCGGCATCGCTGTCGCGGTACGCCACCAGCACGTCGCGCAGCTGGCGCACGGCGAGTTCGGCCAGCACGTTGAGGCCGCGGGTCAGCGGCAACGGTGGCGACTGGTTGAGTGCCATCGAACGCTTGGCCGCGTTCGCCGCGTAGTCACCGATGCGTTCGATGTCGGACGACACCCGCAGGGCGGCGAGGATCTCGCGCAGGTCGCGCGCCATCGGGCCACGCAGCGCCAGCCGCATGACGTCGTGGCTGATTTCCTTCTCCAGCGAATCGATCGCCTCGTCATTGGCGATGACGCGCGCGGCGGCGCTGTCGTCGCGACGCTCGATCACGTCGAGCGCGGCCTCGAGCTGCGAGGCGGCCATTTCGCCCATGCGCAGGATCTCGGCCAGCAGTCGCTGGCGTTCGTCGTCGTAGCTCTTGACGATATGGCTGTGGGGCGTGGTCATGGCAGTTTCCGGCGGATGGCGTCTGGACGGCGGTCGATGGGCGGGCGGGCGCGACGCCTCAACCGAACCGGCCGGTGATGTAGTCCTCGGTCTGCTGCTTCGAGGGGTTGGAGAAGATCGTCTGCGTGGTGTCGTGCTCGATCAGGTCGCCGAGGTACAAGAAGGCGGTGAAGTCGGACACGCGTGCCGCCTGCTGCATGTTGTGGGTGACGATCACGATCGTGTAATCGCGCTTGAGATCCTCGATCAGCTGTTCGATGCGGCTGGTGGAAATGGGGTCGAGTGCGGACGTCGGCTCGTCGAGCAGCAGCACGTCGGGGCGCAGCGCCACCGCGCGCGCGATGCACAGCCGCTGCTGCTGGCCGCCCGACAGGCCGAGCGCGCTCTGGCCGAGCTTGTCCTTGACCTCGTCCCACAGCGCCGCCTGCCGCAGCGCGAGTTCGACGCGTTCGTGCATCTTCGCCTTCGACAGCTTCTCGTGGTGGCGGATGGCGTAGGCGACGTTCTCGTAGATCGTCATCGGGAACGGCACCGGCTTCTGGAACACCATGCCCACCTTGCTGCGAAGGCGGTTGAGCGGGTACTTCGGGGCCAGCACGTTCTCGCCGTCCAGCAGCACTTCGCCGCTGGCCTGCATGCCCGGATACAGCGCATAGATGCGGTTGAACACGCGCAGCAGGGTGGACTTGCCGCAGCCCGACGGCCCGATCATCGCCGTGACCCGCTTCTCGGGGATCTCGAGGTCGATGCCCTTGAGCGCGTGGAACTTGCCGTAGTGGAAGTCCAGGTTGCGCGCGGCGATCTTCACCGGCGCCGCGTCCTGCGCCGCGCGCTCGGGCATCGCCACCTGGATCCGCTGCGGCGCATGGGCGGTGGTTTCGTTCATGGACAGGTCCGTCGCGAAGAGGGTCATGGCGGTCAATCGTTGGAGATGCGGTTGCGCAGCAGCAGGGCACGGGCCAGCAGGCTGACCACGAGCACGAATGCGGTCAGTACCAGTGCGCCGGCCCAGGCGAGTTGCTGCCAGGATTCATAGGGGCTGCCGGCGTACTGGTACATCACCAGCGGCACGCTGGCCATCGGCCGGGTAACGTCGCTGTTCCAGTACTGGTTGCCGAACGCGGTGAACAGCAGCGGCGCGGTTTCACCCGAGATGCGGGCAAGTGCCAGCAGCACGCCGGTCACGATGCCGGCCATCGCGCTGCGGTAGAGCACCTGCACGATGACCTTCCACTGCGGGATGCCCAGCGACAGCGCGGCCTCGCGCATCTGCGTCGGCACCAGGCGCAGCATCTCGTCGGTGGTGCGCACCACCACCGGCAGCACGATGAAGGCCAGTGCCAGTGCGCCCGCGAGCGCGGAGAAGCGCCCGCCGGTCTGCATCACGAACAGGGTGTAGACGAACAGGCCCAGCACGATCGACGGCGCCGACAGCAGGATGTCGTTGACGAAGCGCACCACGGTGCCGACCTTGCGGGCATTGCCGTACTCGGCAAGCCATGTGCCGGCGGCCACGCCCAGCGGAGTGCCGATGGCGATCGCCAGTGCACACATCACCGCGCTGCCGAAGAAGGCGTTGAGCAGGCCGCCTTCGACCATCGGCGGCGGCGTCATCTGGGTGAACAGTTCGACGTTGATGCCGCCCGCGGCCTTGGTCACCAGCGTCCACAGGATCCAGCCGAGGAAGAACAGGCCGAAGCAGGCGGTGAGCACCGACAGCACGATGGCGACCACGTTGCGGATGCGCCGGCGCAGGTACAGCGCATCGGATCCGTGCGAAGCCTGGTTGGCGGTCATGTCCATCACGAACCCTCCCGGCGCGACAGCTGCATCAGCATCAGGCGGGCGATGGCCAGCACCACGAACGTCACCAGGAACAGGACGAAGCCCAGCAGCAACAGGGCGGAGCGATACGTCTCGGTGGCCTCACCGAAGTCGTTGGCGATCAGCGCGGCGATGGTGGTGCCGGGCTCGAGCAGCGACGGCGTCAGGCGCACCGAGTTGCCGATCACGAAGGCGACCGCCATGGTCTCGCCAAGCGCGCGACCGAGGCCCAGGAACACGCCGCCGATCACCGCCGAGCGGGTGTAGGGCAGCACGATGTCCCAGCTGACTTCCCACTTGGTGGCGCCCAGCGCGTACGCGGATTCCTTCAGCCGCGTGGGCACGGTCAGGAACACTTCGCGCATGACCGATGAAATGAACGGGATCACCATGATCGCCAGCACGAAGCCGGCGGTGAGCATGCCGATGCCCAGCGGCGGGCCCCGGAACAGCATGCCGATGCCGGGGATGGTGCCGAGGTGGTCGTTGAGCCAGGGGGTGACGTACTCGGTCATCACTGGCACCAGCACGAACAGGCCCCACATGCCGTAGATGATCGACGGGATGCCGGCCAGCAGTTCGATTGCCGTGCCCACCGGGCCGCGCAACCAGCGCGGCGCCACCTCGGTGAGGAAGAACGCGATGCCGAAGCTCACCGGCACCGCGATCAGCATCGCGATGAGCGCGGTGACGATGGTGCCGTAGATCGGCACCAGCGCCCCGTACCTGTTCTCGACCGGATTCCAGTCGGCGGAATAGAAGAAGCTCAGGCCTTCGCTGGCAAGCACGTCGCGCCCGCCCCACAGCATCGACAGCGCGGCACTGGCCAGTGCCAGCAGCACGAACACCACGGTGCCGGTGAGCACCCAGCGGAACATGCGGTCCGCACGTGCGTCGCGGATGTCGCGGCCGGTGGGTGCCGGCTGCGACTGGGGGAGGGAGGTGGCGTTCATGCGCGGGGCGTCGGCCGGTGCTTACTGCTGCGGCTGGAAGCCGAACGCGTCCTGCCAGTACGCCCGTACCTGCTGAACCAGCGGCTCGGGCAGCGGCACGTAGTGCAGTTCGGAGGCCTGGGTCTTGCCGTTCTCGAACGACCAGTTGAAGAACTCGAGCGCCGCGCGTGCACGCTCGGCGTCACGCGGCTGCTTGTGCATCAGCATGAAGTTGGTGGCGGTGATCGGCCAGGCATTCACGCCGGGGGCATCGGTGATCACCAGGTTGAAGTCCTGTGCGTTGGCCCAGTCGGCCGTCTCGGCGGCCGCGGCGAAGGTGGTCTCGCTGGGTTCCACCCAGTTGCCTGCCGCATTGCGCAAAGACGCATACGGCATGCTGTTCTGCAGCGCGTAGGCGAGTTCCACGTAGCCGATCGAACCCTTGATCTGCTGCACGTAGGAGGCCACGCCCTCGTTGCCCTTGCCGCCGACGCCGGTCGACCACTGCACGGTGGTGCCTTCGCCGACCTTCGACTTCCACTCCGGGCTGACCTTGGAGAGGTAGTTGGTGAAGTTGAACGTGGTGCCGGAGCCGTCCGAGCGATGGACGATGCTGATCTTGCCTGCCGGCAGGGCGGTGCCCGGGTTCAGCGCCACGATCGCCGGGTCATTCCAGGTGGTGATCGCACCCATGAAGATGCCGGCCAGCGTGGGGCCGTCGAGGCGCAGCTGGCCCGGAGCGAGGCCTTCGATGTTCACCACCGGGACCACGCCGCCGATCGCCGACGGGAACTGGCCGAGGCCGGCTTCGGCGAGCTCGGCGCTGTCGAGCGGGCGGTCGGACGAGCCGAAGTCGACCGTGCCGGCCTTGATCTGGGCGATGCCGCCGCCGGAACCGATCGACTGGTAATTGACGCGGTGGCCGGTGGCGGCGTTGTAGTCGGCCGACCACTTGGACACCAGCGGGAAGATGAAAGAAGCACCGGCGCCGGAGATCTCGGCGGCGACGCGGTCACCGCTGCCCTGGCTGGCGGTGCCATCCGCGGACGGCGCACCGCTGGTCTGCGCATCGTTGGACGGCTGGCACGCGGCCAGGCCGAACGCGATCGACAGGGTGAGGGCGGCCAGGCGGGCCCGGGAGAGGTTCATGCGCACTCCAGATCATGGAAGGCCGGCAACCCGGCGATGCGCCTATGAAATGATGTTTTTGTTTCAGCTTGATTACAGGGCTGCCGTTCGCCGCCGCGGGGTCCGGTGCGATTCACGGTCGCGCACGCGAAAGGCGGGCCCTGAGGCCCGCCCTTGGGGACGCCGGATGCCGGCGTCAGTTGCCGCCCTGCTGCTGGCGCCAGTAGCCCTCGATCCGCTGGACCAGCGAGTCCGGCAGCGGCACGTAGTCGAGTGCACGGGCCTGGGCATCGCCGTTGGCGTACACCCAGCGGAAGAACTCCCGCGCCTGGCGCGCACCTTCCGGACTGCGCGGCTGCTTGCGCATCAGGATGAAGTTGGTGGCGGTGATCGGCCAGGCGGCCTCACCGGGGGCGTTGGTCATGACCAGGTGGAAGTCGCGCGCATTGGCCCAGTCGGCGCTGGCCGCCGCGGCGGCGAAGCTTTCCTCACCCGGCTGCACCCAGCGGCCGGCGGCGTTGCGCATCTGCGCATGCGACAGCCGGTTCTGCACCGCATACGACAGCTCCACATAGCCGATGCTGTTGCGGACCTGGCGCACATAGGCCGACACGCCCTCGTTGCCCTTGCCGCCGATGCCGGTCGGCCAGCGCACAGAGGTGCCTTCGCCGATCGAGGACTTCCACTCCGGGCTGACCTTGGACAGGTAGTTGACGAAGTTGAAGGTGGTGCCCGAACCGTCCGAACGGTGCACGACGGTGATGCGCGACGCCGGCAGCGTCAGCCCGGGGTTGAGCGCCACGATTGCCGGGTCGTTCCAGCTGCTGATCCTGCCGAGGAAGATATTGGCCAGCGCCGCGCCATCCAGGCGTAGCGCGCCGGGTGCCACGCCGGTCACGTTGACGATCGGCACCACCCCGCCGATCACCGACGGGAACTGCACCAGGCCGGACGACGCGAGCTCCTCCGGCTTCAGCGGCGCATCCGAGGAGCCGAAGTCCACGGTGCCGGCCTTGATCTGCGCGATGCCGCCGCCGGAGCCGATCGACTGGTAGTTGACCTGGTGCCCGGTGGCCTGGCGGTAGTCGGCCGACCAGCGGGTCATGACCGGATAGATGAAGGAGGCGCCGGCGCCGGTGACTTCCGCTGCAGCCGCCGGCAGGGCGACGCAGGCAGCCAGGGCGATGGCGGCAAGCCGGACTAGAGGTTTGATGGACACGATGTGCTCCCGATGCGTAACGGACGATTCCGCTCGCGGCGCATTCAATCGTGTGTCGATGATCGAACCGTGGCAGCGGGATGACCGCGCCGTGACAACGGCGCATCCGCGTGACGGGTTCGGCCGCGCCGTCGGCGATGCCCGGGTGCCGTCCCCGTCGTGGGACCGGACCAACGGAAGTCCGGCGCGCTCAGTAGCTCCGGCACTGGCGGAAGCGCACCTGTCCGCCACTGTCCGGCGGCGGCGTGAGCTGGATGCGCGACGAGGCGATGTCGGCGTGGCGCACGATCAGTGGACACAGCGCAGCGAAGGCCGCATCGGCATCGTCATCGAGCAGATGCACTTCCAGGGTGGACTGGGTGGTCCATAGCGCGCGGTCGACCATCGGCAGGGTCGCGATCGAGGTGACCACCGCGCGCCGCTGCTGCTCGGGCGACGGCTCTTCCGCCGCGTCACCTTGCAGGTCTTCCGCTGCGGTTGCAGGGCTGTCGACGGCCGCTGCCGGCGCAGGCTGGGCGACGCTGGGCGTATCGACACGCGTGGATACCGGTGCGGGCAGCACCACGAAGGTCGCGATGCCTGCCAGCAGCGCGACCAGCCAGACCATCAGCGTGCGCTGTCGTGCGCGCTGGGCGGCGCCCGCGCAGATGGCGGCCAGTTGACCGGGCTTGAGAAGCTCCCGCACCTCGGGCCACAGCGTGGGACCATCCAGCAGTTCGATCTGCTGGTTGGCCGATGCCGCGCGCGCGTTTCCATCGATCCGGCCCTGGGTGACCAGCAGCCCGCCGGTGGCATTGGCCATATGCACGTCGCTGACCAGCTCGTTGACCGTCAGCTTGCCGATGATGAAGGCGCTGCCGTGCTTGCACGACAACAACCAGCGCTCATGGCCGCGACCCAGGGTGTATTCGCTGTCGCCCGAGGCGGCCTCCTTGTCCAGCACGCGGGTGAAACCGCGGCGCGCCATCGCCTCCAGCACGAGATGCAGGAATTCGCGCCAGGACATCGCCGCCAGTGCGCGCATCCCGGCCGCGGTCTCGTCGCGTCGCATCAGGATGCCGCGGACATAGAACGTTCCCACCACCCCGACCGACGCCATTACCGCGATCGCGACGACCCACTGCAGCACTGCACTCACGACGACCCCTTCTTCGCACCGGACGCCTGTTGCCGGCGGCCGGCAGGATAGACGGATTCGGCCGGGCGTTTAAAGGCGCTGCTGGCCGGCGCCGCGTGGGGCCGATGGCCGTGCCTCAAGCGCCAGTGTCCGGGCCCGTCGACGTCGACGGCAGCGGCGCTGTCGACGCAGCCCCGGTGCTGGATGTGGCGCCTCCGCTACCCGTTCCCGGGGTGGACGACGGCGTGGAAGCGGCGCCCGGGGCGACGGTGGAGGGCGCCGTGCCACCCGGCGTGGTCGTCGACCCTGCAGCCCCCGTCGCCGTGGAACGGCTGCGCCGGGCGCCCGGCGCGCGCGCAGCGCCATCGGGGTACCGGCGGTGGCGCTGGCCTTCGCCCTGCGTGCGGCGGCGTCGCGCTTGCGCAACTCGGCCGTCAGGGCCTCGACGCGCGCATTGAGTTCGGCGACGTCGCGCCGGGTCGGCACGCCGAGGCGGGTCAGGGTGCGCTGAAGTCCGCTGTCGAACAGCCGCTCGACGCGCTCCCAGCCAGCCGTGACCTGCTCGCGCGCCCCATCGACCGTGGACTCGACGCCGTCGCGCAGGCTACTGGTATGCGCATCCAGGTGCTCGCGTGCGGTGTTGTCCACCTCGCGGCCCTCCCGGACGAGGGTCTCGAACAGGCGGCCACCTTCCTCCTGCGCACGTCCGAGCGCGCCGAGGCCGGCCAGCCAGATCTGCTGCGCGGATTCGCCGAGCGCCCGCGGAAACGATGTCTCCGGTGGCGGCGGTGGCGGGCTCGAGGTGTGCGTGCCGTCGGGCTTCTTGTACGTGGCCATGCTGGCCTCCAACGCGTGGGTTCGGCCGATCGTGTCGCAGGCGGCATTAGCGTCGCGTCGAGAGGGACCAGGCATGTAGGGTCTGGAGACCGGGGTGGTCGGTGGGAGCAGCACCGTCACGGTGGCTCAGGCGCTGAATTCCTTCTCCAGGACGCGCTGGATCTCTGCCTCGATCGGACCGCGCATCGCCGACAGCAGGAAGCCGAGCTTGGCGGTCACCCGGACCTCGTCGCCGGCCAGCGCGATCGCGCCGTCCACGCCCGAGCGCTGGAAGTGCAGCACGTCGCCGTTCCATGCGCATTGCACGTCGAACTTCTGCGCCAGCTTCGCGGAGATCTGCTCGACCGCTGCGCGCGCCTGCGGCAGGGGCAGCGAATGGGGATGGCGGATGTCGATCTCGGACATGGTGCACCTGGCGGCTGGAGGAGCATGCATTCTGAGTGCAGCCGATGCTGACTCCAACCGTGCCCGTGCTAGATTCGCCGCGCATGGAAATCCTCAGACTGCGCTTCGTCGGCGGCGATCAGCCCGATCAGCCTGACCTGCCGCTCGATGCCGGCATGCATCGCATCGGACAGCTGGCCGGCGGCGGCATCGGCCGCATCGATGGCGGCAACCCCATCGCACTGCTGTGCGTCGACCGTCGCGGCATCTGGCTGACCGTCGCTGAAGGCCGCCGCGGCGTGCACGTCAACGGGCGGCCGGTGCAGCGGCTGGCCATGCTGCGCCGTGGGGACACCCTGCATATCGAGGGCGCCGAGCTGCGGTTGCTGGGTGGTGCACCCGTGCGACGACCCGGCGTCGGCGACCTCGCCACGCCGGCGGACGCCTCGGCGGGGCTGCACATCGTGTTGCGTGCGATCGGTGGGCGCCACCATGGCCGCAGCTTCACCCTCGACCGGCCCCGGCTGGTCGGCAGCCTCGCCGAAGCCGACATCCATATCGACGATCCGGCGTTTGCCGAGCGCCACGCGCGCGTGGAACTGGTGGGCGGCGAAGTGCTGCTGCGTGACCTCGGGTCCGCGGACGGCAGCATCGTCAACGGCGAGAGCGTGCGCGATGCGCTGCTGCAGCCGGGCGACCAGGTGGTCTTCGATGCCTACCACCGCTTCGTGGTCGAAGCGCCACTCGGCGGCGGCTCGCGCGAGCCGGTGTTGCCGGAGGTGGAGTTGCCGTCCGACGACGACAGGACGCCACGCCGCCGCCCGTGGCCGCTGCCGTGGCTGCTGCTGACGGCCGTGGTGATCGCGGGCCTGCTGAGCCTGTTGCTGCTCTACGGCACGGACTGACCTGCTGTCTCGACGCGCGCAGTCCACGGCGCCGGAGGAAGGCTAACCGGCGGGACGTGCGCGGCTCCCCGGCGGGTGCAGCCGACGCCACAGTCGCCAGCCCAGCAGCACTGCCAGCAGCACCGCGTACAGCAGCGGCTCGCGGATGTCGGACTTCACTACCCACCAGAAATGCAGCACGGCGAGGCTGGCGATCACGTAGACCAGCCGGTGTAGGCGTTGCCAGGCCCCGGCCAGGCGGCGCATCCAGCCGCGCGTGGATGTCACCGCCAGCGGCAGCAGCAGCAGCCAGGCGAGGAAGCCGACGGTGATGAACGGCCTTCGCGCGATCTCGGTGGCCACGCCGCCCCAGTCCAGGCGCAGGTCCAGCACCAGCCAGGCGGCGAAGTGCAGGCTGGCGTAGAAGAACGCGTACAGCCCGAGCATCCGACGGAAGCGCAGCAGCTGCGGCTGCCCGCTCAGGTGCCGCAGTGGCGTCACCGCCAGCGTCAGCAGCAACAGCCGCAACGCCCACAGTCCGAGCGTGTGTTCGATCATTGCGACCGGGTCGGGGCCCAGCGCGTCGATGTCCGCACCGGTCTGCACCTGCCACGCACGCCAGCCGAGCCATGCGGCCGGCGCCAGCGCCAATGCATGCACGCCTGCCTTGGCGGCGATCAGCCAGCCCGGCGTGGTCCTGTGCTTCGCGGCAGCCGGCACGCGCGGTCAGTACCAGCGACGCAGGTCCATGCCTGCGTACATGGAAGCCACGTGCTCGGCGTAGCCGTTGAACGGCCGGGTGGCGATGCGGTTGGCGAACAGCTTGCCCTCGGTGCCGCTGATGCGGCGCTCGCTCGCCTGGCTCCAGCGTGGATGGTCCACGTCCGGATTAACGTTGGCGAAGAACCCGTATTCGCGCGGCTGCAGGTCGTTCCATGCCGTGGGTGGCACCCGTTCGACGAAGCGGATGGCGACGATCGACTTGATGCCCTTGAACCCGTACTTCCACGGCACCAGCAGCCGCAGCGGGGCACCGTTCTGCTGCGGCAGCGGCTTGCCGTAGACGCCGGTGGCGAGCAGTGTCAGCGGATGCATCGCCTCGTCGATGCGCAGCCCCTCGCGGTAGGGCCAGTCGATCGACCGGTAGCGCATGCCCGGCATCTGCGCACGGTCGGCCAGCGTGGTGAACGCCACGTACTTCGCGTTCGAAGTCGGTTCGAAACGCCGCAGCACCTCGCCCAGCGGCACGCCCAGCCACGGGATCACCATTGACCAGCCTTCCACGCAGCGCAACCGGTAGGTCCGCTCCTCCGGCAGGAAGCCACGCAGCAGGTCGTTGAGTTCGAGGGTGCCGGGCCGTGCGCACTCACCACTTACTTCGACCTGCCAGGGCGAGGTGCGCAACGTTCGCGCGGCCCGCGATGGATCCGCCTTGCCGGTGCCGAACTCGTAGAAGTTGTTGTACGTGGTGGCGTCGATCTCGCGGGTCAGCGTCTCGTCCGTCGAGAAGCCGGCGGCCACGGCCGCGGGCGATGGTGGTGGCGCGGTGGGTGCGGGCGGGGCTTCCGCCTCGGCGCAGGCCGACAGCCCAAGGGCGGGAATCGCGCCGAAGGCGGCAAGCACGCGGCGGCGTTGCCGCCAGACCGTCTCGTCGGTGATGTCGGATGCGCGGATGCGCAGTGCCTCGCGCAGCGTCCTGTGGTCGCCTGCCATGGGCGTCACTCCGTCGGGTCGGGCACCCGGTTGGAGCAGTGTGCACGGGCGAACGTTGCAGGCACGCGAACGCGCGACCCGCCACGGAACGCTGCGGCATACTAGGCCCCCCGGCAGGCGCGCAGCCGGCCGGCCTCCCCCAGATGGATGTCGCCACGATGTCGCGTGCCTACAACTTCAGCGCCGGCCCGGCCGCGCTGCCCGAGCCGGTCCTGCAGCAGGCCCGTGACGAGATGCTGGAATACGGCGATGCGGGTGCCTCGATCGTCGAACTGAGCCATCGCGGCGATGAGTTCATCGATGTCGCGCGTCGCGCCGAGGCCGACCTGCGCCGCCTGGTCGGCATTCCGGACGACTACGCGGTGCTGTTCCTCGGCGGCGGTGCGACCACGCAGCAGGCCCTGATCGCGCTCAATTTCGCCGCGCCCGGCCAGCCTGTCGATTACGTGGTCACCGGCCATTGGGGCCGCATCGCGCTGAAGCAGGTGGCGCCGTATGTCGACCTGCGTATTGCCGCCAGCAGCGAGACGGATGGCTTCCGCAGCATCCCGCCGCGCGCGGAGTGGGCGCTGTCGGCCGACGCGGCCTATGTGCACATCACCGCCAACGAGACCATCCACGGCGTCGAATTCCGCGACGTGCCCGATACCGGCGCGGTACCGCTGTTCGCCGACTTCAGCTCGTCGATCGCCTCCGAACCGATCGATGTGCGCCGCTACGGCCTGATCTATGCCGGCGCGCAGAAGAACCTCGGGCCCGTCGGCATCGGCGTGGTGATCGTCGACCGCGCACTGCTCGAGCGCGTTGGCCAGCCGCGCGCGGAGATCTTCGATTACCGCGCGCACCTGGCCGCGGAGTCGATGCTCAACACGCCACCGAGCTGGAACTGGTACCTGCTCGGACTCACCGTGCGCTGGATGCTCGAAGAGGGTGGGGTGGAGGAGTTCGCACGTCGCAGCGAGGCCAAGGCACGCGCGCTGTATGCCGCCATCGACGGTTCCGGCGGCTTCTACCGCAACGAGGTCGACGCGGCGGTGCGCTCGCGGATGAACGTGCCGTTCTTCCTCCAAGAGCCCGCGCTCGAGGAGGACTTCCTCGCCGGTGCCCGTGACGCCGGCCTGATCGGCCTGCGCGGCCACCGCGTGCTGGGCGGCATCCGCGCCTCGATCTACAACGCGATGCCGGTCGCCGGCGTGGAGGCGCTGGCCGCCTACATGGGCGATTTCCAGCAGCGTCGCGGCTGAGCACGATGACGACGGACGACATCGGGCCGGGCGCCGGGACGGGCGACGCCGCGCCCGCGGTCACGCCCGACCCCGCCACGGTGCGCGCGCAGATCGACGGCATCGACCGCGGGATCCAGGCGCTGATCGCCGAGCGCGCGTGGTGGGCGCGACCGGTCGGCCAGGCCAAGGGCCTGCTGGCGGTGGCGGTGGACGACTCCCGTCCCGAGCTCAAGGTCCTCGCCCGCGACGTACGGGTGCCGGGTTCGTTCCCGGTGGCGGTGCCATGAGCACGTCCCCGGTGTCCTGGACCGCCGAGCCCGGCACCGCGCTGCGCGGCACGCTGGCGGTGCCGGGGGACAAGTCGGTCTCGCACCGCGCAATCATGCTGGCCTCGCTGGCCGATGGCGTGTCGCGCATCGATGGCTTCCTCGAGGGCGAGGATGCGCGTGCCACCGACGCGATCTTCCGCGCGATGGGTGTGCGGATCGAAACGCCCGCACACGGCGTGCGCATCGTCCACGGTGTGGGCCTCGATGGCCTGCGCGCGCCGGTCGCAACGCTCGACTGCGGCAACGCCGGTACCGCGATGCGCCTGCTGGCGGGCCTGCTCGCCGGACAGGCCTTCGATACCACGCTGGTCGGCGATGCCTCGCTGTCGAAGCGGCCGATGCTGCGCGTGACCACGCCGCTGGCCCGCATGGGCGCGCGCATCGACACCGGCCCCGGCGGGCTGCCGCCGTTGCACATACGCGGCGGCACGCCGCTCGCGGGCGTCGAACATCGTGCGGAGGTTGCGAGCGCGCAGGTGAAGTCGGCGCTGTTGCTGGCCGGGTTGTACGCGCGCGGCACCACGCGGGTGCTAGAACCGCAACCGACCCGCGATTACACCGAACGCATGCTGGCCGCGTTCGGCTGGCCGGTCGATTTCGCGCCGGGCCACGCCACGCTCACCGGCGGCCACCGCTTGCGGGCGACCGACGTGCAGGTGCCGGCGGATTTTTCCTCGGCGGCGTTCTTCCTCGTCGCCGCCACCGTCGTGCCGGGCTCCGAACTGCGCCTAGCGCGCGTCGGGATGAATCCACGCCGCACCGGATTGCTGCACGTGCTGCGCCTGATGGGCGCCGACATCACGGTGGAACCGGCGGGCGAGCAGGGCGGCGAGCCGGTCGCCGACCTGGTGGTCCGGCATGCGCCGCTACGCGGGATCGAGGTGCCGGTCGCCCACGTGGCCGACATGATCGACGAGTTCCCGGCGCTGTTCGTCGCCGCCGCCTGCGCACACGGTGTCACCACCGTACGCGGTGCGGCGGAGTTGCGGGTCAAGGAATCGGACCGCATCGCCACCGTGGGTACCGGCCTGCGCGCCATGGGCATCCGGGTGGACGAGGCGCCTGACGGCGCCGCCATCCATGGCGGCCGGCTGCAGGGGGGCCGCATCGACAGCCATGCTGACCATCGCGTGGCGATGGCCTTCGCGGTGGCCGCGCAGTGCGCACGCGGTGCGGTCACGATCGACGACGTGGCCAATGTCGCCACGTCGTTTCCAGGCTTCGTGGAGCTGGCGCGGACCGCCGGATTCGGCCTGGCCTGAGCGAGGCGGCATCCTGCCGCCCACGCCCGGATGGCGCCTCGACGGCGACGTGCTCAGCGCTGGGCGGACGCGTTGGCGTCCAGCCGGAACTCGACCGGCACCTGCACGGTGGAGGGGATCGGCTTGCCGTCGCGCATGGCCGGCGAGAACCGTGCATCGCGGACTGCCGCAAGCGCGGCGCGGTCGAGCTCGCGCGAGCGGCTCGATTCGATGATTTCGATGTCGCCGGTCCTGCCGTCGCTGTCGACCGTGGCGCGCAGCATCACCAGGCCTTCCTCGCGGGCCCGTAGCGCAGCGGCCGGGTAGCCGGGGTCGATCGGCGTCACCGGGCTGGCATCGCGGGTCACGCCCGCCGCCGGCGCCGGGGTGGCCTCGCGTGGACGGCGCTCGCTTGCGGGTGGCGGCGGGGTACCGTCGCCGATCTCGGGCGCGGTGCCGACCGGCGTCGGCGGCGCTTCCGGCGCGGTAACCGGCCCACGCTGGCTGTAGAAGTACCAGCCCACCGCGATCAATGCGATCAGCAGCAGGATCCACAACAGCGGACTGGAGCTCTTCCGCGGCAGGGACTCTCGCGGAGGTTCGCCGGACGGTTGGCGGACGTCGTCGGGACGGCGTGGATCGTTCATGGGTGACCCCTGTTCAGGCGGGGAATGAGCGTTCCACAGGGCATGTGCGGGCGGCGTCACGAACCGTGCCGGGTCTCACCGCTGGCCGCTGACGAACTCCACCGGCACGCGCACTTCGCCTTCCACGGGCTGGCCCGCCTGCCGCGCCGGCTCGAAGCGCCAGCGCTCGACGGCACGCACGGCGGCCCGGTCCAGCGCCGGGTGTCCACTGCTGCGGGCCACGTCCACCTGGCGCGGTCGACCGTCGATCCCGACCACCGCGCGCACCAGCACCTCGCCGCTTTCGCCGCGACGCAGCGACGTGCGCGGGTAGGCCGGCTGCTGCCTGCGTACCGCGACCGGTCGGCTGGCAGTGGCCGCGGCGGTTGCGGGCGGAGGCGGTGCGTCGACCGCGGCACGGGGTGGCTGCGGAACCGGTGTCGCCGCGGCCGCTGGAGGCTGCGCCGTCCCGGCGAGGCCCGGGTCCGCGGGAGCAGGGCCGTAGAGCCCGGGAACGTCGCGATCCTCGCCAGGAGGCTGCGGGGCCGGCAGTGCGCCGGACGCGTGCGACTGCATCGGCGCAACAGGACCGGCGTCGTCGCCGGGCAGGGCAGGGCCACGGTCGTCGAAGTAGACCAGGGCGAACAGCAGCAGGCCGACCGCGAAGGCGATGCCCATCGCGATCGCGATCCGGGCAGGCAATGGCAAACGGGAGAGTCGCAAGATGGGGTTCTTCCAGTGACTGACGACGTCCGCCGCATTCTGGCACAGGCCGCGGATGCGGCATCCGCGCACGCAGGCGATAATCCGCGTCATTGCCATTGCCCTGGATGTCTCGATGCTCGACCCCGCCCTGCTGCGCACCCGTCCCGAAGAGATCGCCCGACGCCTGCGCGAGACGCGTGGCTTCGAGTTCGATGCGGATGGCCTCGAACGTTTGGAGACCGAGCGCAAGCTGATCCAGGTGCGCACGCAGGAGCTGCAGAACCTGCGCAACACCCGCAGCAAGGCGATCGGCCAGGCCAAGGCAAAGGGCGAGGACGTGGCCGCCCTGCTGGCGGAAGTGGCCGGTTTCGGGGATGAGCTCAAGGCCAGCGAGGGCCGGCTGGAAGCGATCCGCGGCGAGATCGACGCCATCGTGCGCACGCTGCCCAACCTGCCCGATGACAACGTGCCGCTGGGCGCGGACGAGTCGGCCAATGTCGAACAGCACCGCTGGGGCGATGTGCCGCAGTTCGATTTCGAGGTCCACGACCATGTCGAACTCGGTGCGCGCCATGGCTGGCTCGACGCCGACGCCGGCGCCAAGCTCAGTGGCGCGCGCTTCACCGTGCTGCGCGGAAAGCTCGCGCGCCTGCATCGCGCGCTGGCGCAGTTCATGCTCGACCTGCACGTCAACGAGCACGGCTACGAGGAAACCAGCGTGCCGTTGATCGTCAACGCGGAGACGATGGAGGGCACCGCCCAACTCGGCAAGTTCGTCGAGGACATGTTCGCCACCCGGGTGGGGGACAGCACGCGCTACCTGATCCCCACGGCCGAGGTGCCGCTGACCAACATCGTGCGCGACGAGATCGTCGAGGCGGCGGACCTGCCGCTGCGCATGACCGCGCACTCGATGTGCTTCCGCGCCGAGGCCGGCAGCCATGGCCGCGACACGCGCGGGATGATCCGCCAGCACCAGTTCGAGAAGGTGGAGATGGTGTCGGTGACCCGCCCGGAGGACAGCGACGCCGAGCACGAGCGGATGACGCGCTGCGCCGAAGCGGTGCTCGAACGCCTCGGCCTGCCGTACCGCCGGATGCTGTTGTGCAGCGGCGACATGGGTTTCGCCGCGCGCAGGACCTACGACCTCGAGGTGTGGTTGCCCTCGCAGCAGACCTATCGCGAGATCTCCTCGTGCTCCAACGTCGGCGATTTCCAGGCCCGGCGCATGCAGGCGCGCTGGCGCAACCCCGGGACCGGCAAGCCGGAACTCGTGCACACGCTCAACGGATCCGGCCTCGCCGTCGGCCGCACGCTGATCGCTGTGATGGAGAACTACCAGCGCGCGGACGGCAGCATCGGCATACCCGACGTGCTGCGCCCGTGGATGGGCGGGGACGACGTCATCGCCTGATGCCCGTTGGCGGCCCCGGAGCTTCCCTGCGGGCGGGAAGTGCAGCGATGTCGTTGCAATGGATGGCCGTCCCGGGCGGTGCATCGGCCGGTCGAGGGTCGCCTGACGGGGCAGGCCGGTTTGTTGTGCCGGCGGAATAAACGTGATTCGATTGCGCGCATCGTTCCATCAGGCGCCGCGCATGCAGGACCTCAACGATCTGTACTACTTCGCCGTGGTGGTCGATCACGGGGGATTCGCGGCCGCGGAACGCGCGCTGGGCATCCCCAAGTCGCGACTGAGCCGGCGCATCAGCCAACTCGAGAACGAGCTCGGCGTCCGCCTGCTGCAGCGCTCGACGCGCCGGTTCGCGGTCACCGACGTGGGCCAGAGCGTGTACCGCCACGCGCAATCGATGCTGGCCGAGGCCGCTGCCGCGCGCGAGGTGGTCGACCGCCTCAGCGCCGAACCGCGTGGGCTGGTGCGGGTCAGCGTGCCTGTCTCGATCGCCCAGCAGTCCATGCCCAAGCTGTTGCCGGACTTCCTTGCACGCTACCCGCAGGTGCGCGTGCAGCTGCATGTCAACAACCGCCGCGTGGACGTCATCAACGAAGGCTTCGACATCGCCGTGCGCGTGCGTTCCAAGCTCGACGACGACGGCAGCCTGGTCATGCGCAGCTTCGGCCATGTCCAGGAACTGCTGGTCGCAAGCCCCGAGTACCTGCGTCGCGCGGGACGCCCGCGCGACCCGGACGACCTGCGCGAACACGTCACCATGACCATGGGCGAGGACGAGGTGAAGCAGCGCTGGGAGCTGCACGGCGGCGACGGCCAGGTGCAGCGGATCGAACTGAAGCCTCGCGTGGCGGGTTTCGACTTTCCGATGCTGATGTCGCTGGCGCGCCAGGGGCTGGGCATCACCATGCTGCCCGAAACCATCTGCGCCGATGCGGTGCGCAGCGGTGAACTGGAAGTGGTGCTGCCCGACTGGACCCTGCCGCAGGGCATTGCGCATGCGGTGTTTCCGTCACGGCGCGGCCTGTTACCCGCGGTACGGGTGTTCATCGATTACCTCGCCGAGCGCCTGCCGCCGCTGCTCGCGGAGTCGAGCCTGGATTGCAAGAACCGCCCGAAAGGCGCCGGGCCGAATGGCGAGGGCACCACGCGTGGTACGTCCGCTGCGGCCCCGCGTGCGACAATGCGCTGAGCTGCGCGACCCGATACGGCTACGTCGCTCATCGTCTAGCATCCGCATCCGCTGCCTCGATGGACTTGCAGATTTCGGAAGCGTGGCCGAGTGGTTGAAGGCACCGATCTTGACCCGGAGGCCTGAAGGCCGGAGGGAACAGCGGCATCGCCGCTGGTCAAACCGGCGTTGCTGAAAGAACGGAGAGATGGCCGAGTGGTTTAAGGCAGCGGTCTTGACCCGGAGGCGATAGCCGGAGGGAACAGTGGCGCAGCCACTGGTCAAACCGCCTTGATGGACTTGCAGATTTCGGAAGCGTGGCCGAGTGGTTGAAGGCACCGGTCTTGACCCGGAGGCCTGAAGGCCGGAGGGAGCAGCGGCATCGCCGCTGGTCAAACCGGCGTTGCTGAAAGAACGGAGAGATGGCCGAGTGGTTCAAGGCAGCGGTCTTGACCCGGAGGCGATAGCCGGAGGGAACAGTGGCGCAGCCACTGGTCAAACCGCCTTGATGGACTTGCAGATTTCGGAAGCGTGGCCGAGTGGTTGAAGGCACCGGTCTTGACCCGGAGGCTGAAAGCCGGAGGGAACAGCGGCATCGCCGCTGGTCAAACCGGATCGACGAAAAAACGGAGAGATGGCCGAGTGGTTTAAGGCAGCGGTCTTGAAAACCGCCGAAGGGTCAAACCTTCCGTGGGTTCGAATCCCACTCTCTCCGCCAACCTTGCTGATCCTCCTTGCGGTCCCCCCACTCCATCGCTAGCCTCATACGCGGGGAAAGCAGAAGGAGGGGCCAAGGATGACCATCCGTGTCTTTCTGGTAGACGACCATGCGCTCGTCCGTACGGGCCTGCGCATGATCCTGGCCAGCGAAGTCGACATCGAAGTGGTAGGCGAAGCGGAGACCGGCGAAGCGGCACTGCCGGACATCCGCCGCCTGAAGCCGGACGTGGTGCTGTGCGACCTGCATCTGCCGGGCCTGAGCGGCCTGGAGGTGACCGAGCGCATCGTGCGCGGCAAGTACGGTGCGCGGGTGATCGTGGTGTCGGTGCTCGAGGACGGGCCGATGCCCAAGCGCCTGATCGACGCGGGCGCCTCCGGCTACGTCGGCAAGGCGGGCGATGCCAGCGAGCTGTTGCGCGCGGTGCGCGTGGTCGCCGCCGGCAAGCGGTACCTGGCCACCAGCATCGCGCAGAACATGGCGCTGTCCGCGCTGGCCGGCAATGACAGCCCCTTCGACCAGCTGTCCGCGCGCGAGCTCGAGATCGCGATGCTGCTGATCCAGGGGTTGCGACAGGAAGAGATCGCGCGTCGGCTGAGCCTCAGTGCCAAGACCGTCAATACCCACAAGACGCGGATGTTCGCGAAGCTGCAGCTGCACGACACGATCGCGCTGGCCCGGCTGGCCGGGCAATACGGCCTGGCCGACCCCACGCACGCGCTGTAGCACTTGCAGGGCAACAAAAAAGGGCGGCCCGAGGGCCGCCCTTTCTGTTTGCATCGCCGATGATCAGGCGTCGCGCGTTGGTGCGGTGTTGGCCGCCGCCTCCTGCGCAGACGTGGCGTGCCCGCTGCCGTCGTCATCGACACCCGCAGCTTCGACCTGCGTGGACTCTTCGGTGTCAGCGTCGACCCCGGCAGGCGTCGCGGCCAGCGCATCCGGCTCATCCGCGGTGCTCGCATCGAACAGGCCCGGCATGACCGGATCGACCGTGGCGACTGCCGAAGCCTGCGCTGCCGGCACCTGCTCCGGATTAACCGCTGGCTCGGACGCGACGTCAGCTGCATTCACCGCCGCATCTGCCGGCGTCGGGTTGACGACGGCGGTCTCCCCGGAATGATCCTGCGACGTTTCGGCCTCGACGCCCGACTCCTGCTGCGCGGCGGCGACGGTTTCCGCGGACTGGACCGGCGCCGGTACGTCCTGCACCGGCGTGGGCCTGTCCCGTGCGGGCTCGCGCCGCGCGGCTTCGTCCTCTACAGACCGGACTTCGACTGGTTCTGCCTGGGCGGGCTCGGCCCGGGCAGGTGCCGGCGGCTCGACCGGGGACGGCGACTCGGCGATCTCCGGCTGCCGCTCCACTTCGGGGCCACCGCGGTCATGGTTCGACCTGTAGCGGTCCGGCACGGCGGGAGGTGCCGGCGGCTCGACAGCTGCCGTCGTCTCTGCCTGGGCAGTGGCTGCCACCGCCGGTGCTTCCTGTGCGGCGGCCGCGGTCATCGCCACCGCTGCGACGGCGACGCTGGCCGCTGCACGTTGTGCGGGTTCCGCGTCTTCGGTGGTCTCCTGCACAGGCGCGGCGGTGCGCTCGCGAACGGGCGCCGGCATGTCATCGAAATCGAACTCGGGCTGCGAGCCGTCGACCGCCGGCGTGGGGCCGTCGGAAGCGACGTTGTCGTCCTGCATCGCGCCATCCTCGCCAGCCGCGGCCTGCTCGCCGTTGCCACGACGACGGCGACGACCGCCGCGACGTCCGCGACGACGACGGCTGCCACCATCGCCTTCGCCGTTGCTGTCGTCCTGTGCCGCGGTGGCATCGGTCGCCGCTGCCTCGGCGACATCTGCCGCGAGCTGGACATTGGTGTCGACAGCGGATGCCTCGATCGCTTCGGCCGGGGCCGCTGCGATGGACCTGCCGAGCCCGTCCGTCGCGGCAGCGGTCGTCACGACCGCTGCATCGTCACGACGCTTGTCCTCGCCCTGGCCACGCGGAGTGCCCGCGTCGGCGAGGTCGGCCTTGCGTCCACCCTGCTGGCCATCCGGCCTCGGCTGCTTTGGCGGCCGCGGCTGCTTCTGCTGCTGGGCATTCTGCTGCGCCGGTGCGGAAGCCTGCTGGGCGACCTGCTGTGCAGCCTGTGCGCCCTTGGCCGCCTTTTCGCCCTTGTTGCCGCGCTCGGGCCGCTCGGCCTGCGTGTTGCGCGCCTCGCGGCCGCCCTGTGTTGCGTTGCGTTCGCCATGCGCCGGCTTCGGCCCGCGCCGTTCGTCACGACGTCCGTTGCCACCGCCACCGTCACGGCCCTGACGGCGGTCGCCGCGCCGGCCACCGCGGCCATTGCGGTCGCCGGACGCGTCGTCACGATCCTGCTGCGGGCGATTGCCGCGGGTGCCGGTGGCCGGCGATGCCGGCTCGGACGCGAACAGGCGCTTCAGCCAGCCGACCAGGCCCGCGGCAGGCGCGGGCACCGGTGCCGCGACAGGCGCCACGGGCGATGCCACGGCCACCGGTGCAGGTGCTTCCTCGCGCGGCTCGCGCACCGGCGCGGGCTGCGTGGGACGCACGTTGGTGACCGCTGGCGGCGGCACGTTGAGGTTGTTCTTGTTGAGCGCGATGGTTGCCAGCTTGCGCGGCGTGCCGCGCTGGTAGCTTGGCTTGCTGGTCTCTTCGCCGAGCTCGTTCTCGCGGATGCGGGTGACTTCGTAATGCGGCGTGTGCAGCTGCTCGTCGGCCACGATCAGGATCGGCGCCGTGTGGCGCTTCTCGATCTCCGCCAGCGCGCCGCGCTTCTCGTTGAGCAGGTAGTTGGCGATCTCGACCGGCGCCTGCACCAGCACCTGGCCGGTGTTGTCCTTCATCGCGTGCTCTTCGGCGACGCGGATGATCGACAGCGACAGCGACTCGATGCTGCGCATCCGGCCGTGGCCCTCGCAGCGCGGGCAGACGATCTGGCTCGACTCGCCCAGGCTTGCGCGCAGGCGCTGGCGGCTCATTTCCAGCAGGCCGAACTTGGAGATCCGGCCCAGCTGCACGCGCGCGCGGTCGTACTTGAGCGCGTTCTGCAGGCGGTTCTCGACCTCGCGCTGGTGCTTGGAGGACGACATGTCGATGAAGTCGATCACCACCAGGCCGCCGAGGTCGCGCAGGCGCAGCTGGCGGGCGACTTCGTCGGCTGCCTCGAGGTTGGTGTGGAACGCGGTTTCCTCGATGTCGCCGCCGCGGGTGGCGCGCGCGGAGTTCACGTCGACCGCGGTCAGCGCTTCGGTCTGGTCGATCACCAGCGCGCCGCCGGACGGCAGGCGGATGGTGCGCTCGTAGGCGTTCTCGATCTGCGATTCGATCTGGAAGCGGTTGAACAGCGGGGTGTCGTCGGTGTAGTGCTTGAGCTTGCGCAGGTTGTGCGGCATCACCTGCTCGACGAATTCCTTCGCCTCTTCATACATCTCAGGCGTGTCGACGAGGATCTCGCCGATGTCGGCGCGCATGTAGTCACGCAGCGCGCGGGTGATCAGGCGCGATTCCTGGTAGATCAGGAACGAGGCCGGCTTCGACAGCGCGGCGTCGCAGATCGCCTTCCAGATGCTGAGCAGGTAGTCGAGGTCCCACTGCAGTTCCTCGGCATCGCGGCCGACGCCGGCGGTGCGGATGATCACCCCCATCTCGTCGGGGATGTTGAGCTTGTCCATCGCCTCTTTAAGCGCGGCGCGGTCCTCGCCCTCGATGCGGCGCGACACGCCGCCGGCGGTGGGCGAGTTCGGCATCAGCACCATGTAACGGCCGGCCAGCGAGATGAACGTGGTCAGGGCGGCGCCCTTGTTACCGCGCTCTTCCTTCTCCACCTGGACCACGACTTCCTGGCCCTCGCGCAACAGCTCGCGGATGCCGGCATTCCGATGGTCGACGCCCGCCTGGTAGTAGTCGCGGGAAATTTCCTTCAGCGGCAGGAAGCCCTGGCGGTCGGCGCCGTAATCGACGAAGGCGGCTTCCAGCGAGGGCTCGAGCCGGGTGATGCGGCCCTTGTAGATATTGGACTTGCGCTGTTCCTGCGACGGTTGCTCGATGTCGATGTCGTAGAGCGTCTGTCCGTCAACAGTGGCCACGCGCAGTTCTTCGGCCTGCGTGGCGTTGATCAGCATGCGTTTCATGGGTGCGTTCCTCGCGCGCTGCACCGCGCGGAACGCCGTGGGCGTCTCGCCTCTGGAGACTTGGACCGCGCCACCCGGGATGAGCCCGGGGGGCAGGGCAAGGGGATGCCCCGGCGCCTGGCGGCGCGGCCTTGGGTATTCCAGCGCTGCGACACCACGGCGGACCGCGGGAGCGCTTGTTGTTCGTTGTCTGTTTTGGGGCCGGAGGCGGGCCGGCTGAGCCGTACGCCACGCGGGTCATGTTCAATACACCGGATCCTCGCGGCCCGGACGATGGCCGGGTCTGCCGATGAGCCGCTAACATGTCCGCCCCGGGGGCGGTGGCCGCGCACTGCATCGGAATCGAAGGAAGGCGGGCTTTCGGCCCCCGCGCGCGGCGCTGGCCACATCGGCCGCACCACTCGCAACTCCCTGCGAAATCAAACCCTTATCTCGCGCGGCGAGTGTAGCAGATCAAAATCGCCGATGGCCCATTCAGAAACACCCCCACGCGCCGGTGGCGCCCGCACGGTCCGGGTGCCCGATGACCGTGACGGCCAGCGCCTCGACAACTTCCTGCTGGGCCAGCTGAAAGGCGCGCCGCGCAGCCTGGTCTACAAGCTGGTGCGCTCGGGCCAGGTCCGCGTCAACGGTGGCCGCGCCAAGGCGGAACGGAAGCTCGCCGGCGGTGACGAGGTGCGGATCCCGCCGGTGCGGATCGAGGAGCCCGGCACGCCGGGACGGCCGGCCAAGGGGCTGCTGCAGGCGATCGAATCCTCGATCGTGTTCGAGGACGCGCGCCTGCTGGCGCTGAACAAGCCCTCCGGCATCGCCAGTCATGGCGGCAGCGGGATCAGTTTCGGCGTCATCGAGACCCTGCGGGCCCTGCGGCCGGATGAGCCGTTCGAGCTGGTCCATCGCCTCGACCGCGACACCTCGGGCCTGCTGGTGATCGCCAGGAAGCGCTCGGCGCTGACCACGCTGCAGGCGTTGATGCGCGAAGACGACGGCGGCATCGCCAAGCGTTACCTGGCGCTGCTGGCGGGGCGGATGCCGGACGGGCTCATGAGCGTGGACGCCCCGTTGCACGTGGGCCTGCGCCAGGGCGGGGAGCGCCATGTGCAGGTCAACCAGGCCGGCAAGCCGTCGCTCAGCCATTTCCGCGTGCTCGAGCGCCGCGGCGGCCATTCCTGGTGCGAGGTCCGCATCGAGACCGGCCGCACCCACCAGATCCGCGTGCATGCGCAGCACATCGGCCACCCGGTTGCCGGCGACGACAAGTACGGCGACCCGGAGGTCAACCGTCGCCTGCGCGACCAGATCGGGCTGAAGCGGCTGGCCCTGCATGCCGCATCGATGGAATTCGCCCTCGAGGACGGCCGCGTGCCGTACGTGCTGCATGCCCCGCTGGCGCCCGAGCTGGCAACGGTGCTGGATGCGCTCGGCGGCTGAATCCTGTTGGCCGCGGATCACGCGGAAGAACGGGATCCGTGGCAGGAAGTCGCCGGCTCAGCCGATGAGCACGTCGGCCTTCGCCGCGCAGATGAAGTCGTTCTCGCTCAGGCCACCGACGTCGTGGGTCGACCAGCGCACCACGCAACGGTCGTAGTGGACACCGAGGTCGGGGTGATGGTCCTCGCGGTGGGCGATGAAGGCGAGGGCGTTCACGAAGGCCATGGTGCGGTGGTAGTCGTCGAAGCGGAACGTGCGCACCAGTGCGTGGCCGTTCTCGGCGAGCTCCCAGGCGGGGACTTCGGGCAGCAGCTCGCGCAGGCGTGCTTCCGGAAGCCGGTGTTCGCTGCCCCGGCGCGGGATGCAATGGGCCTGTGCAAGCGGCACGAGATCGGACATGGCGGGCTCCTCGGTAATCCAACCGCAGGCCAACGGCGCAGGACCGCGCGCGCGGGCGTTCCGGAAAAGGTGTGACGGGAAGGCTAGAATACGCCGATGATCCAGATCTCCGACAGCGCACAGACCCACTTCCGCACCCTGATCGAACGCGAAGGCCTGCCCGGTCTCGGTGTACGCCTTGCGGCAATGCATGCCGGCACGTCGCGTGCCGACGTGCGTCTCGAGTTCGCCGAACCCGCCGATCTGCGCGGCGACGAGTGGGCAGTGGACTGCGAGGGTTTCACCCTGTGGCTTGAAGCCGACAGCGTGCGCTGGCTGGATGGCGCCGAGATCGACTACGCGGTGCAGGCCACCGGCGGGCAACTGCAGATCCGCGCGCCGAAGATCAAGGGCGAAGTGCCGGCGGATTCCGCGTCGCTGGTGGAGCGGGTGCGCTGGCTGGTGGAACACGAGATCAACCCGCAGCTGGCCCAGCATCGCGGCCATGTGTCGGTGGTGGAAGTGACCGGCGATGGCGTCGTGGTGCTGCGCTTCGGCGGCGGCTGCCACGGCTGCGGGATGGCCGACATCACCCTCAAGCAGGGTATCGAGAAGACCCTTGTGGAGAAGGTGCCGGGGGTGACCGCGGTGCGCGACGCCACCGACCACGACACCGGCGACGCGCCGTACGTGCCGCGCGACGCCGCCTGACAGGGCCCCGGCGCGAGTGTTCTCCTCCGCCGAACTGATTTCAGCGCTGCACAGGCGCAAGCGCCGCTCGATCCGCCCGCCATCTCCGGCTGGCGAGTTCCCGCCCGGCTGGCAATCCTGGCTGGACACGATGCAGGCCAGCCCCGGCCGGGTACGTGGCGCACCCGCGCCCGACATCATCTCGCTGCTTGCCGCCCGCGAACCCACGCCCTTGCCGCCAGGCGAAGTACTCGAGAACCGCTGGCAGGCATTCACCGTGCTGTGGCGGCAGCACTGGGAACGGGCACCCGACGATGAGCGTGGCATGCGCCGGCTGTCATCCGCGGTGTCCGGCGTGCTGCACCTGGTGTGGCTGTTCCTGCTGGGCTGGCTGATGGTGGTGCCGCCATGGACGGGTCCGACGCAGGCCGGCGAGGACAGCGCGATCGAGGTGACATGGATCGGCGAAGGCACGCCGCGCGACGAAGGGGCCGGGCCGCCGGCAGCCGGCGACGCCATTCCGGAGGTCGCCGATTCGCGACAGGAACCGTCGCCACCTCCGCCGCCTCCCGCAGCGCAGCCCGACCCGGTGCCGGCCAGCGTCGCGGAAGCGGCCACGCCGCCGCCCGAGCCCCAACCCGAACCCGCACCGGCAGCCGCCGAGCAGCCGCTGGTGGTCACCGAGACCGCGGTGCCGGATACCACCTTCGTCGTGCCGCCACCGCCCGAGGTGCCGGTGCTGCAGCCGCGACTGCGGGAGCGCACCGTGGAGCTGCGTGATCGCGAGATCCCGGTGCAGGAGCCTGTGGAACTCGCGCGGCCGGAGCTGCCCGCCTTGCGGTCCGTGGCCGTCACGCCGAGCATCGAACAGCCGGTGGTGGAGCTGGCCGAACGCAAGGTGGTGGCACCGGTCCGCCTCCCCGATGCGCCGCGCATCGCTGCGCCGTCGGTGCGCGCGCCTGTCGTCGAAGCGGACGCGCCAGCCGCGCCGGTGCGCGAGATCGCACTGCGCGAGACATCGGACGGGCAGGGCGCGAGCGAGACCGTGGACGCCACCCGCGCAACGGCCGCGGCTGGCAGCACCAGCAGCGATGCCGCACCCGCGGCTGACGCCGGTACCCGGCCCGATGCCACGGCCGCCGGCGCAGGCCCGGCCACGTCGCCGGCCCCCGGCGCGATCCCATCGCCGCGGTCCGGCGATGACTGGGATACGGCTGCGCAGAACCGCGCGGGCGGACAGGCCGGCACAGCGGGCCTGTTCAACCGCGACGGTCGGCCACAGTTGCCGCCGGGTGCCGGCGGGCGCGTTGGCGGCGGCCTGCCGCCAGGCACCGTCACCGAGGATTACGAAAAGATCGACCGCATGGGCACGTGGCTGCGGCGTCCACCTTCCGATTTCGAACCCACCTCGCTCGACCGCTTCTGGGTGCCGCACGAGAACCTGCTCGAGGAATGGGTGCGCCGAAGTATCCGCACCGTGCTGATTCCCATCCCCGGCACCAGCAAGTCGATCCGCTGCGATGTGGCGCTCCTGGCGTTCGGTGGTGGCTGCGGGATCACCGATCCGAACCTGCAGGATGTCGAGGCCGGCGCACGGCCACCGCCGGATGTCCCGTACAAGCCTGAGCTGCAGGAAGGCGACGACGCCCGGTGAGGACATCGCAACGAAAGACGGAGCCTTGCGGCTCCGTCGGCGTCGTTGCAGCGAGGGTGAACGTCAGCGCTGCGAGTGCGTGGCCTCGAGGGTGACGATCTGCGACGGACGCGAGCCGAAGTACGCGGCGAGATCGGCGATTTCCTGATCGTTGAGACCGGTGGCCTGGTTGGCCATCAGCGCGTTCGAACGCTCGCCGGCACGGTAGGCCTGCAACGCATGGGCGAGGTAGTCGGCGTACTGGCCACCAAGCTTCGGGTAGGTCGCGTCGAGTGGCTGGTTGCCGTCGGGGCCATGGCAATCGATGCAGGACTGGCCGGTGGCCTCGCCCTTGGTATGGGCCAGCGCTTCGCCCTGTTCGACGCGGCCCCTGGGCAGGCCGGCGGACGAGGAGCGGTTCTCGGCGGTGGCCGCGTGTTCGCCCTCGGCACCGCCCGAGCAGGCGGACAGCAGCAGGGCGGTGGCGACCGGAAGGGCGAGGAGGTGCAGACGGGTCATGGCGCGGCTCACTTCTGCAGGCCGGAAAGGAACGCCGCGATATCGGCGATGTCCTGGTCGGAGAAACTCTTGGCCTGCACTTCCATGGTCGGATGCCGGCGCCCGCTGTTGCGGTACTCGGTC
The DNA here is from genome assembly GCF_004803715.2 of Luteimonas yindakuii. Classification (NCBI taxonomy): domain Bacteria; kingdom Pseudomonadati; phylum Pseudomonadota; class Gammaproteobacteria; order Lysobacterales; family Lysobacteraceae; genus Luteimonas; species Luteimonas yindakuii. The sequence continues at coordinate 1,489,673 of NZ_CP039383.2, forward strand.
AGCGCGTTCACCAGGTAGGGCTCCGGCTGGCCGCCGATCTTCGGCACGCGGTAGTTGGGGTAGGCGTTCTTGTAGTTCGGAATGCCGTGGCAGCCGTGGCACGTGTAGGTGAGCATGCGGCCGTTTTCGAGATCGGGCGTGCCGGTGGCCGGCTGCGGCTGTTGCGCATGGGCCGCGCTGGATGCGGCAAGGGCAAGACAGGCTGCAAGTAGCGGTCGCATCATGTTGTTCCGCATTCCTGTTGGCTGGTTTCGCGTGGCGTTGGCCGGTAGGGATCGGCGCCTGCTTTCCCCGGCGCGCAATCGCCCGAGTATAGCCTGCGTTCATGGCGCATCCCAAGGTGGTCGGCAGTCGCATCCAATCGCTGCGATCGTGGGAACACGGTAGCGCCGCCCTGTCCTGCAACGCCGGGCGCGGGCGTTTGCGAAAGGCATGCAGCCACGCATTACCACCGGGCCGGGATCGCTTACGATGCGCGCCCGGCATCGACGGCGCCGGCGGTGGATGCCGCCGACGCCCGCCGGATGGGGCACTGAACTTCAGGCGCATCGGGCAGACCAGCAGGTGATGCCCGCGGTGCCGCGTGGGTCGCCACGAGTCACCATGACCTTTGACGGATGATGTCAGCGGGTCCTGGTGATATACATAACTACAACACCAACCAAACGTTCTCGGGGATCCACGGACATGCGTTCGTATCGTGTAGCAGCCACACGCTGGCACAACAGCCTGCCGGCCATCGGAATGGTCTTCCTGTTCGCCATGCTGGCGGGCTGCGGCAAGGGCGCCGGCGATGCCGCAGCCAAGGAACAGGCCGACCCGGCGACCACCGCGGTGCCGGTGGAAACGGCAGAGGCTTCGCGGCGCGCGATCGCCGCCAGCTACACCGGCACCGCGCCGCTGGAGGCACAGGCCGAAGCCCAGGTGGTGGCGAAGACGTCGGGCGTGGCGCTGCAGGTGCTGGTCGAAGAAGGCGATGTCGTTCGCGCCGGCCAGCCGCTGGTGCGGCTGGATCCCGATCGCGCGCGCCTCAACCTGGCGCAGCTCCAGGCACAGCTGAGCAAGCTGCAGAGCAACTTCAACCGCTCCGACCGCCTGGCCTCGCAGCAGCTGATCAGTGCCGGTGACCACGAGCAGCTCAAGTACGACCTGGAGAACGTGCGCGCGGCCTACCGCCTGGCGCAGCTGGAACTGTCCTACACCAACGTGGTGGCGCCGATCTCGGGCGTGGTGGCCTCGCGTTCGATCAAGACCGGCAACTTCGTGCAGATCAACACGCCGATCCTGCGCATCATCGACAACTCGCGGCTCGAGGCCACGCTCAACGTACCCGAGCGCGAGCTGGCCACGCTGCGCGCCGGCCTGCCGGTGCGCCTGCAGGTGGACGCGCTGCCCGGTCGCGAATTCGTCGGCACGGTCGATCGCGTGGCGCCGGTGGTGGATGCCGGCAGCGGCACATTCCGGGTGATCTGCGCCTTCGCCGGTGACAGCCTGCAACCCGGCATGTTCGGCCGCATCCGCATCGATTACGACCAGCGTGCCGACGCATTGACCATTCCGCGGCTGGCACTGCTCGACGACGAGGGCGAGCCCTCGGTGTACGTGGTACGCGACGGCAAGGCCGTACGCACGGCGATCGAGCTGGGTTATGTCGATGGCAACCTCGTCGAGGTTCGCAAGGGCCTGGAGCCCGGCGACGCGGTGGTGACCGCCGGCAAGGTGGCCCTGCGCGACGGCGGCCTGGTCCAGGTGATCGGCCCGCGCGTGGCGGCAGCGCCGACCGATGCATCCAACGACAGCAGCGGCGAACGTCAATGAACCGGCTCGATGACGACATGGCTGGCGCCTCCGAAGGCACCGGTCCGGGCCCGTACGCCCGCGGCGGGGTGATCGAGTTCTCCACCCGGCGCCGCGTCACCGTCGCCATGGTGACGGTCAGCCTGCTGCTGTTCGGGCTGCTGGCGCTGGGCAACCTCAAGGTCAACCTGCTGCCCGACCTGAGCTTCCCGACCCTGACCGTACGCACCGAGTACACCGGTGCCGCGCCGTCGGAGATCGAGACCCTGGTCAGCCAGCCGGTGGAGGAAGCGCTGGGCGTGGTGAAGGGCCTGCGCAAGATGAAGTCGGTCTCGCGCACCGGGCAGAGCGACGTGGTGCTCGAATTCGCCTGGGGCACCGATATGGACCAGGCGGGCCTCGAGGTGCGCGACAAGCTGGAGACCCTGCAGCTGCCGCTGGAAGTGGCGGCACCGGTGGTGCTGCGCTTCAACCCCTCGACCGAGCCGATCCTGCGCGTGGCGCTGAGTGCGACGGGCGAGGGCGACGCGGTACGCCAGCTCACCGCGCTGCGCCGCTACGCCGACGACGACCTGAAGAAGAAGCTTGAGCCGGTGACGGGCGTGGCCGCGGTGCGCGTCGGCGGCGGCCTCGAGGACGAGATCCAGGTCGAGCTCGATACGCAGATGCTCGCGCGCATCGGCCTGCCGATCGACAACGTGATCCAGCGGCTCAAGCAGGAGAACGTGAACCTGTCCGGCGGCCGCCTGGAGCAGGGCACGCAGCGTTACCTAGTGCGCACGGTGAACCAGTTCGCCGGCGTGGAAGAGATCCGCGAGATGCTGGTGGCCACGCAGTCGGCGGCGGCCAGTGGTGGCGGTGGTGCGGACGAGGTCGCGCGCATCGCGGCGGCCTCCGGCGATGCCGCGGTGATGGCCGCAGCGATGCAGGCGCAGAGCGCGGGCAGCGGCGGCAACCGCGCGGTGGCCGATGGCCGCCCGGTGCGGTTGCGCGACATCGCCGAGGTGCGCCAGGGCTATCGCGAACGCGAGTCGATCATCCGCCTTGGCGGCCGCGAGGCGGTGGAACTCGCGATCTACAAGGAGGGCGATGCCAACACCGTCGCCACCGCCGATGCGGTGCATGCGCGCCTCGAACAGCTGCGCAAGGAAGTGCCGCCCGGGGTCGAGCTCACCGTGGTCGACGACCAGGCGAAGTTCATCCGCGCGGCGATTTCCGACGTCAAGTTCGACGCGGTGCTCGGCGGCACGCTGGCGATCCTGATCATCTTCCTGTTCCTGCGCAGTGGCTGGAGCACCTTCGTGATCGGCCTGTCGCTGCCGGTGTCGATCATCACCACGTTCTTCTTCATGGACCAGCTGGGCCTGAGCCTCAACGTCATGTCGCTCAGCGGCCTGGCGCTGGCCACCGGGCTGGTAGTGGATGACTCGATCGTGGTGCTGGAGTCGATCGCCAAGGCGCGCGAGCGCGGGCTCGGCATCCTTGCGGCGGCGATCGAGGGCACCCGCGAGGTGAGCATGGCGGTGGTGGCCTCGACGTTGACGCTGATCGCGGTGTTCCTGCCGCTGGTGTTCGTCGAAGGCATCGCGGGCGAGCTGTTCCGCGACCAGGCGATCACCATCGCACTCGCCGTCTCGATCTCGCTCGCGGTGGCGATGACATTGATCCCGATGCTGAGCGCGCTGGGCGCGACGTCGCCGATGCAATTCCCCGACGAGGACCCGCATCCGCAGTGGCGGCCTGACCGCCGCTGGCAGAAGCCGGTGGCCGCGACGGGTCGTGGCATCGGCGCGTCGGTGCGCGGGGTCTGGTTTGCCATTGCGTGGACGGTGGTGCGCGCCTGGCGTGGGGTGGTTGCCCTCGTCGGCCCGGTCATGCGCAAGGCCAGCGACCTCTCGATGGCGCCGTACAACCGTGCCGAGCGTGGTTACCTGCGTCTGCTGCCGGCCGCGCTGGCGCGGCCGGTGCTGGTGATGGGCGTTGCGGCGCTGGCCTTCCTGGCCAGTCTCGCGATCGTGCCGATGCTGGGCACCGACCTGATCCCGCAACTGGCGCAGGACCGCTTCGAGATGACCATGAAGCTGCCGCCGGGGACGCCGCTGCGCGAGACCGACCGGGTGATGGCCGACGTGCAGCGCGCGCACGCGGACGACGAAGGCGTGGACGCGCTGTTCGGCTACACCGGCTCCGGTACCCGCCTGGACGCCAGCCCCACCGACAGCGGCGAGAACGTCGGCAAGCTCACCGTGGTCATGACCGATGGTGGCAGCCGCGCACTCGAAGGCACGCTCAGCGATCGGCTGCGGGCGACGATGGCGCGCTATCCCGGCGTGCAGGTCGACTTCAGCCGGCCGGCGCTCTTCAGTTTCTCCACGCCGCTGGAAATCGAACTGCGTGGCCAGGACTTGGACAGCCTCGCCGCGGCCGGGCAGCGGATGGCCGCAATGCTGCGGACCAGCCCGAACTATGACGACGTCAAGTCGACCGTCGAGCAGGGCGCGCCCGAGATCCAGATCGTGTTCGACCAGGCACGTGCCGGCGCGCTCGGCCTGACCACGCGGCAGGTTGCCGATGCGGTGGTGCGCTCGGTGCGCGGCGAGGTGGCGACGCGCTACAACTTCCGCGACCGCAAGATCGACGTGCTGGTGCGCGCGCAGCAGGACCAGCGGGACTCGCTCGAGGCGATCCGCAACCTGGTGGTGAACCCGGAAGCCGCGCGCCCGGTGCGGTTGTCGGCAGTGGCCGACGTGGTGTCGACCACCGGCCCGGCGGAGATCCATCGCGCCGACCAGGTGCGCGTGGCGGTGGTGTCGGCGAACCTGCGTGGCATCGACCTCGGCACCGCGGTATCGGACGTGCAGCGTCTGGTGGCAGACGCCAACGCTGCCGGTGCCGGCCTCGGCGCGGGCGTGTCGATGCACATCGGCGGCCAGGGCGAGGAGCTCGCCAGCTCGCTGCGTTCGTTGCTGTTCGCCTTCGCGCTGGCGATCTTCCTGGTCTACCTGGTGATGGCCTCGCAGTTCGAATCGCTGCTGCATCCGTTCGTCATCCTGTTCACCATTCCGCTGGCCGTGGTGGGTGCGGTGCTGGCCCTGCTGGTGACCGGCAACACGATCTCGGTGGTGGTGTTCATCGGCCTGATCCTGCTGGTCGGGCTGGTGGTGAAGAACGCGATCATCCTGATCGACAAGGTCAACCAGCTGCGCGAGGAGGGTGTGCCCAAGCGCGAGGCGATGGTGGAGGGCGCGCGCTCGCGCCTGCGGCCGATCGTGATGACCTCGCTGTGCACGGTGTTCGGCTTCCTGCCGCTGGCGCTGGCGTTCGGCGAGGGCGCCGAGGTCCGTTCGCCGATGGCGATCACGGTGATCGGCGGCACCATCGTCTCCACGCTGCTCACGCTGGTGGTGATCCCGGTGGTCTACGACCTGATGGACCGCCGTGGCGACGCCTGGTACCGGGCGCGCGGCCTGCGTGCGCGCGGTGCGACCGACGCCGCACTGGTGGCATCAGCGGAGGCGCAGCACGCATGAGCGTCGCCGAACTCAGCCTGCGCCGCCCGGTCACCACGGTGATGCTGTTCGTGTCGCTGTTCGTGGTCGGGCTGATCGCATCGTTCCGCCTGCCGCTGGAGGCGTTGCCGGACGTCTCCGTACCGTTCCTGTTCGTGCAGCTGCCGTACGCGGGCTCCACGCCGGAAGAGGTCGAGCGCAACGTGCTGCGTCCGGTCGAGGAAACCCTGGCGACGATGACCGGCATCAACCGCCTGCGCAGTCGTGCCAACTCCGAGGGCGCGACCGTCATCATGGAGTTCTCGGACTGGGATCGCGACATCGCGATCACCGCATCCGAGGCGCGCGAGCGCATCGACGCGATCCGCGGCGAGCTTCCGGGCGACTTCCGCCGCTACTTCGTCTTCAAGTTCTCGACCACCGACGCACCCGTGCTGCGGGTGCGCCTGGCCGGCGATACCGACCTGACCGGCGCCTACGACCTGATCGATCGCCAGCTCAAGCGGCGGATCGAACGCGTGCCCGGTGTCGCCCGCGTCGAGATCAGCGGCGCGCCGCCGAACGAGGTCGAGATCGCCATCGACCCGGAGCGGCTGACCGCGCATGGCATCGAGCTCAACGCCCTGGGCGAACGCCTGCGCAACGCCAACTTCTCGGTCTCCGCCGGCCTGATCGAGGACGGCGGACAGCGCCTGCGCGTGCAGCCCGTGGGTGAGATCGACGACCTCGAACAGCTGCGCGAGATGTCGATCAACAGCAGCGGCCTGCGCCTGCGTGATGTCGCCGACGTGCGGCTGCGTCCGCAGCGGATGGACTACGGCCGGCGCCTGGACGGCCGCACCGCGGTCGGTATCGACATCTTCAAGGAGCGCGACGCCAACCTGGTGGAGGTGTCGCGCGAAGCGCTGGCCGAGATCGACCGCGCGCGCGCCGAGCCGGGGCTCGAAGGCATCGACGTCAAGGTCATCCAGAACATGGGCGAGGAGGTCACCGGTTCGTTGCTGGAGCTCGCCGAGGCCGGTGCGATCGGCCTGTTGCTGTCGATCGTCGTGCTGTTCTTCTTCCTGCGCCACTGGCCGTCGACGCTGATGGTCACGCTCGCGATTCCGATCTGCTTCGTGATGACGCTGGGCTTCATGCACTTCTTCGGCGTGACCCTCAACGTGCTGACCCTGATGGGCCTGCTGCTGGCGGTGGGCATGCTGGTCGACAACGCGGTGGTGGTGGTCGAAAGCATCTACCAGGAGCGCGAGCGTTATCCCGACCGCCCGGCGCACGCCTCGATCGTCGGCACCCGCAACGTGGCGATCGCGCTGTCGGCCGGCACCCTGTGCCACTGCATCGTGTTCCTGCCGAACCTCCTGGGCGAAACCAACCAGATCAGCATCTTCATGGCCCAGATCGCTATCACGATCTCGGTGTCGCTGCTGGCCTCGTGGCTGGTGGCGGTGAGCCTGATCCCGATGCTGTCGGCACGCATGCGCACGCCGCCCGCGGTCGCCAGCCCCGATGGCTTCATCCCGCGGCTGCAGCGCCGCTACGCGCGCTTCCTGCGCTGGACGCTTCAACATCGCGGCTGGAGCGTTGCAGGCATCGCGCTGGTGGTGGCGATCAGCATCGTGCCGATGGCCAAGACCAAGATGGACATGTTCGGCGGCGGCGAGGGCGGCAACGAGGTCACCGTCTATTACCAGTGGAAGGGAAGCTACAACCGCGAACAGCGGTCGCAGGAAGTGGCGCGGGTGGAGAACTTCCTCGACGAGAACCGCGAGCGGCTGGGCATCACCCAGATCTATTCCTGGTACGGCGAGCAAGGCGATTCGGGCACCGTGGTGACGTTCGGCGACGGCAAGGTGGATCTGCGTGCGAAGAGCGACCAGCTCAGCAAGGAACTGCCGAAGTCGGCCCGTGCGGAGATCGGCATCCAGGGATCGGGCGACGGTGGCCAGGGCGGTGGCGTCGGCCAGAACGTGCAGGTGCTGCTGGTCGGTGACTCGGCGCAGGCACTGCGCGAGCTTGCCCTCGACATCCTGCCGGTGCTCGAGAGCAGGCCGGAGCTGCGCGACGTGCGCATCGATGCCGGCGACACCAACCAGGAACTCACCGTACGGGTGGACCGCGATCGTGCCGCCGCCTATGGCTTCAGTGCGGAACAGGTGTCGAACTTCGTCGGCATGGCGCTGCGCGGAAGCCAGCTGCGCGAGTTCCGCCGTGGCGAGACCGAGGTACCGGTGTGGGCACGGTTTGCCGGCGCGGAGAGCTTCTCCGCCGAGGACATCGCCACCTTCAACGTGCGATCGCCGGACGGCCGCACGGTGCCGCTGATGAGCATGGTCGACGTGACCCTGGTCCCGGGCGCCAGCCAGATCAGCCGCACCGACCGCCAGACCACGCTCGCGATCCTGGCCAACCTGGAAGGCGAGGCGACCATGCAGGATGCGCGCAAGGCCATGGAAGGGACGCTCGCGGCGATGTCGTTGCCTGCGGGCTACGGCTACAGCTTCTCCGGCAGCGGCTTCGAGGAAGACCAGCAGGCGATGGTGCAGATGCTGTTCAACTTCGTGCTGGCGCTGGTGATGATCTACGTGGTGATGGCGGCGGTGTTCGAGTCGCTGCTGTTTCCCTCGGCGATCATGAGCTGCGTGCTGTTCTCGATCTTCGGCGTGTTCTGGCTGTTCTGGATCACCGGCACGGCGTTCACGGTGATGGCCTTCATCGGCGTGCTGGTGCTGATGGGCGTGGTGGTCAACAACGGCATCATCATGGTCGAGCACATCAACAACCTGCGTCGCCGCGGCATGAGCCGCACCGACGCGCTGGTGGCAGGCAGCCGCGAACGCCTGCGGCCGATCCTGATGACGATGGGCACCGCGATCCTTGCGATGATCCCGATCTCGCTCAGCGACACCGTGGTGCTGGGCGGGCTGGCCTACTCGCCGATGGCACGCGCGGTGGCTGGTGGCCTCGCGTTCTCCACCGTGGTCAGCCTGCTGTTCCTGCCGACCATCTACGCGCTGCTGGACGACCTTGCCGCGGGCACGAGCCGGGTGTTGCGCCGCGCACGTCGTCGGCGCGGTGAGGACGTGGCGCCGCCGCTGACCGTGGATGTCGCCTGAGTCGACGGGAGCGGGGGACGCTCCCGCTCCCGTCGCGTACATGCCGGGAGCGGGTCCGGGGCGCCGCCGTGATTCCAGGCAGGACGCATGCGGCCGGCCCACGATGGAAGCGGAGTCGGCCGGGATCAGCCGAACATCTGGCGTGCGATGCGCAGGCCCGCCACCCAGACACCGACGCTCGAGCCGATGTTGGTGAGGATGAAATTGAGGATGGTCCGTGACACCCGGTTGCGGTACCACCCGCGCAGGGTCACCGCATCGTCGCGCAGCGCAAGGAAGTCGCCGTAGGCGGGCTTGCGCAGCCGCGCTTCGATCAGCGCACTGAACAGACCCGGCGAAATGCCGGGCGGGCGGAGCGGTTTCAACGGCGCGGCAATGGCGGCCGCCAGCACCCCGAGCGGATGCGCCGCGGCGGCGATCGCGCCCAGTGCAGCGAAGCCAGCGGTGATCAGCACCCAGTCGGTGACCATCTGGCGCCCGAGTTCGGCGCCGCCGTGCCAGAACCCCCAGCCGATCATGGCGAGGATCAGCACCATCACCACGCTGGTGACCCAGCGCATGCTGCGTTTCGGTGGCACGTGTTCCAGCTGCGCACGCAGGACGCCTGGCGGATCGGCATCCTCGGCAAGGTGGCGGGCAAGCCCAGCGAGGTGTCCCGCGCCGACCACCGCCAGCACCTCGCGCGCACCGTCGGGCACCTCACGCAGGCGCGCGGCCATGTAGCGATCGCGCTCGGCGATCACGCTCTCGTACAGCGCCGGGCTGGTCTGCGCGAACTCGCCGAAGCTCGATTCCAGCATGTCGCCCTGCTTGAGCTTCTCGATCTCGGCCTCGCCCATCTCCTCGCTGCTCATCAGCCCGGCGAGCAGGCTGGAAGCCAGCTTGAGCTTGCCGAAGAAGCCGAGCCGGCTGGAGGCACGGCGGAAGGTCAGGCCGACGTCGCGGTCGATCAGCTCGACTGCCAGTCCACGTTCCCGTGCCGCGGCGACCGCACGCTTGAGCTCCGCACCCGGTTCGATACCCAGCTGCTCGGCCAGCCGCCGCTGGTAGGCGGCCAGGGCGAGATTGGCGGCGAACATCGCCACGCGCCCCTTCCGGATCACGTCGACCAGGTTGAGGCTGGCCAGCGTGTCGGGGTCGGTCAGCGCCTGCAGGCGTCCGGCATCCAGTTCCACCGCGACGGTATCGAACCCGCCGCTGTCGATGGCGTCCTCGACGGCATCGACGCTCGCCCGCGACACATGTGCGGTGCCGAGCAGGGTATAGCGCACGCCGTCGCGTTCGACGATGGCATGCGGCTGGCTGTGCCACAGCCGGGACACGGGTTCGGTGATCAAAGGTGGCGTTCCGTTCCCGTGGGCGGGTCAGTCGATATAGCGCTTGAGCAGATCGCCGTAGGCGTCGATGCGGCGATCACGCAGGAACGGCCAGATCCGCCGCACGTCCTCGCTGCGCTTCATGTCCACTTCGGCCAGCAGGATTTCCGGCCCGTTTCCCGCCTGGGCGAGGAACTCGCCCTGCGGACCCAGCACGTGGCTGTGGCCCCAGAAGTCGATGCCGGCAGCCCCGAGCGGCGACGCCTCATGGCCGACGCGGTTGCACGACAGCACCGGCAGACCGTTGGCCACGGCATGCCCACGGTGGCTGAGGATCCACGCATCGCGCTGGCGGTCCTTTTCCGCCTGCTCGTCACCCGGGTCCCAGCCGATCGCGGTGGGGTAGAGCAGCAGCTCCGCACCGGCCAGCGCCATCAGGCGCGCCGCTTCCGGGTACCACTGGTCCCAGCAGACCAGCACGCCAAGGCGGCCCACCGCGGTATCGACCGGCTGGAAGCCGAGGTCGCCCGGGGTGAAGTAGAACTTCTCGTAGAAGCCCGGGTCGTCGGGGATGTGCATCTTGCGGTACTTGCCGGCGATGCTGCCGTCGGCGTCGAACACCACCGCGGTGTTGTGGTACAGGCCCGCGGCACGGCGCTCGAACAGCGAGCTGACCAGCACCACGCCATGCTGCTTCGCCAGCGCGGACAGCCGGTCGGTGCTGGGGCCGGGAATCGGCTCAGCCAGGTCGAATTCGTCCACGCATTCGTGCTGGCAGAAGTAGGAACCGTTGTGCAGTTCCTGCAGCAGCACCAGACGCGCACCGTCAGCGGCCGCTTCGGCCACGCGCTGCTCGATGACGGCGAGATTCGCGGCGGCATCGCCGTGGTTGCGCTCCTGGATGAGCGCGACGGAAAGAGTGTTGTTCTTCATGCGGACAGTCTAATACCCGGGGGCTGTATGCCCCTTGATCGAGGACGCGCGTAGCTGATGCGTGGGGTGGCGCGCGCCGTGTCCGCGGTGTGCCGGCAGGCCGCGCGGGTGAGTGGCGTCAGCCGAGCACGCCGGCCGGCAGCTGCATGGTCAGGCAATGCAGGCTGCCGTTCTGCCAGATCAGCGGACGGCAATCGATCTGCACGATCTCACGCCCGGGAAATGCTGCAGCAACGACATCACGCGCACGCTCGTCCGCGTCGTCGCCATAGCCAGGCATCAGCACCGCATCGTTGAGGATGAGGAAGTTGGCGTACGACGCGGCCAGGCGGCGATCGCCATCATGGATCGGGCGCGGCCACGGCAGCGGGAACATGCGGTAGCTGCCGCCATCGGGCGTGCGCAGCGCGGCGATCTCCTCGCCCATCGCGCGCAGTTCGTCGTAATGGGTGGCATCGCCAGCGTCGTCGCAGGCCTGGTAGACGATCGCGTCGGGGGCCGCGAAGCGGGCGAGGGTATCGACATGGGCGTCGGTGTCGTCGCCTTCCAGATAGCCGTGGCGCAGCCACAGCACGCGGTCCTGTGCCAGCGACGCCATCAGCCGTGCGTCGAGTTCGTCCTGCGCCAAGGTGGGGTGGCGCTCGCGCAGGCACTTCCATGTCGTCAGCAGCGTGCCCTCGCCATCGGTTTCGATGGCGCCGCCCTCGAGCGCGAAGTCGATCGTCTGCACGGTGCTGTCCGTGAAGACGCCCATCGTCGCCAACCGGCGCACCAGCGCATCGTCCTCGGTCGCCTCGAACTTGCCGCCCCAGCCGGTGAACCGGAAGTCGAGCAGGCGGAAGCCTTCGCCGGTGCGCAGCGTGACCGGGCCGGTGTCGCGCAGCCAGGTGTCGTTGTAGGGCACCGGCAGGAAGCGCACACGCGACATGTCGATCCGCGCCGACGCCAGTCGCGCCCGGGCGTAGGCCTCGACATCGTCATCGGCCACGCACAGCAGCACCCGCTGGAAACGCGTGATTGCCGCCACCAGCGCGATATAGGTCTCTTCGACCTCGCCAAGGCGATCGGCCCAGTCGGTGCCGGCATGTGGCCAGGCCAGCAGGATCGCGTCCTGCGGCTCCCATTCGGCGGGGAAGCGGATGGTGTCGGTCATCTTTGATCCTGCAAACGAAAGAGCCGGCCGCTGGGGCCGGCTCGGAGAAACATGCGCGCCGTCAGCGGATGGCGGGCTTGGGCCCGATCTCGTTGGATGCGGCCTTGTTCAGCACCGCGTTCACCACGCGGTCGCGCTCGAAGTACACGGTGAACCCCGGGTAGACCCAGCGGTTGATCGTCGGCCAGTCGCGCTTCTGGCCACCGCGCGGGTCCAGCCGGTCGGCTGGCGCTCCGTAGCGGGCCTCGACTTCGGCCATGCGCATGCCCTGCGTCGGCAGCGCGAGTTGCGACTGCGCCTGCACGCGTTCGATCAGCAGCACGTCCGCGGATGCGGAACCTGCCATGAGGAGGAGAAGGCACGACACGGCTGCGATGCTGCGGATTTGCATGGCACGGCTCCTGAACGGGACGGCCGATTGTAGGGTGCAATGCGGGCGGCGTGGCGTCGGGCCGCACAAAAGACGCGGGCCGCAACAGGGCGGCCCGATCGTCTATCCATCGGCGCGTGCTGCGCCGCCGGGCGCCTCAGCGCTGGCGGGCCTTGAAGCGCGGGTTCGACTTGCAGATCACGAAGACCTTGCCACGACGACGAACGACCTTGCAGTCACGGTGGCGGGTCTTCGCCGACTTCAGGGAGGACAGGACCTTCATGATGGAACCTCAGGGAAAGTGATGACGACAGGAAACCCGCGATTCTAGCGGACACGCCGCACCTGCGGCAACAGTGGCGGATGCCGGACGGGCAGTGTCCGGGGCGGCATTAGAATGGCGGCCACGTCCATCGCCGAGTCCACCCATGCCCCTGTCCGATCCCGCCGCGCCTGTCCTTGCCATCGATGGCCCCTCGGGGTCGGGCAAGGGCACGATCAGTCGCGCGGTGGCCGGACAGCTGGGTTGGCATTATCTCGACTCCGGCGCGCTGTACCGCGGCGTGGGTGTGGCGGCTGGCTGGAACGACATCGATCTGGCCGATCCCGCGGCACTGGTGCGCTGCACCTTCGATACCCGGATCGCGTTCCGCGACGCGCCCGGCGGCGAACCCCGCGTGCTGATCAACGATGTCGACGCCACCGACGAGCTGCGCACGGAAACCGCTGGGGCCGCAGCTTCGGCGATTGCCGCCATCCCCGAGGTCCGTTCCGCCCTCAAGGACCGGCAACGCGCGTTCAGGCAGCAGCCCGGCCTGGTCGCCGATGGGCGCGACATGGGCACGGTGATCTTTCCCGACGCACGCTGGAAGGTGTTCCTGACCGCGAGTGCCGAGGAGCGCGCCGACAGGCGCTATAAACAGTTGATCGGCAAGGGGGTTTCCGTTACATTGGCCGGTCTGTTGCGCGAGATCCTCGCACGTGACGCCCGCGACGCGAACCGTCCGGTGGCGCCGCTGCGGCCGGCCGATGACGCCGTCCGCATCGATACCACCGGCGTCGGCATCGACGAGGTGGTCGCGCGCGTGCTGGCAGTGGTGCGGGGGTAATCCCGTCCACGACCGGGTCGCGCAGCGGAACAGCCCGTCCGGCGCATACCGCACCGCGACGGAAATCCACCAACTGCAACGGCCACCGCATCCCGCACCGGCCGACCTACGGGTGGACCGTGGTCCGCAGGCGGAGTTCCCGCCGGCACCGCGCGTCCGTGTCCTCACCGAGTAACTCCCAATGACCGAATCATTCGCAGAACTGTTCGAGCAGAGCCAGGCCAACCTTGCCAAGCTCAAGCCGGGCGCCATCGTCACCGGTATCGTCGTCGACGTGCGCACCGACGTCGTCGTCATCAACGCCGGCCTCAAGTCCGAGGGCATCGTGCCCATCGAGCAGTTCCGTAACGACGACGGCGAGATCGACATCGCCGTGGGCGACACCGTCAAGGTGGCGCTGGACTCCCTGGAAAACGGCTTCGGCGAGACCGTGCTGTCGCGCGAGAAGGCCAAGCGCGCCATGGTGTGGGACGAGCTGGAAGAAGCGCTCGAGAAGAACGAGACCATCACCGGCAAGATCAGCGGCAAGGTCAAGGGCGGTTTCACCGTCGACATCAAGGACGTCCGCGCGTTCCTGCCGGGCTCGCTGGTCGACGTGCGCCCGGTCCGTGACCCGGTGTACCTCGAGGGCAAGGAACTCGAGTTCAAGCTGATCAAGCTCGACCGCAAGCGCAACAACGTCGTCGTCTCCCGCCGTGCGGTGGTCGAGAGCGAGCACTCCGAGGAGCGCGAGGCGCTGATGGAGAAGCTGGTCGAGGGCGCCAAGCTCAAGGGCGTGGTCAAGAACCTCACCGACTACGGCGCGTTCGTCGACCTCGGCGGCATCGACGGCCTGCTGCACATCACCGACATGGCCTGGAAGCGCGTGCGCCATCCGTCGGAAGTCGTGGAAGTGGGCCAGGAGCTCGACGTCCGCGTGCTCAAGTACGACCGCGAGCGCAACCGCGTCAGCCTCGGCCTCAAGCAGCTGGGCGAGGATCCGTGGGACAACATCGCCCGCCGTTACCCGTCCAACACCCGCGTGTTCGGCAAGGTCTCCAACGTCACCGATTACGGCGCGTTCGTCGAGATCGAGCCGGGCGTCGAGGGCCTGGTGCACGTGTCCGAGATGGACTGGACCAACAAGAACGTCAACCCGCAGAAGGTCGTGCAGGTCGGTGACGAGCTCGAGGTCATGGTGCTCGACGTCGACGAAGAGCGTCGCCGCATCTCGCTCGGCATCAAGCAGGTCACGTCCAACCCGTGGGAGACCTTCGCGGCCATCCACAAGAAGGGTGACAAGGTCGAGGGCCAGATCAAGTCGATCACCGACTTCGGCGTGTTCATCGGCCTGGACGGCGGCATCGACGGCCTGATCCACCTGTCCGACATGAGCTGGAACACCAGCGGCGACGACGTGGCACGCAACCTCAAGAAGGGCGACACCCTGCAGGCCGTGGTGCTGGCGGTGGACCCGGAGCGCGAGCGCATCAGCCTGGGCGTCAAGCAGATGGAGCAGGACCCGTTCGGCCAGTTCATGGCCTCGCACCCGAAGGGTTCGAAGGTCACCGGCACCGTGCGTGAGGTCGATGCCAAGGGTGCCATGGTCGACCTGGCCGAGGGCGTGGAAGGCTACGTGATGGCGCGTGACATCAGCGACCAGCGCGTCGACGACGCGTCGCAGGTGCTCAAGGTCGGTGACCAGATCGAAGCCAAGTTCACCGGCATGGATCGCAAGGGCCGCACGCTGCAGCTGTCGATCAAGGCGAAGGACGAGGCGGAGACCGCCGAGAGCCTGGCCGAGTACAACCGCAACGCGGCGGAAGCGTCCAGCGGCACCACCAAGCTCGGTGCGCTGCTGCGTGAGCAGCTGCAGGGCAAGGGCGAGTAAGTCGAAGCAAGGCGACGGCGGCCCGGAGTCCGGGCCGCCGTCCGCATCCAGCGTCAGACCGGGGATATGACCAAGTCGGAACTCATCGAGATCCTCGCCGGGCGGCAGGCCCACCTGAAGGCCGACGACGTCGACCTTGCGGTGAAGTCGCTGCTCGAGATGATGGGGGCCTCGCTGGCGCAGGGGGAGCGGATCGAGATCCGCGGGTTCGGCAGCTTCTCGCTGCATTACCGCCCGCCGCGTACCGGCCGCAATCCCAAGACCGGAGATGCCGTGGCGTTGCCCGGCAAGCACGTGCCGCATTTCAAGCCGGGCAAGGAATTGCGCGAGCGCGTCAGCAGCGTGGTTCCGCTGCCTGGCGAAGGCTGAGCGGCCTGCGCGGTCCTGCCTGCCGCGGCAGGTATTCATTCACGTCATACTTCGGCGGCGCGGCGTTCGCAGAACGCGTGGCGCCTGACCGCGCCCGACGCGCGGACTGAAAGGAGTCGATCCGAATGGCCTTCATCAGCGAGTGGTTCCTGTTTTTCCTGCTGTTGCCGCTGGCCGCGTTGAGCGGCTGGATCATCGGCCGGCGGGGCGGGGAGCGCCACAGCGACACCCAGGTCAGCCGTCTGTCCACCACCTATTTCCGTGGCCTGAACTATCTGCTCAACGAGCAGCCGGACAAGGCGATCGAACTGTTCCTGCACATCGCCGAACTCGACAAGGACACCTTCGAGACCCAGGTCGCGCTGGGCCATCTGTTCCGCCGGCGCGGTGAGGTCGATCGTGCGATCCGCCTGCACCAGGGTCTGGTGGAGCGCGCCGACCTGAGCGACCAGCAGCGTGTCCAGGCCCTGCTTGCACTGGGCGAGGACTACATGCGTTCGGGGCTGCTCGATCGCGCCGAGACGGTATTCACCGAGCTTGCCGCGCTCGACGACCGCGCGCCGCAGGCACTGAAGCACCTGATCTCGATCTACCAGGCCGAGCGTGACTGGCCCAAGGCGATCGAGAATGCGACGCGCTTCGAGACGGTAACCGGTGAGCCGATGGGCCGCCTGATCGCGCATTTCGAATGCGAACTCGCCGAGCGGCTGCGCTCCGGCGGTGATTTCGACGGCGCACGCGCGGCAGTGGCGCGCGCCTATGCCGCGGATTCCAAGTCGGTACGTGCGGGCATCCTGTCCGGTCGCCTGGAATTCGACGCGGCCAACTACGCGGCGGCGATCAAGGCCTTCGAACGGGCAGGGCGCCACGATACCGAGTTTCTCCCCGAGATCATGCCGCAGCTGATGACCGCCTATGAGCGGATCGGCGACGCGCCCGGGGCGAAGTCCTATCTGAGCGAGATGGCCGAGCATTACCGCGGCATCGCCCCGGTGCTGGCGCTGACCAAGCTGATCGAGGCCGAGCAGGGCGTGGACACCGCGCGCGAATACCTCGCCGACCAGTTGAAGGACCGGCCCTCGGTACGTGGCGAAGCCGCGCTGATCGATCTCACCCTCGCGGGCGAGGGCGGTAATCCCGCGCATACCCTGCGCGACCTCAAGCACATCACCGACCAGCTGCTGGTGCGCAACCCCAGCTACCGCTGCAACCGGTGTGGCTTCGGGGCGCGCAGCCATCACTGGCAATGCCCGAGTTGCAAGGAGTGGGGCACCATCAAGCCACTGCTCAACTACGCCGTCGTCTGACCGCGCTGATGGAGATCGCGCTCTACGCCTGCGCGGCGTTGGTCGCGGCTGCGCTGACGTGGCTGGCGCGCCGGTATGCGATGGCGCGGCGCCTCGTCGACCAGCCCGGCGAGCGTCGCAGCCACCAGACCGCGACGCCACGTGGCGGCGGTATCGCCATCGTGCTGGTCATGCTGGCGGTGCTGTTGTGGTCAGGGCGGGACACGACACAGGCCGGTTTCGCACTGCCGTCGGCGCTGGGATTGGTCCTCGTCGCGGGAGTCGGCTGGTGGGATGATCATCGCCCACTCTCCGCGCGGCTTCGGCTTGCGGTGCATATCGTCGCGGCGCTGCTGCTGGCGGCGGCCTTCCGTGAGGCGGGTCTGGACGCCGTCACTGCCATCGTCATCTGCGGTACCGCGGTCGTGCTGGTGAACGTCTGGAATTTCATGGACGGGATCAACGGCCTGGCGGTCAGCCAGGCCGCGCTCGTGGCCGCAACGGCCGCGGTGATCGCGGGCCCGGATACCACGGCGTGGTTGCTGGGCTGGCTACTGGTCGCTGCCTGCATCGGCTTTGTCCCGTTCAATTTTCCCCACGCGCGGATCTTCCTCGGTGACGTCGGAAGCGGGGCGTTGGGATACCTGCTGGCATTGCTGGCAGGGATGGTGGCGCTGGAGCACACCGGCACCCCTGTACGTGGTGCGGCTGCACTGCTGCTGTTGCCGGCCAGCGCCTTCCTCGTTGATGCCGCGCTCACTCTCGGCAGGCGCATCCTGCGACGCGAGCACTGGTGGCAGCCCCATGTCCAGCACGCATATCAGGCGTTGGCCCGCCAGCACGGACATACCGCAACGACGGTTGCGTACGGCCTCTGGAGCCTGGCCGGAATGTTGCTGGCGTGCTGCCTGGCGCGTTCCGGCTACACGTTTGGGTTTATGATGGCCGCCGCCGTCGCGGCCTGGCAGGGAATGGGGGCCCTGTGGTGGCGATACCTGCAGGACTCCGAGCACGGATGACAGTACGAGGCCCCCGCGAATGACGTCCTTGCATGAGCGAGCGGGTGCATGGTTGCCCCGTGCGGCCATCATTGCCCACGACCTGTTCATGGTCTGGCTCTGCTGGATCGTCCTGCACCAGTTCCGCCTGTCGATGCAGCCGGTGCCGATGGAGACGCCGCTGTGGTCGACCGCCACGCTGATCGTGCTCCTGGCCCAGGGCCTGGTGCTGTGGCGCGTCGGCCTGTATCGCGGCGTATGGCGCTTCGCGAGCGTCCCGGACCTGGTCAACATCCTCAAGGCCAGTGTATTCGGCCTGCTCGCGATACTGATCGCACTGTTCCTCTACAACCGACTCGAACTGGTGCCGCGGACGGTGCTGGTGCTCTATCCGATCGCGTTGACGGCACTGCTCGGCATGCCTCGACTGCTGTACCGGAGCTGGAAAGACCACAGCCTGGCGCGTACCGACCAGAGTGCCGTGCGGGTGCTCATCCTGGGGGCCGGGCAGGCCGGTGAAGCGCTGTTGCGTGACCTGCGACGCACCGGTGCGTACCAGGCCGTCGGTTTCCTCGACGATGCGGCCAAGCTGCGCGGCAGTTACCTGCAGGGCGTTCCGGTGCTCGGGCGGGTCGAGGATGTCGCACGTATTGCCCCGGAGACGGCGGCGCGGTTGCTGATCATCGCCATGCCGTCGGTGGACGCGGCCAACATGCGTCGCGTGGTCGCGCTGTGCGAGGAAACCGGGCTTCCGTTCCGCACCGTGCCACGGCTGGATGATCTGCTCGAAGGCCAGTCGCTGCCCGGTGAACTGAAGGAAGTCGCAATCGAGGACCTGCTGGGCCGTCAGCCCGTGGTCCCGGACTGGCAGGCGATCCGCAGCTGGCTGGGTGGCCGCAGCGTGCTGGTCACCGGTGGTGGCGGGTCGATCGGCGCGGAGCTGTGCCGCCAATGCGCACGCAACGGCGCCCGCCAGATCACGGTCGTTGATATCGACGAGCTCGCGCTGGCGACGATCCAGGCCAGACTGCACCGCGATTTCCCGCATATCGAGTGTCTGCCGGTCCTCGGCGACTGTGGCGACCCGGCCGTGATGCGCCACGCGCTCTCGCTGTCCACACCCGAGGCGATCTTCCATGCCGCGGCGTACAAGCAGGTGCCCGTCCTCGAAGGCCAGCTGCGCGAGGCAGTGCGCAACAACGTACTGGCGACGGAGACCGTCGCACGCGAAGCCACGGCGGCGGGTGTCGGATCCTTCGTCCTGATTTCCACGGACAAGGCAGTGGATCCAGCCAATGTGCTGGGCGCGACCAAGCGACTGGCCGAGACCGTGTGCCAGTCGTTGGCGGAGTCGGCGCACACGCGATTCATCACCGTCCGCTTCGGCAACGTGCTCGACTCGGCGGGCAGCGTGGTGCCACTGTTCCGCGAGCAGATCCGGATGGGCGGCCCGGTGACCGTCACCGACCCCGACGTCACCCGCTACTTCATGACCATCCCCGAGGCCTGCCTGCTGATCCTGCAGGCCGCTGCGATCGGTTCGCGGCATGCCGTGTACACCCTGGACATGGGCGAGCCGGTCTCGATCCGCCTCCTGGCCGAACAGATGATCCGTCTTGCCGGCAAGCACCCGCAGCGCGATGTCGCCATCGTCTACACCGGTCTGCGGGCCGGGGAGAAGTTGCACGAGACGCTGTTCCACGCCGACGAACGCTATCGGCCGACCTCGCATCCGAAGATCCTGCAGGCCGAGGCGCGTGCGGTGCACAGCGAGGCGGTGCTGGCGGCAACGCAACGGCTTCGTCACGCTTCCGAACGCTACGATCTGGCGGAGCTCGCCGTGATCCTGCGTACGTCGGTTCCGGAGTTCATTCCGGCAGGCATTCCCGACGTGCGCACCCCGCACACGGTGGTCGCATTCCCCGCCAGACACGCACGCAGGACATGACCCAACGCATCCGCAAGGCCGTATTCCCCGTCGCCGGACTCGGCACCCGTTTCCTTCCCGCCACCAAGACCGTTCCCAAGGAGATGCTGCCGATCGTCGACCGGCCGCTGATCCAGTACGCGGTGGACGAGGCGATCGAAGCCGGATGCGACACGCTGATCTTCGTCACCAACCGCTACAAGCACGCGGTGGCCGATTACTTCGACAAGGCCTACGAACTCGAGCAGAAGCTCGAGCGGGCGGGCAAGCTCGAGCAGCTGGAACTGATCAGGCATGTGCTGCCCCGGGGCGTGCGTGCGGTGTTCGTGACCCAGGCCGAAGCAGTCGGGCTGGGGCATGCGGTCCTGCAGGCAAAGCCGATCGTCGGTGACGAACCCTTCGCCGTGCTGTTGCCCGACGACCTGATCTGGAACCGCAACGGTCACGGCGCACTGCGGCAGATGGCCGAGCTCGCGGCGCGTGAATCGGCCAGCGTCATCGCGGTCGAGGATGTTCCGCGCAGTGCGACCGGCAGCTACGGCATCGTGGCGACCGAAGGCTTCTCGGAACGTTTCGGGCGGATTTCGGAGATCGTGGAAAAGCCGAAGCCGGAGGTTGCGCCGTCGACGCTGGCCGTGGTCGGCCGCTATGTGCTCGACGGCAGCATCTTCGATCTGCTTGAAAACACCACCCCGGGTGCGGGTGGCGAGATACAGCTCACCGACGCGATCGCCGCGCTCCTGCAGCGAAAGCCTGCGCTGGCCTACCGGTTCGAGGGCACCCGATTCGACTGCGGCCAGCACCAGGGCGTGGTGGAGGCCAACATGCGTTTCGCACTCGACAATCCCAAGCTGCGCGACTCGACGCTGGCTGCGATGCGCAAGGCACTGGCGGATGCGGAGATCGGCGACGCCTGATGGCGGCCTGATCGAGCCGGCAGTGAAAAAGGCGCCCGAGGGCGCCTTTTTCGTGGGTCGGTGCGCGGATCAGAGGGCTTCGAAAATCCCCGCCGCGCCCATGCCGGTGCCGATGCACATGGTGACCATGCCGTACTTCTGCTGGCGCCGACGCAGGCCGTGCACCAGCGTGGCAGTGCGAACCGCACCGGTGGCGCCGAGCGGATGGCCCAGCGCGATCGCGCCACCCAGCGGG
Source organism: Luteimonas yindakuii (assembly GCF_004803715.2). Lineage (NCBI taxonomy): Bacteria > Pseudomonadati > Pseudomonadota > Gammaproteobacteria > Lysobacterales > Lysobacteraceae > Luteimonas > Luteimonas yindakuii. The sequence goes on from NZ_CP039383.2 coordinate 1,510,578, forward strand.
TTGACGCGGGACGGGTCGAGCTCCGAATCACGGATGACGGCCAGTGCCTGCGCTGCAAAGGCTTCGTTGAGTTCGATCCAGTCCAGCTGGTCCTTGCTGAGGCCTGCCTGCCTGAGCGCCTTCGGGATCGCCGCGATCGGCCCGATGCCCATCACCTCGGGCCGCACACCGGCCACCGAGAAGCTGACGAAGCGGGCAAGCGGCGTCAGGCCGTAATCCTTGATGGCCTGTTCCGACGCAAGCAGCACCGCACCGGCGCCGTCGCTCATCTGCGACGAGTTGCCCGCAGTGACGGTGCCGCCGAACTGGCCGTTGCGGAACACCGGCCGCAGCTTCGCCAGGCCTTCGATCGAAGTATCCGGGCGCGGCCCTTCGTCCTGCTCGACGAGCAGCTGTTTGACCCGCACGGCGTTGCCAGCCAGGTCAGCCTGGCGCGACACGACTTCCAGCGCGGAGATCTCGTCGCGGAATTCGCCGGCGCTCTGCGCCGCCAGCGCCTTCTGGTGCGAGGCGAGGGCGAACGCGTCCTGGTCCTCGCGCGAGACCTTCCATTCCTCCGCGACTTTCTCGGCGGTGATGCCCATGCCGTACGCGATGGCGACATGGTCGTCCTCGAAGACCGAAGGCGACAGCGCGACCTTGTTGCCCATCATCGGCACCATCGACATCGATTCGGTACCACCGGCCAGCATCAGGTCGGCATTGCCGAGACGGATCTGGTCCGCCGCCAGCGCGACTGCCTGCAGACCCGAGGAACAGAAGCGGTTGATGGTCTGCGCGGCGATCGTATCCGGCAGGCCTGCCAGCAGCAGGCCGATGCGCGCCACGTTCATGCCCTGCTCGCCCTCGGGCATGGCGCAGCCGATGATCGCGTCGTCGATGCGGTTGACGTCGATGCCCGGGGCCTGCGCGATCACGGCACGCAGCACGTGCGCGAGCATGTCGTCGGGACGGGTGTTGCGGAACACGCCCTTGGGCGCCTTGCCCACCGGGGTACGGGTGGCGGCGACGATGTAGGCGTCCTGGATCTGCTTGCTCATCTTGCTTTCTCCGAAAGCGGAATTCGTGATTGGTGATTGGTGATTCGAGGTGAAGTGGTTCGGGAGCCGGCGCCTAGTGGCGACCTTCCTGCTTTTCCGAATCACCAATCCCGAACCACCAATCACGGCCTGCGATCAGTTGCGCAGCGGCTTGCCTGTCTTGAGCATGTGGCCGATGCGCGCCTGGGTCTTTTCCTGCTGGGCGAGCTCGACGAAATGCCTGCGTTCGAGCGCGAGCAGCCAGTCCTCGTCGACCAGCGCGCCGCGATCGATCTCGCCGCCGCTAAGCACTGTCGCGATGCGGGTGGCGATCTCGTCGTCGTACGGACTGATGAAGCGGCCCTCCAGCATGTTGACCAGCAGCATCCGGAAGGTGCTGATGCCGACGTCACCAGCCGCCTGGATGCGACGTGCCGGCATCGGTGGGCGATAGCCGGCTTCCGCCAGCGCGCGCGCCTCGGCCTTGGCCACGTGCAACAGCTCGTGTGCGTGGAACACGATGCGGTCATCGGCGCGCAGCAGGCCCAATTCCTTCGCCTCGAAGGCCGAGCTCGATACCTTCGCCATCGCCACGGTCTCGAAGGTCTTCTTGAGTTCGGCGAACACGTCGCCGCCGGGGCCGGCCGCCTGCGACGCGCGCACCGCCAGTTCCTTCAGGCCGCCGCCAGCCGGCAGCAGGCCCACACCGGCCTCGACCAGGCCGATATAGCTTTCCAGATGGGCGACCGTGCGGGCGCTGTGCATCTGGAACTCGCAGCCGCCGCCCAGCGCCAGCCCGCGCACCGCCGCGACCACCGGCACCAGCGCGTACTTGATGCGCTGGCTGGTGGCCTGGAAGTTCGCCACCATCGCCTCGAACGCGTCCACCTTGCCGGCCTGCAGCAGGCCGAGCGCGCCGGCGAGGTCGGCACCGGCGGAGAAGGGCTCCTTCGGTTGCCAGATCACCAGGCCCTGGAAATCGCGCTCGGCAATCGCCACCGCTTCCTGCAACCCGTCGAGCACCTGGTCGGAGACCGTGTGCATCTTGGTCTTGAACGACACCACCGCGATGCCGTCGCCGTCGTGCCACATGCGCACGCCGTCGTTCTCGAACACCGTGGTGCCAGCGTCGAAGGTCTCGCCGAGGACGGGATCAGGGAAGCGCTGGCGCTGGTAGACGGGCAGGGTGGAGCGCGGCACCACGGTATCGCGTGCCGGACTGTAGCTGCCTTCGGCCGAGTGCACGCCTTCGCGGCCGTCCAGCACCCAGGCCGGCAGCGGCGCATCGCTCATCGCCTTGCCGGCGGCAATGTCGTCGGCGATCCACTGCGCGACCTGCTTCCAGCCGGCGGCCTGCCAGGTCTCGAACGGCCCGAGCGACCAGCCGTAGCCCCAGCGGATCGCGAGGTCGACATCGCGCGCGGTCTCGGCGATATCGGCAAGGTGGTAGGCGCTGTAGTGGAACAGGTCGCGGAACACCGCCCACAGGAACTGCGCCTGCGGGTGTCGGCTTTCGCGCAGCTTTGCGAACTTCTCCGCGGGATTCTTCGTCTTCAGGATCTCGACCACCTCGTCGGCGGCCTTGCGGTCGGCCAGGCGGTAGTCCTGCTTCTCCAGGTCGAGGACCATGATGTCCTTGCCCGCCTTGCGGAAGATGCCGGCACCCGCCTTCTGGCCCAACGCGCCCTTGCCGATCAACGCCTGCAGCCACTCGGGTGACTGGAAATAGCGGTGCCACGGGTCCTGCGGCAACGTGTCGGCCATGGTCCTGATGACATGGGCCATGGTGTCCAGCCCGACCACGTCGGAGGTGCGATAGGTCGCCGACTTCGGGCGACCGACCAGCGGTCCGGTCAGCGCGTCCACCTCGTCGAAGCCGAGACCGGCTTCGCGCGTGTGGTGGATCGTGGCGAGGATCGAGAACACGCCGATGCGGTTGCCGATGAAGTTCGGGGTGTCCTTGGCGTACACCACGCCCTTGCCCAGCTGGGTGGTGAGGAACGTCTCAAGGCCTTCCAGAACGGTGGCATCGGTGGTGCTGGCGGGGATCAGCTCGGCCAGATGCATGTAGCGCGGCGGGTTGAAGAAATGCACGCCGCAGAAGCGGTGGCGCAGTTCTTCCGGCAGCACATCGGCCAAGGCATTGATCCCCAGGCCCGACGTGTTGGAGGCCAGCACCGCGTGGTCGGCAACGAACGGCGCGATCTTCCGGTAGAGATCCTGCTTCCAGTCCATCCGCTCGGCGATCGCCTCGATGATCAGGTCGCAGCCCTTCAGCTGCTCGAGACCGGTGTCGTAGTTGGCCGGGGTGATCGCCGAAGCCAGCGCCTTGCTGGCGAGCGGGGCAGGGCTCAGCTTGCCGAGGTTGGCGATCGCCTTCAGCACCACGCCGTCGGCAGGACCTTCCTTGGCGGCGAGGTCGAAGAGCACGGTGTCCACACCGGCATTGGTCAGGTGCGCGGCGATCTGGGCGCCCATGACACCCGCGCCCAGCACTGCTGCGCGACGGACAAGCAGTTTCTCAGACATTCTTCCCAACTCCTTGATATGTAACGTTATCGGCGTGACGTTTGACAGCGCCGGTGCGGTCAGCTGCGAAAGCCGGCGGCGGCGAAGCGGATCAGTTCCTCCGCGGCGCGGCGCCGATGGGTCTGCTCGTCGACCCCGGGCGGGCGGCGGATCAGGCCGAAGTCGGCCATCGCATAGGTCAACGCGCCGCCGAGGAAATCCAGTCGCCAGTACAGCTGTTCCTTCGCGAGGCCCGGGACGCACTCGGCGATCGCGCGGGCGAACTCACGCTGCACATGCCCGTAGCGTTCGGACAGGAACCCACGCAGCCCGTCGTTCTGCTCGGCATAGGCGCGGGCGATCACCCGGATGAAGGCACCGCCACCATTGCGGCCTGCGGCCAGCGCCAGCGCCGGTTCGACGAAGGCGGCGAGGATGGCTTCCAGTTCACCGGGACGTTGCGCCCGCGCATCGTTGAGCATTGCCAGCCGATGGCCGCTCATGTCGTCCATGCGGCGGCGGAAGACCTCGTTGACGAGGTTCTCCTTGCTGCCGAAGTGGTAGTTCACCGCCGCGATATTGACGTCCGCGCGGCTGGTGACCTGGCGCAGGGAGGTCGCGCCAAATCCCTGCTGCGCGAAGAGTTCCTCCGCCGCGCCGAGAATGCGTTCCTTGGTCGAAAACTGGGTGGACATGGCTTCCCATGATCAAACGCTTGTTTGGATGTTAGGTCGCAGCCTGTCCAGCGGTCAAACGCGGGTGCGCACGCCGTCCGCGCGTCTACAAATGCCCGTGCTTTTCAGCTAGAATCGACCGCAGCCAGATCGGCCAAACCCGCGCAGCGACGCGGGTTTTTCCATGCAACCGAATTCACGGGCCGCCGTTCGCGCGGTCCCTCACTCCCGGAGATCGTCCATGGCGCTGGAGCGCACCCTGTCCATCATCAAGCCCGATGCCGTCGCCAAGAACGTCATCGGCGAGATCTACAGCCGTTTCGAGAAGGCCGGCCTCAAGGTCATCGCTGCACGCATGACCCAGCTGTCGCGCAAGGAAGCCGAGGGCTTCTACGCCGTGCACCGCGAGCGTCCGTTCTTCAACGCGCTGGTGGAGTTCATGATCTCCGGCCCGGTGATGATCCAGGTGCTCGAAGGCGACGGTGCGATCGCGAAGAACCGCGAGCTGATGGGCGCGACCAATCCGAAGGAAGCCGCGGCCGGCACCATCCGCGCCGACTTCGCCGATTCGATCGACGCGAACGCGGTGCACGGCTCGGATGCCGCCGAGACCGCGGCCGTCGAGATCGCCTACTTCTTCGCATCGACGGACGTCCACGCCCGTTGATGTTCCTGCCGCGGAAGGACGCGGAGCAATGACAGGTCGGCAGCTCCGCTTCCGGCACCTCATCCTCACTCCGCGTTCCTTCGTGGCAAATCAACAGGCAACCGAACAGTCGTGACCGAAACAACCACCAGGCAGAACCTCCTCGAGCTCGACCGCGAAGGGCTCGAGCTCTTCTTCGTCGACACGCTCGGCGAGAAGCGCTTCCGTGCGCACCAGGTCATGAAGTGGATCCACCACCGGCACGTGACCACGTTCGAGGAGATGACCGACCTCGGCAAGGCGCTGCGCACCAAGCTGGAGGCGCACTCCGAGATACGCGTTCCGGCTATCCAGTTCGACAAACCCTCCGTCGACGGCACCCACAAGTGGCTGGTCGGCATGGACGGCAGCAATGCGATCGAGACGGTGTTCATCCCCGACAAGGGGCGCGGCACCCTCTGCGTCTCCTCGCAGGTCGGGTGCGCACTGAACTGCCAGTTCTGTTCGACCGCGACCCAGGGCTTCAACCGTAACCTGTCGACGGCGGAAATCATCGGCCAGGTGTGGATCGCGGCACGCCACCTCGGCAACGTGCCCCACAGGCAGCGCAAGCTCACCAACGTCGTGATGATGGGCATGGGCGAGCCGCTGATGAACTTCGACAACGTGGTGCGCGCGATGAGCGTGATGCGCGACGACCTCGGCTACGGCCTCGCCAACAAGCGGGTGACACTGTCCACCGCCGGCATGGTGCCGATGATCGACCGCCTGGGCGAGGAGAGCGACGTCTCGCTTGCGGTCTCGCTGCACGCGCCCAACGACGAACTGCGCACCCAGCTGGTGCCGCTCAACAAGAAGTACCCGATTGCCGAGCTGATGGATGCCTGCGTGCGCTATGCGCTGCGGAAGAAGGGCGAATCGGTGACGTTCGAATACACCCTGATGAAGGGTGTCAACGACCAGCCCGAGCACGCGCGTGAGCTGGTCGCGCTGCTGCGCGCATTCGACCGCGCGGTGCAGATGAAGGACGCCGCCAAGATCAACCTGATTCCGTTCAACCCGTTCCCGGGCACGCGCTACGCACGGCCCGATGACGAGGTCATCCGTGCCTTCCAGAAACAGCTCAACAACGCCGGCATGATCGCGCCGGTGCGCCGTACCCGCGGCGATGACATCGACGCGGCATGTGGCCAGCTCAAGGGGCAGGTGGCCGACCGCACACGGCGCCAGGCTGAATTCAACAAGCAGTTGCAGGCCCAGGGAAATGCCGATGCGGCCGCCTGAGGCAGCCGTACGCCTGCTTGTCCTCGCGGCCACGGTTGCGATCCTCGCCACCGGTTGCTCCCGCCTCACCTTCATCAAGGCGGATGCGAGCCGCGGCAAGACGCGGCAGGTGGCCCAGGACTACAGCTTCCGCACCACGCCTGAAGACCGTCGCCGCACCGAGGCCGCCACGCACGTCAGCCGTGCCGACCGTGCCCTCGTTGCCGGTGAGTTCGATGCCGCCGCGGGTCATGCGCGCGACGCACTGCGGGTGGACCCGAAGTCCGCCGACGCCCTGACCCTGCTGGCCGTTGTCGCCGTGCGCAACGGGCGTACGGCGGAGGCCGGCGACTATTACCGCCGCGCTGCGGAAGCGGCGCCGGACAATGGGCTGATGCTCAACAATTACGGTGCCTGGCTGTGCGGCAATGCGCGCGCCGCGGAGGCAATGGGGTATTTCGACCGGGCGATCGCCGACCCCCGCTATGGGCGGGTGGCGGACGCGATGGCCAACGCCGGCGCCTGTGCCGAAGCCGCAGGACAGCCGGGGCGGGTCGAGCGCGACCTGCGGTTCGCCCTAGGGTTGGACCCGGCCAACACTGTGGCATTGTCAGCAATGGCCGATTACCAGTACCGTAGTGGCCGTTTTCTGGAAGCACGTGCGTTTTCGGAGCGCCGCCTCGCGGCTGCGCCCGCAACGGGGGCTGCGCTTCTACTTGCGTCACAGATCGAAACACGCCTCGGCGACATGGCAGCCGCCGGACGCTATCGTCAGCGCCTGGAAAGGGAGTTTCCGCGTGCGCTGTCCGAATCATCCGGGGAAAGCAGTCAGCTATGACATCTGCAGCGAATCCAGGCCACTCTGATGGCCACGGGGACCGCCTGCGGGACGCCCGCCAACGTGCCGGCCTGAGCGTGGCCGATGTTGCGTCAAGGATGCGTGTACCCGCACGGGTGGTGGAATCGCTTGAATCGGGCGACTGGGGCAGGCTCGGGGCGCCTGTCTTCATCCGCGGCCAGGTCCGCAGCTATGCGCGGGTGCTGGGAGTGCCAGCCGACAGCCTGCTGCCACCGGAGGCCCAGCAGCCGCTGGAGCCATCGCGCCTGCAGCCGCGCACCTACACGTCGCCGTTGCAGCGCTATGCCGAACAGGCGGCTCGCAAGGTCGTCTATGTGGTGATCACGGCCGCTATCGCGGTGCCGGTGTGGATGGTCACCCGGCAACACGTCGATGGCCCGGGGCAGGGTGTCATCGCACTGGATGTCGATCCGTCGAGCATGGACCAGGGCGCAGCCCGCGCCGACGGTGTGGTGACGACCGAGGCGGCGCCGCGCACGCCGGCGCAGCAGCGTCCGCTGGTGGCGTCGATGGCGCCGCCGGTGCAGCGGACCGCACCGGCATCGGCCGTCGCGCAGTCACTGTCGCTGGAATTCCGCGGCGACAGCTGGATGCAGGTACTCGCTCCGGATGGCCGCGAGGTCGAGCAGGCGCTCGTGCGGGCCGGTGATTCCCGCAGTTACGAGCCCGGCCAGGTTGGCCGCGTGGTGCTCGGCAATGCGGGTGGCGTCGAGGTCCGGCGCAACGGCGAGGTGCAGGATCTCGCCGGATTCAAGCGGGCGAACGTGGCCCGCTTTGAGGTATCCTCTGACGGCTCGCTCGCGCCCGTCTCGGAGTGATCCGGACGCCCGCGTGGCGTATCCCAATGGTCCGCGTTCCGACGCGGACCCCATACAAGAACAACAGGTCGCGCGCGCCAGCGTGCGGCGAGAGACAGCATGGCGATCGACGATCTTCCGGACGAACACGAACAGGGTGAACGCGTCCGTACCTGGCTGCGTGAGAACGGCCTCGGCATCCTTGCAGGCATCCTCGTTGCCTTCGGTCTCGTCGGCGGTTGGCGCTGGTGGCAGGGCAACCAGCACGCCCAGCGTGTCGAGGCGGGCATGACCTACCAGCGCATGGTCGCGGATCTTGCCAGCGGCGACCTCGCCGACGCCCAGCGCCAGGTCGGCGCCTTGCAGGGCGGCAGCTACGGTGTGCTTGCCGCACTCGAGCTTGCTCGTGCACAGGTGCAGGCCGGCGAACGTGACGCGGCCATCCAGACCCTGCAGGGCGCGGATGCGAGCGACCTGGCGCTCGAGCCGATCCGGCGCCAGCGTCTGGGCCAGCTGCTGATCGACGCGGATCGCGCCGAGGAAGCCGTCGCCCTGTTGCGGGACGCCAGCGACGCGACCGCGCTCGAAACACTGGGCGATGCGCACGCCGCGCTGGACCAGACTGCCGAGGCCCGCGAGGCCTATGCCCGCGCACTCGCGCAGACCGACGTCGCCTCGCCCGGCCGCGGGCTGATCGAAATCAAGCTCGCTGCCGCAGGTGGCGAACCGACCCCCAACGAGGCCTCTTGATGAAGTCTGCCAAGCGTTCTGCCGCGTTGCGTGGCGCGATCCTTCTCCTGGGCGCGGTCGCGCTGACCGGCTGCGGCACGATCCGCGGCTGGTTCAGCAGCGACGACGACAAGCCCAACACCACCGATCCGGCACCGCTGGTCGAGTTCACCTCGACGGCGACTCCGGAGCGGATCTGGACCGCTGGCGCCGGCAAGGGCGAAGGCCGTATCGGCGTGCGCCAGGCACCGGCGGTGGGCGATGGCCGTGTCTACGCGGCCGCCGTGCGTGGCGGCGTGCGCGCGTTCGACCTGCAGAGCGGCGCGCAGGTCTGGCATTACCCCTCCGACCTGCGGCTGTCGGGTGGCCCCGGCCACGGCGAGGGGCTGGTGGTGGTCGGCGGACTCGATGGTGAGGTCGTGGCGCTGGATGCCGCGACCGGTACCGAACGCTGGCAGGCCAAGGTCGGCAACGAAGTGCTGGCGGCGCCGGTGATCGGGCAGGGCGCGGTGATCGTGCGCTCCAACGACGGCCGGGTGACCGCGTTCGATGTCGCGACCGGTGAGCGTCGCTGGTTCTGGGTGCGCGAGCTGCCGACGTTGACGGTGCGCGGGCATGGCTCGGCACTCCTCGGCCCGGGCCTCGTGTTTGTCGGCAACGACGACGGCACGGTGGTCGCGCTGAGCATTGCCGACGGCCGCGTGCTGTGGGAACAGCTGGTCGGCCCGCCGGACGGTCGCACCGAGCTCGAGCGCATGGCCGATATCGACGGTACGCCGGTGCTGGATGGCACCGTGGTGTTCGCGACGAGCTACAAGCGCAACACGATGGCCATCGATGGCCCCACCGGCCGCCCCCTGTGGGTGAGCGACCGTGGTGGCGTCGGGCGGCTCGGCGTCGCGCCGAACCTGCTCGCGGTGTCCGACCCGGCCGGCACGGTGTGGGGCCTGGACAAGCGCAGCGGATCGGCGATGTGGCAGCAGGACGGGCTGGCGCGTCGCGACCTGACCTCGGCCGTGGTCCACGGCAACTATGTCGTGGTCGGCGACTACGACGGCTACCTGCACTGGCTGCAACTC